>JAFGSX010000607.1 GCA_016934455.1 Deltaproteobacteria bacterium
GCAACCTATCACCTGTCACCTGTTTTTAGCGCGCTCGCCGGCAGCGACGCCGGCGCTAGCTCGGCGTCGCGCAGCACGCGAACGCCGGCCGCGCGCACGGTCTCGTGGCGCCAGCCGTCGACGACGATCGGCCTGGGATCGAAGCCGAAGCTCCGCTCCCGGTCCAGCCGCAGCAGCTCCCGGCGCAGATCTCCCGCTGCGATCGCGCGCGGCTCGTTGAAGGCGAACACCACGCAGTTGTAGCCGCGGCTCGCGCGCGCCGAGTAGACGTCGGCGAACACCTCCTGAAAGGTGCGCAGCATGGCCGGGTAGAGCCGGTTGAGCTCCTCGCAGATCAGATTGCTGACGACGACGCCGCGCGGCGCGACGCGCTGCTGGACCGCTCGCAGGTACTCGGCGGTGGTCAGGTGCAGCGGGACGTCGTCGCTGTTGTAGGCGTCCAGGATGATCAGGTCGTAGCGGTCGCGGCTCTGCTCGACGAAGCGCCGGCCATCGGCGATGTGCACGCGCATCCTGGCGTCGGGCGAGAACCTGAAGAAGCGCTGCGCCACCGCCACCACCTCGGCGTCGATGTCGACGCAGTCGATGTCGAGCTCGGGGAGCCTGCGGTGCAGGTAGCTGGCGACCGAGCCGCCGCCGACGCCGATCATCAGCGCCCGCCGCGGTGGCGCGATGAGCGCCAGCCCGGTCGTGATCGCCTTGGTGTAATCGGCCTGCAGCGCCTCCGGTTGCAGCAGGTCGATCGAGCTCTGCTCGTCGCCGCCGGGCTCGAACAGCAGCACGCGCCGGCCGCGCTCGCTCTCGGTGACGATGATCTCGTTGTAGGGCGAGCGGCTGCGGTAGATGACGCGCGGCGCATCGGCCGCCACCAGCGCCGCCAGCGCGGCCAGCAGCAGCGCGCCGCCGCAGAGCGCTATCAGGTGGCGCCGGAGCGGGCGCCGGGATCGTTTGTCGGTCACTTGGGCCTCTCACGGAGCGGCCCGGCGGTCGCGCACCGCCGCCTGGCGCTGGGGATCGAGCATACAGCCGGCCAGGCAGGTCGGCGAGCACCGGCCGTCGCACGGCTCGATGTGGATCGTGACGCTGGCGCCGCCGAAGTGGCGCTCGATGGCGTCGCTGACGTCGTGCGACAGCCTGTGCGCGGCCTCGACCGACAGGTCGCGGTCGACCAGCATGTGAAAATCTACAAAGCGTTGCGAACCGGCCTTGCGCGTGCGCAGGCCGTGAAAACCGCACAGGCCGGGCACCGTTTGCACGTGGTCTACGATCCAGCGCTCCTCGTCCGCGGGCAGGCTCTGGTCCATCACGTCGCGCAGCGACTGCCGCGCCAGGTCGAAGGCGGCCTTGACGATGAGTAACGCGACTCCGATGGCGACCACCGGGTCCAGCCACCAGAGGTCCCAGGCCGGGAAGAAGCGCTGCGCGAGGACGAGCGCGACCAGGCCGGCCATGACGCCGACCGAGGTCCAGACGTCGGTGCGCAGGTGCCAGGCGTCGGCCTGCAAAGCGATCGAGTCGGTCGCCTTGCCGACGCGGAACAGCATGCGCGAGACCAAGAAGTTGGCGATCGCCGAACCGGCCATCACCGCCGCGCCGAGACCGGCCATCTCGACCGGCGTGCGCGCGATCAGCCTGTGCACCGCCTCGTAGACGATCCAGATCGCGGCCAGAAAAATCAACATCGCTTCGACGGTGCCGGAGAGGTTTTCGATCTTGCCGTGGCCGTAGCGGTGTTCCTCGTCGGCCGGCTTGGTGGCCTGTTTGACCGCGAACAGGGCGATTCCGGCCGCGATCAGGTCGATCCCGGAGTGGATGGCCTCGGAGATCACCGAGACCGACCCCGTGAGCAGGCCGATGACCAGCTTGGCGACGACCAGGGCCGAGTTGGAGACCACAGAGATCGAGGCGGCCCGCGCCTTGCGCCGAGTCGAATCCATGGCCAGCACCTTTGCCGAGTCCCGCGGATTGAATCCCGCTGCCCGCCCGGGCCCGGCCGCGCCCACCCGGGGCCGCCTGCTCTCGAGAGCTCGAGTCTAGCGGACCTGGCCGCCTCAGAAAAGCGCTCGGCCGTGGCTTGACAGGCCGCGGCGCTACCACCATATTGTGCCGCCGGACGATCTGGTTTTCGATCCCGGGTCGGCGCTGACGAGGTTGAAGCATGGCCAAGCAACAGGCGCAGTTGAACGACCGGATACTCGATCGGCGGGTGGTCGACCGCTATGTCCGCAAGGGTGTGCTGTCCGAGCGCGAGCTGGCCAAGAGGCTCAAGGATCTGCCGGACGTCTCCGGCGCCAGCGAGCTTCTCGATCTCGACGACATACCCTCATCAGGTAACGGCGAGGACAGGCGCGCTTGAGATCCGCGGTCGCGGTCGTCCCTCTGCAAGGGCAAGGGTTTGCTCTGGTCGCCGGCGCGCTGATCGCGTTGGCCGCCGAGGCGCAGGCCGGCGCTCCCGTAGGCGACCCCGGCAAGTACCCGCCGAAGGACGACCTGCGCCGCAGCGCGGTGGTGCTCGCGGTCGAGCGCGCTGGGCCGGCGGTCGTCAACGTCTACACCGAGGAGATGGTGGCCCGGCTCGAGTCGTCGGGCGATTTTTTCCGGGACATCTTCGAGCCCCGCTTCAGGCGCAAGCTCGAGATGACCAGCCTCGGCTCGGGCGTCATCATCGACAGCGCCGGGCACGTGCTCACCAATTTTCACGTGGTGCAGCGCGGCGCGCGGATCAAGGCGGCTCTGGTCGACAAGCGCGAGTACGAGGCCAAGGTCGTCGGCAGCGATCCGGACCTCGATCTGGCGTTGCTGAAGCTACAGACCGACGATCGGCTGCCCTTTGTGCCGATGGCCGATTCCACCGAGCTGCTCGTCGGCGAGACCGTCATCGCCATCGGCAACCCGTTTGGCCTGTCCCACACCGTGACCACCGGCGTGGTCAGCGCGCTGCACCGCAACATCCACGCGCCGGACGGCCGCACCTACTATGACTTCGTGCAGACCGACGCCTCGATCAATCCGGGCAACTCGGGCGGGCCGCTGCTCAACATCAACGGCGAGCTGATCGGCATCAACACCGCCATCTACGGGCCGGGTGCCAGCATCGGCATCGGTTTCGCCATCCCGGTCAACCGGGCGCGGCGGGTGGTCAATTCGCTGATCGCGACCGGTACCGTGAGCCAGGCCTATCTGGGTCTCGATCTGGCGGCGCTGGGCGAGGCCGACCTCAAGAAAAGCCGGCTGCCTCAGAAGAGCGCGACCAGGGTGGTCAGCGTCGAGCCCGGCGGGCCGGCGGCCAAGGGCGGCGTGCAGGTCGGCGACATCGTGCTCACGGTCGAGGGTTTTCCGATCGAGACACCCGAGGACTACGCCGCCAAGATGCGGGACTATACCTCAGGCGCCAAGGTCAAGATGCAGGTGCAGCGCGACGGCAAGCCGGTCGATCTGGTCATCGTCGCCGGCGAGGTGCCGCTCGAGCTGGCCGACCGCATCGTCGAGGGCCAGCTCGGGATCACGGTCGCCGCCATCACCGAGCCGCTGCGCGTGCGCTACCGGCTGCCCAGCGACCGCGGCGTGTTGGTCACCGCCGTGCGCGGCGGCTCGCCCGGCGCGCGCGCCCGGATCAAGCCGGGCGACGTGATCCTGCAGGTCAATGCGGTGGATGTGATGGAGCTGCGCGATTTCAGGCAGGTGCTGCTGCAGGCGCGGCGCCGGGGCGAGGTGGTGTTCATGGTCAAGCGCGACCGCAGGGTGGGGAAGTACGGCTTCAAGCTGTAGCGGAGGCAGACATGAGCCAGGACGAGGAGAGGCGCGACAGCGTCAAGGTGGTCGATCGCCGCCGGCTCGACGAGGACGGAGCGGAAAGACCCGAGACCGAGCCGGAGGCAGCCGCGCCCACCGACGCTTCCGCCGCCGCCACCGCGGCCGCTGCCGATTCCGGCACCTCTCGACAGCCCGTGCCGGACCGGCCGGCGGCGGGATTCCCGATCGATTTTGCGACCTTCATACAGAGCCTGGCGCAGCAGGCGCTGATGCACCTGGGCCTGATCCCTTATCCGGACACCGGCGAGCACGTGCGCGAGCTGGCGCTGGCGCGGCAGACCATCGACATCCTGCAGGTGCTGCACGAGAAAACCAGGGGTAACCTGACGCCGGAGGAGAAGCACCTGTTCGACGCGATCCTGCACGATCTGCGGCTGGTCTACGTGCAGGTCGTCGAGGGCAATCCGGCAGCCAAATGATCCCGGCCCGAGCGCCGGGGCATCCCACACACCTCGCAGGAGCCGACGATGGCGGCAACGCGCGTTGCGGGTTTGGTGCGGCAGTGGCTGCTCGCGCCCCTGGTGGTCGCCGCGCTGGTGCCGGCCAGGGCGGTCGCCGAGACCGGGGCACCGGCCAGCGAACCGTCGAGCGGGATGGCGTCACCGCCCGCGGCTGCGGCGTCGCAACCGGCCGCCGCCGCGGCGACGGCGACTCCCGCGCCAGCCAGGCCGGCTGGCCCGCCAGCCACCGGTTCTACCGTGCGCTGGCCCGACGCCGACGACACCGCCGAGGCGCTGGCCGAGGGCAGCATCGAGGCGTGCTCGACCATCGTCATGCCGCTGACGCTGATCCCGGGCGTCGGCGAGGTGGTCGGCACCGTGGTCGAGTGGGCCTGCCTGGTACCGGCGCTGCTCGCCATCGACTATGTCCAGGCGCACCACGGCCGGCGCGACAGCTTCCTGTGGCAGCCGGCGGTGGCGCTGGTGGCGCAGAAACTGTTCCGCGATCTGCTCGAGGTGCCGACCATCGCGGGAATCGTGGCGCTCGCGCTGGTGTACGGAGCGGTCGCGGTGCCGGCGCTGATCTTCTACCCCGCCTTCATCCCGGTCGGCGTCGCCGGCCTGATCTCGCTCGGCGGCATCGCCTACGTCTTCATGCACAAGTTCAAGGAGCACGCCGGCGACTGGGTCTTCGAGAGCGTCTACCGCCTGCTGACGTCGGAGGTGGCGCCGCCAAAGACCGGACAGCTTGCCGAGCGCGCCTGGATCAAGCCGCCCCTCAATCCGTTCTTCAGGGCTGGGGCGCTGCTCGCCACGGCCGGCGGCGCCAAGGCCCACCACCGGTGGTCTTTCTGGATCCCGGTGGTGGGCGCGGTGGTAAAGTCCGACGCCCAGCGCGCGGCATTCAAGGAACAGATCCGGCGCACCGGCCGCGACCTGCTGGGCGAGAGCGAGCACGACTACCACGGCGTCGACACCGCGATCGACATCCTGGTCGGCGCCCGCGGCTGGATGGGGGCGATCGGCCAGGCTCTGCTGTTCGGCGGCGCGGCCCTGTTCTTTGTCGGCACCACCACCGCGGCCGTCGACCTCACGGCCAACCGGGACATGCAGCGTTACGCGGCCGTGGTGCTGGCCACCGGGATCACGGGCGTGGCCGCGGCGGGCGGCGGCGCGCTGCTGATCCTGGCGCGCGAGATCCCGGAGAAGCTCTGGCTGTTCACGGTGCCGCTGGTCTACGGCATCTGCCCGCCGGCGGAGTCGACCGCGGTGGTCGAGTGACGGCGGTGCTGATCTCGTATTTTTTGTGTGAGGCTAGCTCTGGCGGGAGCTCGCTGACGCCGCGGCCGCCTTGCGCGCCTGGTAGATGGCGTCGAGGATCTCGCGCAGCACGCCGTGACCGCCGGCCGCCCGGGTCACGCTGTGCACGACCGCGCGGACCCGCGGGTGCGCGTCGGCCGGGGCATACGAACGGCCGGCGATCGCCAGCGCCGCCAGGTCGTTGACGTCGTCGCCGACGAAGCAGGTCTGCGCGAGCGGGATCTGCAGCCGCTGCGCCAGCTCGCTCAGCACCTGCGCCTTGTCGATCACGCCGAGGTGGATCTCGGACACCCTGAGCTCCTGCAGGCGCGCCCGCACGCCGGGCGAGTCGCGGCCGGACAGCGCAACCAGCAGCAGGCCGTCGCGCCGGGCGAGCGCCATCCCCATGCCGTCCCGGACGTGAAAGGCGTGCAGCTCCCGCCCCTGGTCATCCAGGTAGAGACGGCCGTCGGTGAGCACGCCGTCGACGTCAAAGGCGACCAGTCGCACCGCCGCCAGGTCGAAGGCCGGCTCGCTCATCGCCGGCGCCGCCCGCTGACCAGCGCGTCGATCGCGATCGCGGCTTCGAGAACCTGCTCGAGCAGCTCGAAGGTCAGCGCGTTGGCCGCGTCGCTGGGGGCGCGCTCGGGCGCGTCGTGCACCTCGACATAGAGGGCGTCGACGCCGACCGCGGCCGCGGCGCGCGCCAGCACCGGCACCATCTCGCGCTCGCCGCCCGAGGCGCCGTCGGCGGTGCCGGGTAGCTGCACGCTGTGGGTGGCGTCGAAGATCACCGGCACGCCGATCTGCCGAAGCTGGGCCAGGCCGCGCATGTCGACCACCAGGTTGTTGTAGCCAAAGGCGAAGCCGCGCTCGGTGATCGAGACCGCGCTGGCGCCGGCCGCCTGCGCCTTGCGCACCATGTGGACGGCGTCGCGCGGTGCGACGAACTGCCCCTTCTTGAGGTTGACCGGCCTGCCGCTGCGGGCGCAGGCCACCACCAGGTCGGTCTGCCGGCACAGGAAGGCCGGCACCTGGAGCACGTCGACGACCGCCGCCGCCGGCTCGACCTGGCTGACGTCGTGGACGTCGGTCAGCACCGGCAGGCCGGTCGCGGCCTTGACCTCGGCCAGGACGCGCAGCCCGGCGTCTAGGCCGGGCCCGCGAAAGGCGTCGCCCTTGGTCCGATTGGCCTTGTCGTAGCTGGCCTTGAACACCAGCCCGATGCCGCGGGCGGTCGCGATCTGCTGCAGCCGGTGCGCGATCGCCAGCGTGTGCTGGAGCGATTCGATAACGCACGGGCCGGCGATCAGCAGCAGCGGCGCCTGGCCGCCCAGCTCGACCGGTCCGATGCGCTGCTGCGCGGTGGCCGCGATGCTCATGGGACCGCCGTCGGAGGCTTGGTCTCGCGCCGCTGCTTGGCGAGCGCCAGCGCCGCCCCGACGAAGCCGTTGAAGAGCGGGTGAGGCTGCCACGGCTTGCTCTTGAACTCGGGATGGAACTGGCAGCCGATGAAGTGCGGGTGATCCCCGACTTCGATCATCTCGGCCAGCTCGCTGTCCGGGCTGAGGCCGCTGAAGACCAGCCCGCCCGCGGCCAGCGGATCGCGGAAGGCGTTGTTGACCTCGTAGCGGTGGCGGTGGCGCTCGCTGATCATCTCCTGGCCGTAGAGGCGGCGCGCCAGCGTGTCCGGCTGCACCGCGCACGGGTAGGCCCCCAGCCGCATGGTGCCGCCCTTGCGCGTCACCTCGCGCTGCGATTCGAGCAGCGCGATCACCGGATGCGGCGTGTGGGCGTCGAACTCGGTCGAATTGGCGCGCTCCATGTTGCAGACGTGGCGCGCGAACTCGACCACCGCTAGCTGCATGCCGAGACAGATTCCGAAAAATGGCACCCGATTCTCGCGCGCGAACTGGATCGCCTGGATCTTGCCCTCGATGCCGCGCTCGCCAAACCCGCCCGGCACCAGAATGCCGTCGATGCCGGCGAGCAGCGCGCGCGCGCCCTGGCTGGCGATCTGCTCGGCATCGATGTGGCACAGCCGCGCCCGCACGCCGTGGCTGATGCCGGCGTGCACCAGCGCCTCGTTGATGCTCTTGTACGATTCGACCAGGTCGACGTACTTGCCGACCACGCCGATCGCCACCTCCCCGGTCGGGTGCTCGAAGCCGTCGACGGTGCGGCGCCATTTGTCCATGCCCGACGGCCGCGACCAGATGTTGAGCAGCTCGGCGATCTGATCGTCCAGCCCCTCGGCGTGCAGCGCCAGCGGCACCTGGTAGACGCTCTGCAGGTTGCGGCCCTCGATCACGCAGCCGACGTCGACGTCGCAGAACAGCGCGATCTTCTCCTTGATGCCGCGGTCGAGCGATCTCTCGCAGCGGCAGACCAGGATCTGGGGCTGGATACCGATCGAGCGCAGCTCGGCCACCGAGTGCTGGGTCGGCTTGGTCTTGACCTCGCCCGCCGTGGAGATGTACGGCACCAGCGTGACGTGGACGTAGAGCGCGTTTTGGGCGCCGACGTCGGACTTCATCTGACGGATCGCCTCGAGAAAGGGCAGGCTCTCGATGTCGCCGACGGTGCCGCCGATCTCGACGATGGTGATGTCGTTGCCGTCGGCGCAATCGACGATGAAGCGTTTGATCTCGTCGGTGACGTGCGGGATCACCTGCACCGTCTTGCCCAGGTACTCGCCGCGCCGCTCCTTCTCGATCACCGAGGCGTAGATGCGGCCGCTGGTGCAGTTGTTCTGTTTGCTCATCAGCGCGGTGGTGAAGCGCTCGTAGTGGCCGAGGTCGAGATCGGTCTCGGCGCCGTCGTCGGTGACGAAGACCTCGCCGTGCTGCAGCGGGTTCATCGTGCCCGGGTCGACGTTGAGGTAGGGATCCAGCTTGAGCAGCGTCACCTTGAGCCCGCGGTCCTCGAGCAGGGCGCCGATGGAGGCAGCGGTGATGCCCTTGCCCAGGCTCGAGACCACGCCGCCGGTGACGAAGATGAACTTGCGGCGCTCCGTCTTCATGGCGATGGCTCCGTTGTCCATTCACCGACCAGCGCCGGGTCTGCCGATGCGAGCTCCAGTTCCGCCAGGTCGGCCGGGGTGTCGACGCCGCGCCAGGGGGCGGCGACGTGCACCACCGCGATCGGGATGCCGTGGTGCAGCGCCCGCAACTGCTCGAGCCGCTCGCTCTGCTCGGCCGGTGCCGGCGGCAGCGCGGCCAGCCGCAGCAGCGTGCGGCGGCGGTAGCCGTACAGGCCCAGGTGGCGCCAGCGCGGCAGCGGGACCGCCGCATCCGACCACGGTATGGCTGCGCGCGAGAAGTAGAGCGCACGGCCGGCGCCGTCAATCGCTACTTTCACGACGTGCGGCGACTCGGCGAGCGCGGCGTCGAGGGGGGCCGCTGCGGTCGCCATCTCGATCCCGGGCCGCGACAGCTCGGCGACCACGGCGCGGATGGCGGCGACCTCGACCCGCGGCTCGTCGCCCTGGACATTGATCACCGCGTCATCGGCGGCCAGCTCGGCCAGCGGGATCGCGCTCACCGCTTCGGCCACGCGGTCGGTGCCGCTGCGGCAGTCGGCGCGGGTCAGCGCCACCCGCGCTCCGGCCGCTGCCGCGACCGCGACGATGCGCTCGTCGTCGGTGGCAACGACGACCGGGCCGACCCGGGCTGCGGTCGCGCGCTCCACGACGTGGCAGATCAGAGGGCGGCCGGCGAGCAATGCCAGCGGCTTGCCGGGAAACCGAGTCGAGCCATGACGCGCCGGGATGACGACGCAGCAGCGCACGGGTGCCTCCGGATGAGCCAGGTTTGCCATATCGCGTTGGCAGGACGAGTGCCAGCGGAGTTCGCGCGTCGCCGGCCTGGACTCGACCCGGCATCGGTCTCGAACAAGGCTACAATCTCCAGTGGTTCTCGTCTCCGGCATGGTGCCGAGGTAATTTGTCCCTTGTATGTGTGGTATTTTTAACATGGTAGGAATTTGTTGAAATAAAATGACTTTTTTTAAAATGTGGCCAGGTAACCGTAAGCTGGTCGGATTTCAGCCGAGAAAGGGAGAAAAATCCCTATCAATTTTGAGAATATTTGATCTGGCACAAGGGCTGCATTTAGTACTTCTTGGGTAATCCGGAGAACGCGGCAGTGTTGACTGCAGACCCTGCATGGCTCGCGCGGTGTGCGCTCTTCGGCGGGCTGAGCCAGCACGCCTGCTCCCAGCTCGCCCGGCATCTACTGCGCGTCGACTGCAAGTCGGGCGACACCATCTACCGGGAGGGCGACGGCGCCTCGGCGCTGTTCCTGCTGGAGTCGGGCCGGCTCGAAATCTACAAGCAGCACAACGGCCGCGAGGTGGCGCTGGGCGAGCTGAAGAGCGGTGAGTTCTTCGGCGACATGTCCTTCATCGACATGCACCCGCGCTCGATGACCGTGTGCGCGTCCGAGCCGGCCGTGATCTGGAAGCTCGACTACGCGGCGCTGCGCGAGATCTACGTCAGCGACCTCAAGTGCTACACGCTGGTCGTCATGAACATCGCGCGCGAGATGAGCCGGCGGCTGCGGCGGGCCGATCGCGCCCGCGTCATCGATCGCATGAGCGCTCAACTGTTCGAGCGCGCGACCGGCGCGCGTCGCGTCTTTGGCGACGTGATCAGCCGCATCGGCCTGCGCGGCATGGGCCGATCGAGCGAGGACAAGGCGCCGGCGCTGACCAAGTCGCGCGCCGTCGGCTCGTAGCGGCGGGTCGCGGGTCGGCGATCGCGACCGGTCGCAGCAGCGGCTGGGCCGCCATATCTGGTCCTCACCAATATGTACTTCGGTGCTGCCTCAGGATATGAGCTGAATGGGATGTGGGGGGCGACGGATGGAGCGTGGACCCGAAGACGTCGCTGCCGCAACTTGCCGACCATACGCTCTTTGGCGGTCTCGGTGAATCGTGTCGCCAGCAACTGCTCGAACGGCTCGAACGGCGCGAGATCGATGCCGGAGAGATCGTCTATCGCGAGGGCGACATCGCGCGCGAGCTGTACATCGTCGAGAGCGGGCGGCTCGAGGTGTTCAAGCCGTCGGTCTCCGTCGACCTCGTCATGTTCGAGATCGGCAGCGGCGAGTTTTTTGGAGATCTCTCCTTCATCGACATGCAGCCGCGCTCGATGACGGTGCGCGCCGGCGCGCCGTGCGTGCTGTGGCGGCTCGACTACTGCGTGCTGCGCGAGGTCTACCAGGCCGACATTCGCAGCTACACGCTGTTGATCATGAACATCGCTCGCGAGATCAGCCGCCGCCTGCGGCGCTCCGATGAGAACAGGATTCCAGCCGACGGCGATCGCCGTTGAGCGGAGAAGCTGGGCGTCGATCGATCTCCGCCGTCGCGCCTGAACGGTGCCCGTCGCCGTTGCGCCGGGTGTCGACAGCGCGCTAGTCTTGGCCCGTCATAAGTCGTCGCGACCGACGCCACCCCGGCGTCGATGGGCAGACCGGGTCAGGAGATCGCGTGCTCGAGCCCGGCGAGGTGGTCGATCATTTTCAGATCGTGCGCCTCGTCGGCCGCGGGGGGATGGGCGACGTCTACCTGGCGCGCGACACCAACCTGGGGCGCCGGGTCGCGCTCAAGGTGATCAATCCCGAGCGGCTGGGCTCGCACGAGATGGTGGCGCGCTTCCTGTTCGAGGCGCGCACCACCGCGCAGTTCAGCCACCCGCACATCGTCACCGTCTTCGCCGCCGGCGCGCACAACGGCTGCCCCTACATCGCGCTCGAGTACCTGGAGGGGCAGACGCTGCGGCAGCGCATGCGCGAGGAGTGGCCGGGTCTGCGCGAGTCGCTGCGGCTCGGCCATGCCATCGCCGAGGCGCTCACCGAAGCGCATCGCCACAACGTGCTGCACCGCGACCTCAAGCCCGAGAACGTGCTGCTGCCGCGCGACGGCCGGCTGCGGGTGGTCGACTTCGGCCTGGCCAAGGTGATCGACGAGGAACAGACCGAGGATCTGGCCGACAAACCGGGGCTGTCCGCGAAGCTGTCGCTGCCGGCGGCGGTGCTCTCCGACGTGCACGCCGACCTCGATACCGTGCCCGACCCGGGGCTGGCCGGGGACACCCTGGCCCGGCCGTCGCTGCTGGCGGGCGGCGAGCGTATCCTCGGCACGCCCTCGTACATGGCGCCCGAGCAGTGGCGCGGGGACGAGATGACCGGCGCCGCCGACGTCTGGGCGCTGGGCGTGATGCTGTTCGAGCTGGTGGCGGGTCGCCGGCCTTTCATCGGCTCCACCTCGACCGCGCTCGCGGTCGAGGTGATCGGGCCCGATCCGGCTCCGGCGGTCGACGATTTCGCAGAGGTGCCGGCCGATCTGGCGACGCTGATCGCGCGCTGCCTCGAGAAGCAGGCGCCGCGCCGGCCGACCGCGGCTCAGGCGGTCGAGGCGCT
This sequence comes from Deltaproteobacteria bacterium, assembly GCA_016934455.1. Lineage (GTDB taxonomy): Bacteria > Myxococcota > JACRCW01 > JAFGSX01 > JAFGSX01 > JAFGSX01. The sequence goes on from JAFGSX010000607.1 coordinate 11,978, forward strand.
GGAGCAGATGATCCACCGCCGGCGGCTGGCGCCCGGCGGAGAACAGAGCCCGTTTCGCGGGCTGCTGCCCTTTGGCGAGCGCCACGCCGATTTCTTCTTCGGCCGCGACGCCGAGATCGCGGCCTTTCTCGAGCGGCTGCGCGAGGAACCGGTGCTGCCGGTGGTCGGGCCGTCGGGCGCCGGCAAGAGCTCGTTCGTGCAGGCCGGCGTCATCTCGCGCCTGCGCGAGCAGGGGCCCTGGATCGTTTTGCAGATGCGTCCGGGAGGACAGCCGTTCAACACGCTGGCGGTGCGGCTGCTGTCGGGTGAGCACGTCACGCGCGGCAGCAGCGGCCCCGGCTCGCGCACCGTGGAGATGCGGCCGGTCGGCGCCGGCAAGCGAGCGCCCGGCGAGCGCAGCGGCGAGGAAGACGCCGCCGGCGATCGGGGTGTGGCCGGCGAGGCCGAGCGCGATCTGTCGGCGCAGCTCCTCGAGTCGCCGGCGATGCTGGCGCTGATGCTGCAGAAGATCGCCGAGGATGAGAGCGCCAAGGTGCTGCTCTACGTCGACCAGCTCGAGGAGCTGTACACCCTGGTCGAGGACGAGCAGTTGCGGCAGCGGTTCATGCAGGCGGTCTGCACCGCGGCCGATGACCCGCAGGGACCGGTGCGGGTGGTGTTCACGCTGCGGGACGATTTTTTGGGCCGGCTGGCGGTCGGTGCCGAGGTGCGCGAGGCGCTGAGCCGGGTCTCCGTCGTGCGCAGCCCCGCGCCGCAGCAGCTCGAGGAGATCTTGACCCGGCCGGTGGAGGCGGTCGGTTACCGCTACGACGACGCCGAGCTGGTGCCGGCGATGGTGGCTTCGGTGCGCGGCGAGCCGGCCTGCCTGCCGCTGCTGCAGTTCGCGACCCAGATGCTGTGGGAGCACCGCGATCGCAACAATCAACTGCTGCGCCGCAGCGCCTACGAGGCGATGGGCGGGGTGGCCGGGGCCCTGGCCGAGCACGCCGACGGGGTGCTGGCCGGGCTGTCGTCGGAGCAGGTGCGGCTGGCGCGCGAGCTGCTGCTGCGGCTGGTGACCTCGGAGGGCACCCGCCGGGTGCTGGCGCGCAGCCGCGTGCTCGAGGGGCTGGGACCGGCCGCGCCGGCGGTGCTGGATCGGCTGACCCAGTCGCGGCTGGTGTCGGTGCGCAAGGGCACGCGCGAGGAGGGCGACGACGCCACGCTCGAGCTGGTGCACGAGTCTCTGATCCGCACCTGGAAGCGGCTGGCGCGTTGGATCGACGAGAGCCGGGAGGAGATCAGCTTTCTGGTCGAGATCGAGCAGGCCGCCGAGCTGTGGGAAAAACGGGGCCGCCGCGGCGAGGAGGTGTGGCGCGGCCAGGCGCTGCGCGACGCCGCGCGCACGCTGGCGCGCTGCTCGTCGGCGGTGCCCGACCGGGTGCTGCATTTTCTGGCCGCCGGAAAAAGGCTCGAACAGCGCTGGCAGCGCACCAAGCGGCTGGCCATCTCGCTGCTGGCCGCGGTCGCGGTCACCGCGGTCATCGCGGCGCTGGCCTTCTTCCAGCAACGCGGGGAGGCGCGGCGGCAGAGCGCCGGGCTGCGCGTGCAGTGGGCCGCGGCGCAGCGCGAGGGCGCGCGCGCGGCCTACCTGCGCCAGGATCTGCTGGAGGCGCGCGCCAAGCTGCGCGGCTCGCTCGAGAGCCAGGACTCGCCGTACGCGCGCGCGCTGTGGTGGACGCTCAGCCGCGAGCCGCTGCTGTGGCGCAAGGAGCTCGAGGCCCCGATTTACGACGTGGCCTATGCGCCCGACGGACGCACGGTCGCGGTCGCCAGCCAGGACAAGACCGTCTACCTGTTCGACGTCGAGACCACGGCGGTACGGGTGCTGCGCGGCAGCGAGGATCAGCTCACGGCGCTGGCGTTCTCGCCCGACGGCAAGCGGCTGGCGTCGGGCAGCGGCTCGGGCGAGATCCGGATCTGGGATCTCGCGCAGGGCTCGGTGCGACCGCTGCGCGGCCACGGCACCACGGTCTGGCGGCTCGCTTTCAGCCCCGACGGCAAGCAGCTCGCGTCGGCGAGCTGGGACAACTCGGTGCGGCTGTGGGACGTCGAGAGCGGCAGCCACCACAAATCGCTGCTCGGCCACACCGACAAGGTATTCAGCGTCGCCTACAGCCGCGACGGTGCGCTGCTCGCGACCGGCAGCTCGGACAAGACCATCCGCATCTGGGAGCTGCCCGGAGGCAGCCTGCTGCGCGTCATCGGCGGCCACGGCGCGGAGATCTCGGCGGTCGACTTCGATGCCACCGGCAAGAGGCTGGTGTCGGCCGGTTATGACGGGACGGTGCGCGTCTGGGATGTCGCCACCGGCGCGCAGCAACTGGTGTTGCGCGGCCATCGCGATCGCGTGCGCGACGTGGTGTTCAGCCCCGACGGCCAGAGCATCGCGACCGGCGGCGCGGACATGACGCTCCGCACTTGGAACGCCGCCAGCGGGGAGATCCGGCAAACGCTGGTCGGCCACACCGGTGCGCTGCAGGCCGTCGGCTACAGCCCGGACGGCAAGCGATTGGCTTCGGTGGCCAATGACAAGACGCTGCGGCTTTGGGATCTGACCATCGGTGCGCAGAAGCACGCCGATCAGGGGCATACCGCCGGCGTCATCGCGGTGGCTTTCAACCCGGCTGGTGGCTCGTTGGCGACCGGCAGCCTCGACCGCACGATCCGGCTGTGGGACATCGAGAGCGGCGACCAGATCGGCGTGCTCACCGGTCACGGCGACTACGTCTATTCCCTGAGCTATCACCCGAGCGGCAAGATCCTGGCCTCGGCCAGCTACGACAAGACGGTGCGGCTGTGGGATCTGGCGACCCAGACGCAGCTTCGGGTGCTGTCCGGCCACACCGCGACCGTGTCGGGCGTCGCCTTCTCCCCCGACGGCACACAGCTCGCGTCGGTGAGCTACGACAAGACGCTGCGGCTGTGGGACGTGGACAGCGGCAACGAGCTGGGTCGGCTGACCGGAGGCTCGTGGTGGCGCTGTGTCGCCTACCACCCGGATGGCAAGCGCATCGCGGCCGGTTCGTTCGACCAGGGGATCCACCTCTTCGACATCGTCAAACGGCGCGAGATAGCGACGCTGCGCGGCCACACCGCAACGCCGGCCGGAGTCGACTTCGCCCCGCGTGGCAACCTGCTGGCATCGGTGGGCGACGACAAGAGCGTGCGGGTGTGGGATCTGAAGCGCGGTCGGAGCCGGCTGGTCGGCGAGCACGCGGCAAACATCTACCAGGTCGCCTTTGCGCCGGATGGCGCCAGCATCGCCACCGCCAGTGCGGACCGATCCGCCGTCATCTGGAACCTGCGCACCGGCGCCAGCCGGACGCTGAGCGGCCACCGCACCGAGGTCAACGGCATCGCCTTCGGCCGCGGCGGCCGGCTGGTGGCCACCATCGGCGACGACAGCACGGTGCGGCTGTGGAACGCCGCCGACGGCCGGCCGTACTGGCGCGGCACCGTGCTCTACGGCGCGCCGCCCGAGCTGCTCACCCATCGCGGCTGGCTGGACCTGGACACCGACACCATCGCCGGCAGCGGAAAGCCGCTGCAGTGGCGCAGCGCGGTCGAGGGCAACGGCCGCCTGGCCTCGGTGAGCGCCGACCAGAGCGCGCTCTGCCTGCACACCTTCGATGGCGCGGTCGAGCTGTGGGATCTGGCCACCGATCGCCAGGCGTTTCACACCGTGGTGCCCGACGTGCGCCGCGTGCTCGCCTTTCCCGGCGGCTGCGCGGTGCTGGCGGCGCACCAGGTGCGGCTGTTCGATCCGTCCGGCAAGGTGCGCGACCTGCCGCTCGAGGCTAGCGCCGTGGCGTGGGACGGCGGCGAGCTGCTGGTGGCGGCCGGCCGCCAGGTTTTCGTGTTTGGCCCGGACCTGGCGCCGCGCGCCTCGTACGAGGCGGACATCGGCGTGACCGCGCTGCTGCGGACCGAGGACTGGCTGGTGCTCGGCTTTAGCGAGGGCAACATCGAGCTGGTGCCGCGCCGGCCCGGGACGCGCAAGCCGAGCTTCTCGTTCGAGGCGGTGGCGTCGAGCCCGGTGGTGCAGTTGCTGCAGGGGCCGATGGGCACGCTGATCGTCGGCTACGAGAGCGGGTTGCTCGGCATCTGGAATATCGACAACGGAACCCGGTTGCACCAGGCGCGCCTGCACGGTCCGGTCGAGCACCTGCGCATCGTCGGCAGCGACCTGTACGCCGGATCGGAGCTGGGTGGGCATACCGCGATCGACCTGAGCGTCTTCGACATCGGCTACTGCGATCTGTTGCGCTCGGTCTGGCAGCGGGTCGCCGCGGTGTGGGAAGGCGGGCTGCCGCTGCTCAAGAGACCAGATCCGCGGCACGCCTGCGCGTCGCCGTGAGCCCGCGTCCGGCGTGCGCTGTCTGGCGTGCGCTTGACCTGTTTTGGCCCGCCCCGGTACGCTGTCCGCGCTCCGAGAAACCGGGCTCGAGGACGTCAAACCAACCATCGTGATCGCCTCCCCACAGCCGCGCTCTTTTGCCGTCAGCTTTCTCCGCCGCGAGTGGTTCGGCGGCCTGTTCTACGTGCCGCGCGTCCACGAGTACTACCGGCTGGCGCCCGAGCACTTCTCGCTGCTGGCCGACGCCGCGCGCAGCGGCGAGTCGGTGATCAAGAGCTATGGCCGGTTGAACACCGAGCTGATCACCGGCATGGACGAGCTGGCCGACCTGATCTGGTGCTGGCAGGAGCAGGGGCTGCTGGACGAGGATCTCGGCTGCAGCGCCTGCGTCGTCGATGAGCCGGGGCTGGTCGGTCTGCTGTCGGCACCGCTCTACCTGCAGGTGCAGCTCACCCGGGCCTGCAACCAGCGCTGCCGCCACTGTTTTGTCGACACCTGCGCGGCACCGGCTGTCGGCGAGCTGACGGCCGACGATTACCGCCGTCTGTTCGCGCAGCTAGCCTGCATCGGCTGTCCCAGCCTCGCGCTCTCCGGCGGAGAGCCGTTGCTGCGTCCCGATTTGCCGCAGATCCTGCGCGCGCTGGGCGACCACGGGCTGGACGCACGGCTCTTCACCAACGGCACGCTGATCACGCCCGGGGTGGCCGCGGTCCTGGCCGAGGCGCCGCTGTGCAGCATCTCGGTCTCGCTCGACGGCGCCGATGCCGCGACTCACGACCGGGTGCGCGGCGCCGGCAGCTTCGAGCGGGCCGTCGCCGGCATCCGGCACTTGGTGGCGGCCGGGGCGCCGCAGGTGCAGCTTCGGGTGACGGTCACCTCCGCCAATGCCGGCTCGCTCGACCGGCTGGCCGAGCTGAGCAGCGGGTTGGCCGTACAGCGCGTCGCGCTGATGCCGTTTCGGCTCTCGCGCGAGTTGGCGCCGCGCGCGCGCGACCTCTACCTCGAGCGCACCGCGTATGCGCAGTTGGTGGCAGGTCTGGTCCGGCGCTGGCCGGCCAGCGCACCACCGCTGCGCAGCCTGGCCATTGATCGCGCCGACCTGTCGCCCTACCTGCCGACTTTTGGTTGTCCCGGCGCGCACACGACGGCGACCGTGACGCCGGACGGCCGGTTCATGGCCTGCGGTTTCTTCGACGAGAAGGATGCCTGGAACGTGCGCGAACACGCGCTGCACGACTGCTGGATGGCGGCGCCCAACCTGCGGCCGTGGCGCAGGCTCGAGGCGGGCGGCGTCTGCCGCGCCTGCCGGGAGCTGGCGCGCTGCCACGGCGGCTGCCGCGCGCGCGCGCTGGGGGCCGGGCGCGGCATGGACGATCCCGATCCGTGGGGGCCGTGCGCGGTCGAGGGCGTGCCGAACGCGGCGGCGCTGTTTTGACGCGCGAGGCCAGGAGACCGGGGGTGACGTCGCCCGCTCGCCACGCCGTGCTGGTGCATGGCATCTTCGACACCGGCCGCATCTTCGCGACGCTGGCGCGCGATCTCGAGAGCCGCGGATTCGTCTGCCATGCTCCGACGCTGCGGCCGCGCGGCGGGCTGCAGCCGCTCGAGAGCTGGGCCCGACAGCTCGCAGCCGTGGTCGAGCTCGAGGTCCCGGCGAGCGAGAAGTTCCACCTGATCGGCTTCAGCATGGGCGGCATGGTCTGTCGCTACTTTGTGCAGCGGCTCGGCGGCGGGGCGCGGCTGGGTCGTCTGGTCACCATCTCGACGCCGCACCACGGCAGCCGAGCGGCGTGGCTGTTGGCGACGCCGGGCAGCCGGCAGCTTCGGCCGGGCAGCGACTTCGTGCGCGACCTCAACCGCGACGTCGCCGTGCTCGCGGCCTACGGTTTCACCTCGCTCTGGACGCGGTTCGATCTGATGGTGGTGCCCGCGCGCAGCTCGGTCATCGCTCCCGCGCGCTGCCGCGAGTTCCCGGTGCCGCTGCACGCGCTGATGGTGTGGGATCGGCGGGTGATCGCGGCGGTGGCCGACGCGCTCCTATGATCTGTCGGCGGGTGGCTCGCGCATCTCGACCCGCTGGCCGGGCGCGATCTCGACCAGCAGCGCACCGTCGGCCGTGAGGTCGATGGCGCGACCGACGGCCGGACGGCCGTCGACGGTGACGTGCACGGTCTGGCCCAGGGTCGCCGATCGTCGCACCAGCTCGCTGCGCAGCGGCGTGAATCCTCCGCCTTGCCAGCGGGCGAACCACCGGTCCAGGTGTCGGCAGATGTCGCCGATGAGCGCCGCGCGATCGTACGTCGCGCCGCTGACAGCGGACAGGCTGCTCGCCTGCCCACCGGCCGCGGCGGCAAAGGCGCCGGCCGGCGTGTTGACGTTGAGCCCGATGCCGACGACGGCGCGCTCGATCTGGTCTCCGCGCAGGCTGCTCTCGACCAGGATACCGGCCAGCTTGCGCCAGCCTCCGGCGCACGCGCCGTCGCTCGGCGGCCCCGGCTCCAGCGCCACGATGTCGTTTGGCCACTTGATGCGCGAGGCGATTTGGAGGCCGTTGACGGTGTCATCGACGGCCAACGCCGCCACGTGCACCAGCTCGGGTGCCCGGCTCGCCGGCAGCGCGGGGCGCAGCACCAGGCTGCAGGCGATGCCGTGGTCGGCGTCGTGCCACCACCGGCGTCCGCGGCGGCCGCGTCCCGCGCTTTGACGGCGCGCCACGATCAGGGTGCCGTGAGGCGCGCCGTCGGCAGCTAGCTGCGCGGCCAGATCGTTGGTCGAGCCGGTCGCCTCGAGCACGACCAGCTCCTGGCCGATCGCACAGCCGCCGATCGCGGCGCGGATCGCTTCGATCGCGAGATCATTCA
>JAFGSX010000608.1 GCA_016934455.1 Deltaproteobacteria bacterium
CGGATTGCGCCCCGGGCCTGGCCTGCAACCGCAAGGTCTGCCGCCTCCCATGCGCCGCCGGCGACACCACCTGCAACAGCGGCACTTACTGCGAGCTGGACCAGAGCGGAGCCCGCGGTTTCTGCACCGCGCTCGGCAGCTCCCTCGACACGAGCGCCGAGGAGGAGAGCGGCAACTTCCTGATCAGCGAGCCGAGCGTGTCGTTCTCCAACATCCGGACCGAGGCGACGTTCGCGGTCGTCAACCTGGGGCAGACCAACCGGAGCTTCAGGCTCAAAAAGGCCTACCACGGCCTGTACGACGCCAACAACGCCACCATCGAGCAGGTGGACGAATTCAGACGCACCTGCGATCCGGGGACCGCCGGGACCTGCCCGCTGCCGTGGCTCTCGATCGCGGTCGGCAGCGGCGCCGCGACCACCGACGACGAGATCGACTTCTCGATCCAGGGGGGCTGCCCGGCGCCCAAGGCCTGCGCCGACGGCTGCCCGGCCGACATGCAGTGCGGCAACGATGGACTCTGCGTTTGCCAGAACCCGGCCACCTGCGAGGATCACGCGCTGTGCACCGTGCAGATTCGGCTGAGCGGGGCGGAGACGCGCCCCAGCGCGGCCTCCCGCTGGAGCGGCGTGCTCGAGGTGACCCGGCTGCACGGCCGCACGCAGCGGATCAACCTCGACTATCGCGAGACCAGCGCCGGCCAGTGGATCGGCACCATGTACTACTTCTCCGGCTTCGGCGACGGCAACATCGACACCTGGCTGCAGAGCGATCACAGCGATCTGACCCTGCTGGAAAACGTGGGCAACGCGTTCGTCAAGCGCTGGGCGCAGTTCCGGCGCGGCCAGAGCGGCGGCATCTCGGAGGACGAATTCGACGCCGTGGTGCTCTCCACCATCGACGGCACCTGGCGCTGGCCGTCGGTCATGCAGGCCTGCCGCGACCTCTACGGCATCGACTACTGCTACCTGACCGAGGCCGGGCCGGTGCAGTACTCCAACGATTTTGTCGCCAAGCCGATCCCGACCGGCGTGGTCGAACTGCCGTTCGCCCTCAACCTGCGACCGGTCAACACACCCGCCAATTCGCTCACCGGCAAGATCGTGTCGAGCTACGCGCTGCAGTTCCTGGGCGACCCGGCGCTCCGGCTGACCTTTTCCGCCGCGCCCGGCACCTGTGCGGCGGGCACCGCGGCTGCGACCTGCATCAGCCCGATCGTCGACCTCGGCCTGCCGAGCGTGGCGCCATTCGCCGCCCCGCGCGGCATCGACGTGCGCGTCGGCGGCCGCTACGCCACCAGCGCGGGCGACGGCGGCTGCGCGCAGCGACCCGGCATCGGGTTCGCGCTCAATGCCACGCCGTGGCTGGTGCCCGGCTTCGTGCCGCCGGGCTTTCTCTACAACGACGAGAGCGAGCGTCTGGCCGCGCCGGGTTACGCCTACGAGTGCCGCGATCAGCTACTGCCCTACTTCCGCACGCCGACCGTGCCGGACGACCTGGCGCGCATCAACCTGAGCCTGGCCGCTTCCAATCCGATTCCCGACGGCCGGCCGCGCCGTCGCAGCATCGAGCTGGTCGACGGATTCATGCTCGACAACGAGCAGATCTACCTGCTGGTGCGCGAGTCGTTCGGCGTGCAGACCGGGCCTGCCGAGGAACACCAGTATGCCGGCTACGCGCTGATCACGCTCAAGCGCAACGCGGTGACGCTCGACGCTGTCGACGCCAACCTGAACAGCATAGCCGACGTCTTCGAGGGCAACGACTACTCGGCGGAGACGCGCAGCTTCCCGGCCGACAACCTGCTGTCGCCGAGCTGCAGTCCCAACATCCTGCGCCAGATCATCGGCGCCCAGCCGCTCACCGCCAGCAACGCCAGCAATGTGGCGTTGACGATCCTGAGGGGCACCATTCCCGGCGCCGGGGCCACGGTCATCCATCCGCGCAGCGAGGATCTCAACGGCAATGGCGCGCTCGATCCGGGCGAGGACGCCAACGGCAACGGCGTGTTGAACGTCAACCTCTACGCCGGCAACTACGAGGTGCACTGGTTCTGCGAGGACAACGGCCTGATCGACGGCGGCGTCGAGAGCGCCAACAGCGCCAGCCTGCCGGCAGAGGCCGACGATAGCTGCCCCGACTACGCGGCCAATGGCCTGTGCGAGGACGGCGGACCGCTGGCGGTCAGCGATGTCTGCCCGTTTGCCACCGATCTCACCGACTGCGGCCCGCGGCGGCTGGGCGACCTGCGCGTGCCCTGCCCGTGGGAGAGCCGCGTCGTCTACTTCGTGGTCGACCGCACCCGCTACAGCCAGAGCGACATCGCGGCCCTACCCTGCCAGGATCCCGACGACGGCGATAGCTGCTGGCCGGTGATCAAGCAGTGGGAGGCCACCGGCACGGCGACCCTCGATCCGGTGTGGCGCTGCCGCGACTCCAACCTCGCCTACTGCAACGGCAGCCGCACCGAGCTGCGGGACGGCAAGGTCTTTTACCTGCCGGCGCCCACCTCGGGCGCCAAGTTCCTGCCGCTGCTGAGCGAGATCGAACAGGCGTTCCGCTACAAGACCCGCTTTGTCAGCCGCGGCGGCACTGCGCTCGGTTTTGCCCCCGACCTGTGCGACCCCGAGAGCGACCAGGTGCCCTACTGCTACGATCCGGCCGGCATCGAGCGCATCGCCCAGCGCATCGACTGCCTGCTCGACATCCACCGCAATTACTACGGCTCGGCCCAGGTGCCGCAGGCGACCAAAGACGCGATCGTCGCCTTCTTGCGCCAGAGCTTCGCCTATGACGGCGCCACCGCGCGCGATGGCTACGAGCGGCTGTTCGCCGAGCTGATGATCACCCTCGGCGACGAGCACTTCACCGCGGCGTTCGCCTCGCGTTTCGACCTGGCCGGCACCCAGCTACACGACTTCGAGGGCTCGGCGTTCGAGGTGGGTGGCATCAACCTCTCGGGCGGCGCCGGACACGAGATGTACAGCCTGTACCTGGCTTCGCAGTACTACCAGCTGGTGCTCGACCGCTTCTACGCGCTGAGCCCGGCGATCTGGGCGTCGATCGCGGCGGCGGTGCCGGGCAGCTCGTTCGTCACCCAGGCCACGGTGGTCAGCTACCTGACCAAGGTGGCGCGCGCCTCGACCCAGAAGGCGCGCGCGGCCAGCGAGATCGCGGCGCGCTACCAGATGTTCAACCGCGCCGAGCTGGCGCGGCGCGTGGTCGAGCGCGTCTACACCGCCACCTACCTCGAGTCGCTGCTGCTGTCGCGGCTGATCAGCGAGATCACCACCCGGCTCGCCCCCGACGACGTGCCGCAGGTGGCGGCCACGCTCGAGGACATCCAGCGCCGCTACCGGGTGGCGCTGGCCGACATGCGCACCGCCTACAGCAAGCTCACCGACGAGATCACCTACTTTGGTTTCCCACCGGACTACATCCCGTTTCCGGCGCTCGACGTCGATCCGGGCAGCAACGCCTTTGCCCTGCTCTACGCCTCGGCGCAGCAGAAGGTGGCGCTGGCCGCCGAGCGCGAGCAGACCGCGCTCGAGCAGAACCGCACCTTTGCCACCGACAGCGAGACTTTTCAGCAGGAGCTGGCCAACCTGCGCACCAACTACGAGCGGCAGCTCGGAGACCTGTGCGGCACCTTCGTCGGCAGCGACGGCAGCGTCCATCCCGCGATCCCGCTCTACGCCGCGCAGAACCCGCGGGCGTCGATCTTCGGCGATCCGTGCGGGTTGCTGGGCAACGGCGGGCTGAACGACGCGCTGGTGCAGGTCGAGCTGGCCGGGATCGACCTCGAAAAGGCGCTCGAGGCGGAGCGGGCCGGCAACGACCGCATCGAGCTCGAGATGAACCGGGTGGCGGCGCAGTGCGACGAGATCCGCGAGACGGTCGACTTCGAGTACCAGCAGGCGGGCGCCAAGATCGCGCTCAACACCCTGATCAAGACCACCGAGAAGACGATGGAGGAGGTCGCCTTCATCTATGAGTTCACGCGCGACGTGCTCACCTATTCGGCATGCATCGCCGGCACCGCCACCGACTGCCCGGTCAAGGGCATGAGCATCAACGGGATCCTCAACCTCGGCGTCGGCCGCATCATCGGCGAGGGGATTGCCCGCGCCGCGCTGATCTCGATGGAAGAAGGCATCGCCGGCATCGACCGGAGGACCGCCCAGTTCACCGGCCTGCAGCAGTGCGACCTGGCGCAGATCGAGAGCACGGCCAAGGTCATGGACATGGTGATCGGGCTGCGCACGGCCGAGCTCGACATCAAGCGCGCGCAGTACCAGCTACAGCTCGCGCTCTCGGACCTGCAGCGGTTGCGCAACCAGGAGCTGGCGCTGCTCGGCGAGTGGGAGGAGGCGCAGCAGCTCATGATCAACGTCCAGGCTGCGCGCAACGACCCCAACGTCCGCATCTACCGCAACGACGCGGTGATCAACGCCGACATCGCCTTCAAGGACGCGCTGGCCGAGGTCTACCGGGCGACCAAGGTCTACGAGTACTACACCAGCACCAGCTACGCCGACCTGGAGAAGCTGTTCCTGGTCCGCATGGTGCGCGCCGGCGACTACAGCCTGGAGAACTACCTGATCCAGCTCGGCAACGACTTCGGGGCATTTGAGGAGAGCTACGGCCGCCCCGACACCCGCGTCGCCATCCTCTCGCTGCGCGACGACATCCTGGCGATACCGCGCCTGGGCGAGGGCGACCGGCCGCTCACCGAGAGCGCCCGCATCCAGGGCTTCCGCGAGCGGCTCACCGACGGCTCGCTGCTCGACAAGGACGGCTACCTGGTCGGCGAATTCGCCACCTCGTTCCGCCGCCTGTCGCCGCTCACCCGCAACCACAAGATCCTTTACGTCGAGGCCGAGCTGGTCGGGGTCGGCGCCGGCGACGACGTGGCCAGGCTCTACCTGATCCAGCAGGGCACCAGCACGGTGCGCACTCTCGACGACAGCAAGGTGTTCTACCAGTTCGAGCCGCGCACCGCGGTCGTCAACGCCTTTCTCAATGGCGACCGCGTCTACGCCGAGTCCGAGCTCTACAGGAATTACCGGCTGCGCGACCGGCCGCTGGTCAACTCGGCCTACAGGCTGGTGCTCAACCTGGTCGACGAGTTCGAGAACATGGACGTCGACCTGGCCAACCTCGACGACGTGCGGCTGTACGTCTACTACACCGACTTCACGCAGTACTGAGCTTCGGCGCGACCGCAGCACCCGCGGCTGGTGACCGGCGTCAAGCTTTAATTTGCCCGGTCCTTGACAACCAAGGCCAGACGCCCTTTTCGTTGGGGCTATGGCACGCGTACTGATCGCCTATGGCACTCATCGCCTGAGCAAGGACAGCAACGGGCAACCCGCGCTCGAGATGCACATCCTGTCGACCGTGGCCCAGGTCGAATCGGCGCTGCTCGAAAAGAACCACCGCATCGAACGGGCGGCTTTCTCGCGCGACCCGCGCCACTTCTGGGGGCGCGCCAAGCGCTACCGGCCCGACGTCATCTTCAACCTGTGCGAGCAGGTGTCGGGCGACTGCACGCTCGAGAAGAACGCCGCCGCGGTGTTCGAGCTGGGGCGCTTCGACTACACCGGCAGCCGGCAGTTGACGCTGGGTCTGTGTCAGGACAAGGCGCTGACCAAGAGCCTGCTCAAGTCGGCCAAGATCCCGACGCCGCCGTTCGCGGTGGTGCCGGTGGGCGAGACGATCGACGATTTCGAGCTGCCGGCGATCGTCAAGCCGACGCGCACAGACGGCTCGCTCGGCATCACCGCCCGCTCGGTGGTCAAGTCCCGCAAGGCGCTGCGACGGCGCGTCCAGTACGTCCACCGCTGGTTCAAGCAGCCGGCGCTGGTCGAGGCCTACGTGGCCGGCCGCGAGTTCCACGTGGCGCTGCTCGGCAACCAGGACCCCGAGGTGCTGGCCGTGGCCGAGCTGTCCTACGCCGGTTTGCCCAAACACGTGCCGCGGATCTGCTCCTACTCGGCCAAGTGGCGGCCGATGAGCGACTACTTCCGCTTCACCACGCCGGTGTTGCCGGCTCCGGTGAGCGCCGGGCTGCGGCGCCGGCTCGAGGAGAGCGCGCTGGCCGCGCACCGGCTGCTCGGACTGCGCGGCTACGCCCGGGTCGACTTTCGCGCCGGCCAGGGCAGCCCGCAGATCATCGAGGTCAACCCCAATCCCGACATCTCCCACGACGCGGGCATGACGCGCGCGGCGCTGCACGCCGGGATGAGCTACCCGGACCTGATCGATCGCATCGTGCAGCTCGGCATGGAGTGAGCGGTGCGCCTCTCGTACAAGCTGCTCAACGACCCCGCCGTGGTCAAGACCGAGTTGCTGTCGACCCGGGTCTGCGATCTCAAGCTCAAGCTGGCCGGCTCCATGCTGCAGAGCTGCATCGACCGCGCGATCGCGGAGGTGCAGGAATTCGGCGTCGAGCTGCGGCCGTACTTCTACCTCTCGGACGCCTACGGTTGCGTGCAGAACACGGCCAACATCGGCCTCGGGTTCTGGGACGTCAGCGAGCCGCTGCGCGAGATCTACCGCGACGCGCGCGGCCAGAACCGCGACGAGGTCGACCTGGTGCTGCTGCTCAAGCACGAGATCGGCCACGCCTTCTGCTACGCCCACAAGCTCTATCAGCTTTCCGACTTCAGGCGCGTCTTTCGCATCCGCGGCCACTTCTTCGCCACCTATCCCGACCACAACCGCTTTCCGGTCGACCCCTACAGCGTCGACCACGTCAACCCCGACTACGATCACTACGCCCAGAAGCACCCGGACGACGATTTCGCCGAGACCTTTGCCACCTTCATCGATCCCGACGCCGCCTGGCGCGAGCGCTACCGGGCGCGCAGCGGCGCCATGCGCAAGATCACCTTCGTGGCCCAGTTGATCGCGGCCTATGGCCGCGCCGCCCCCGAGGTCGAGCCCGGCTCCGGGGTGCTCGATCTGCCGGTCGAGCGCATCCGCAAGACGGTGGCGCAATTCCTGCGCATCGGGCGCACGCGCTACCTGCGCGCGGCCGACGGCTACCTCGACGACGATCTGCGCCGCATCTTTCACAACCCGGGGCGCCGGCAGCGGGTGGCGCTGGCCCGCGATCTGCTGCGACGCTACCGCAAGTTCATCGAGTTCTCGGTCAACAAGCGGGTGCGGCCGCATGACGCCCGGGCCGTGACCGACCTGCTGGACAAGGTGCGCAGCCGTCTGGTCGCGCTGGGCCTGGTCTACGACGTCGACGACCAGGACAAGGCGCTGGCCGAGCTGTACGGCTTGATCTTGCACAAGAGCTTCGTCTTCCATCGCTTTGGCACGTTTCGCAATGGCCAGTAGGCTCCCGAGCGCGCTCGCCGCGCTGGCGATCGCCGCTCTGCTGGCGGGCTGCCCGCCGCGCGACGAGGTGATCGTCTTCCACGCCGCGTCGCTGTCGCGGCTGTTCGGCGAGCTGGGCGAGGAGTTCGGGCGCTCTCGACCCGGGGCGCGGCTGCGCGCCGAACCGAGCGGGTCGCAGGAGGCGGCGCGCAAGGTGACCGAGCTCGGGCTGACGGCCGACCTGATCGCGGTCGCCGACGCCGCCGTCATCGACAACATGCTGCGACCGCGGCACGCCTCCTGGAACATCGTCTTCGCCACCAACGAGATCGTGCTGGCGCACAAGGACCACAGCCGGTTCACGGCCGAGGTGACCACGGACAACTGGCCCGAGGTGCTGCTGCGCGCGGGGGTGCGGCTCGGCCGCGTCGATCCCGACACCGCGCCGATCGGCTACTACCAGCTTCTGGCCTGGCAGCTATGCGAGCTGGAGCACCCGGGCGACCCCCGCTGGCAGCAGCTCGAGCGCCGGCTGCGGGAGCGGGTCGGCGCCGGACAGGTGGTGGCCGACGAGTCGCTGCTGCTCGGCCTGCTCGAGTCGCGCAACGTCGACTACGCCTTCATGTACCGCTCGACCGCCGAGGACCACAACCTCAAGATCACCGCGCTCGAGCCGGGGTGCCATCTCGGCCGCTTCGACCTGGCACCTGGCTACGCGCGGGCGTCGACGCAGGTGCGGATGAAGGGTGGGCAGCGGGTCGAGGTGCGCGGCGCGCCCATCACCTACGGCCTGACCATCCTCGAGCGCGCGCCCCATCGCGCCGCGGCCGAAGAACTGGTCGCACTGCTGCTCGGAGAGCCGGGTCAGAGCGCGCTGCTGCGCGTGGGTTTCAGGCCGCTGCGGCCGGCCGCCAGCCAGCAGGTCGACCTGCTGCCCGAGACGCTGCAGCCGCTGGTCGCGAGGGCGACAACCCAGCCATGAACCCGACCTGGCGACAGAGCCTGATCGCGCTGCTGGCGCTGGTCGCCATCCACGCACTGCTGTTCGCCCTGCCCGGCCCGGCGTTCAGCCCGGCCACCCACCTGGTGCTGTTTGCCGCCAATGCCTACGCCCTGTACTGCGCGCTGGCGGTGCTGCGGAAAAATTCGGCGCGCCAGCTCGGCCTGTTCGTCGCCGGCTACCTGGTGCTGTTCGTGCTGGTGATGGGCATCCTCGGCCGCAAGTCGCTGTTCGTGCTGCTGGTCGTGGTCTACGCCAGCCTGTTCGGATCGCCGCCGCTGCTGGGCTTTTTCGCGCTGTTCGTGCTCAGCTTCGTGGTGCTGCAGCCGTACGCCTTCGAGAGCTTCTTGCCGCTGGCCTTCGTCTACGCCGTGGTCTGGCGCAGCCGCCGCGCCTTCTCGCGCTTTGCCCTGGCATGCCTGGCGCTCGGGCTCACCGCGCTGGCGCTGCTGCTGCTGCCGCTGCTGCACCTGGTGCTGCAGGACTCGGTGCAGACGCTGTGGCGTACCCTCGGCCGCGCCGACGTGCAGCAGGCGCTCTGGACCAGCGTCGCCTCGTCGACGCTGGCCACGCTGCTGGTCGCGCTGTGGGGGATCCCGCTCGCCTATGCCATGGCGCGCATCGACTTCTGGGGCAAGCGGGTGGTCGAGTCTCTGATCGATCTGCCGATCCTGGTCCCGCAGTCGGTGGCCGGAGTGGCGCTGATCGTGCTGCTCGGCCCGGGCAGCCCGCTCGGCCAGGCGCTCGACCGGCATCTCGGCATCCAGCTCGCAGGCCACTTGTTCGGCGTGGTCGTGGCCCAGGTCTTCGTCAGCGCACCGTTCCTGATCAAGAGCGCGCTCACCGCGTTCGAGGCCGTGCCGCCGCAGCTCGAGCAGGCCGCGCGCACCCTGGGCGCACCGTCGAGCGCGGCCTTCTGGCGCATCGCGCTGCCGCTGGCCAGCCGCGGCATCCTGGTCGGGCTGGCGCTGGCCTGGGCGCGCGCCATCAGCGAGTTCGGCGCCATCATCCTGTTCGCCAGCTCGCCGGCGACCGCCCCGGTCCTGGTCCATACCGAGTTCCTGCGCGCCGGCGCGTCCGAGAGCAGGCCGATCGCCACCCTGCTGCTGGTCATCTGCCTCTGGATCTTCGTCGTGCTGCAGTTCGGACAGACGCTGATGCCCTTTGCCTGGCGGCGCGCGGGTATGACCGGAGGGCCCGGCGGCCCTCCCCCGTCGAGGCAGAGCCGCGCCGGGGCCCCCACCCCGGCTCCGGCTTCGCCGGGAAGAGGTGTGCCGGTCTCGGCGTCGAGCGCCGGCATCGAGCTCGGCGGCGTGCAGCGCCGCTTCGGCGGCTTTGCGCTGCGCGACCTGTCGCTCGCCGTCGGCGCCGGCGAATACTGGGTCGTCCTCGGTCCGAGCGGCGCCGGCAAGTCGCTGCTGCTGCAGCTCGTCGCAGGCCTGATCGCACCCGACGCCGGCACCATCGCGATCGCGAGCGTCGACGCCACGCGGCTGCCGCCGGAGCGACGCAACGTCGGGCTGGTGTTCCAGCAGTCGGCGCTGTTCCCGCACCAGAGCGTGCTAGAGAACATCGCCTTTGGCCTGCGCTACCGCCGCCTCGGGCGCGCCGAGCGCGACCGGCGCACGGCCGAGCTGGTCGAGCAGCTTGGGCTGCAGCCGATCCTCGAGCGACCGGTGGCGACCCTGAGCGGCGGCGAGGCGCAAAAGGTGGCCATCGCGCGCGCGCTGGCGATCCGGCCGGCGGCGCTGCTGCTCGACGAGCCGCTGGGGCCGATCGACCACAACGCCCGGCTCGAGCTGCAGGCCGAGCTGCGCCGGCTGCACGCGGAGCTCGGGTTCACCGCGCTGCACGTGACCCACTCGCGCGACGAGGCGCGCGCGCTGGCCGACCACTGCGCGGTGATGCGCGACGGCGCGATCGAGCAGGCGGGCACCGTCGACGAGGTGTTCGCGCGACCGGCCAGTGACTTCGTGGCGGGCTTCCTCGGTCTCGGCGGCCCGGCCGCCGCCCGCGATTGAATGGACGCTGCAGGGCGCACCATCTACAATTTTTCTGTGCGCGAACTGCGGCGATACCGACGCCCCGCCTCGGTGCTGGTGCTGGTCTCGGGACTCGGCCTGTCATGCTCCTTGTGCCGGCTCGATTCCAGCGCTGTCACCTGCGAACACACCATCGACTGTCCCGTCGGATATCGCTGCCACCCGGATCTGGGAATATGCATCGTCGACGAGACGCCGACCGCCGATGCCGCGGCGGGCGATGCCGCGGCGGGCGACAGCGCAGCGGCCGACGGCGGGGGGCTCGACCGTTGGCAGAGCGACCGCTGGGCCAGCGACCGAGAAACCCGCGACCGGTGGGCCAGCGACCAAATGGGGGACGGCGGCCAGAACCGCGACGTGGCGGCGGGCATCGACGCCGCGCTGACCGACCGCGAGAGCCCTGACAGCTCGCGCGCCGACGTCGCGATCGGCGATGCCGCCACCTCTTGCCCGGTCACCGTGACAATCGGGAGTTTTCAGCAAGTCGCGAGCGGCGTCCGGAAGCATTTCCCGGAGAGCTGGGATCTCACCCGGGGCGACCTGATCCTGGCATTCACTTACGACGCCACCGGCATCATCGACGAGCCGCAGGGCGTGCGCACCTGGGCCGAGCTGGGCGTTCGCCAGTCCGGTGGCGAAGATTTCAACCCTGCGGAAGGCACCGGAGTGTGGATGGTGGCGAGCATCGATCAGACAGCAGGCACCCTCGATCCGGACCCGGTCAACCAGCCGAATCAAGATATGGACGACATCCTGGCGCTGCAGCGGAGAGGGGGTTACGATGTGGAGGATTACAACTTGCCAAGCTCGCCACCTGTTCCCGGCGACAATCACCGGATCTGGTTCGACCGCGACGGCGTTGACCAGAACCAGGCGCACTATCCTGTCAACGTCGACGGGGGAACCTACAACACCGGCGGCATCTACGACGTCGTAATCGCGCTGCACGCCACCGGCGCCACGACCGGGACCGCCTACATGACCGTCAACGGGTTGGCTCAGGGCTTCGAGACCGACGGCAACTGGAGTACCATCGAGCTGACACCGGCCGGCATGATTTGGAGCGGCGACATGACCCGGATGCAGATCTTTTACTCGCTGGGGTGCAGCGGCGTCGCTTCGAGCGTTGCGTTCACTAGCCTCACGGTGACCGGATGCCTGGCGGAATAGCGGACGGCGCGGAGCGCGTCTTCGGTCGCGTCTGCGCCCCGGCGTTTGCGCTGGCCGCGCTGGTAGGCGGCGCCGGCTGCGACCTGGTCATCGCCTGGAGCGGCGGCGCCGGCCTGCGCTGCAGCGGGGACGAGGCGTGCGCCCCGGGACAGGCCTGCATCGACCACGTCTGCCGGTCTCTGGATTGCGACTCCGACAGCGACTGCCCGGACGGATATCGATGTGGCAGCGGGGTCTGTGTCGTCTTCAGCAACAGCGACGCGGCCCGACCAGACGCCAACACCTCCGACACCGGCATCGGAGATCGAACCGCGCCCGACGCCGTTGGAACCGACGCTATTGTACCCGACGCAGTTGTCTCCGACGCCATGGCAGCGGACGCCGGAGCAGCGGACCGGACCTCCGTCGACCGCCGCGACGCTGGCCGGTCCGATCACCAGATCGGCGACGCCGCGGACGCGGCAGCGGCGATCGATGCGGCGAGCCCGGACCAGGGATCGCCAGCCGATTCAGGGAACCCGTGCGCCGTCACGATCATTCTCGGGAGTTGCGATCTCGGCTGCGGCGTGGAGGGTCACTTTGCACCGATCTGGGATCTCACCCGGGGCGACCTGACGGTGCGATTCACCTATGACGCCACCGGCATCGAGGACGAGCCGGAGACCGCGCGCACCTGGGCCGAGCTGGGCGTGCGCCAGGTCGGCGGTGCCGACCATGACCCGAGCGGAGTCGGTGTCTGGCTGCACGCCATCATCGACGCCGCGGTCGGCACCCTCGATCCCGATCCCCCGGCCTCTCCGGTCTACGATCTCGACGACAGGCTGCTGCTCCAAAGGGGAGGCGTCGGCAATGAAGAGTGCTATGACCTGCCCGGCCCCGCTCCTTATCCCGGCAATAACCACTACATGTGGTTCGACCGCGACGGCGTGGATGCAACTCAGGCCAACTCGCCGCTCATGATCGACGGCGGTAGCTACAATACCCAGGGCATCTACCAGGTATCGATCGCGCTCCACGCCACCGGCGCCACGACCGGTACCGCCTACCTGACAGTCAACGGGTTGAGCCAGGGATTCGAGGTCGACGGCAACTGGAATACCATCGAGCTGACGCCGGCGGGCATGACCTGGAGCGGCGACATGACCCAGATGCAGGTCTTTTACGGGCTGTTCTGCATCGACGCCAACTCGACCGTCGCTTTCAACGAGATCACGGCGACCGGCTGCCTCGCCGAATGACGGGGGCCCGCGGCCTGCGTCACGCCGCCCCTGGCCGGCGAGCGATCTGCTAGCATCCGGCCACCGCCGAGGAGATCCCCGCCCGTGCCCGATCGCATGCCGCTCGCCAAGCTGATCGACTCGCCCTTCATCTCGCTCGACGAGACCAACATCGAGATGGCGTCGATCCTGTTCCTGTTCGTGGTGGTCATCCTGGCGAACAACGTCGAGCGGCGGCGGCAGTTGGTCCGGCACCTGGTGCAGGCGGCCTCGATCGCGGTGTTCTTCCTGATCATCTACTCCTGCCTGGGCGTGTTCGGCATGATCCGCAACGGGCTGTACGGCCTGACCCTGATCGGCACCGCCTACACCGAGTCTTTCTACTGGATGTCGCTGCCGGTGGTGGTGATCGCGTCGTGCCTGATCGCCGGCCCCGTCTTCTGCGGCTGGATCTGTCCCACCGGCACCATCCAGGAGCTGGCCTGCGCCATCCGTCGGCGCATCGTGCGCGACCGCGGCCGGCCCACGCGGCGGCAGCAGATCGCGCTGGGCGCGGTGATGGCCCTCTTTCTCGGTTTCGTCGTCTGGTTGAGCGCGACCCGCAACCTGTTCATCGAGGACTCGAGCCTGCACTGGGGCAGCGCCCTGCTGCTGCTCTGCTACCTGGTGCTGATCGGGCTGATCGACGACCTGCCGACCCGGTCGATCCGGGTGGTGAGCCTGATCGCCATCGTCTTCACCACCGTCTCGCACCTGGTGATCACGTCGCCGGTGCACTTCGCCTTCACCGCGCGCGACGACCCGGCCTCGGCCACCACCACCGTCATCATCTTCGTGGCCTCGCTGTTCGTGATGCGCGCCTGGTGCCGCTACCTGTGCCCGTGGGGCTACCTGATGGGTTTTTTGCACCGCTTCTCGCGGTTGCGGATCCAGATCGACCCGGCGCGCTGCAACCACTGCCGCACCTGCCACGGCGTGTGCGACACGGGCGCCATCGACGACGACGGTGTGCGGCAGGCGCACTGCCAGATGTGCTATGCCTGCGTCGACCATTGCCCGAGCAAGGCGTTCGAGGTGATCGATGTCTGGCGGGACCAGGGCGCTCTGCCTGCTGCTGTTGTCGGCGGCGGCAACAAGCCCGCGACCGGCGCCGGCGCAGCCGGCTGAGATCGGACGCGGCGGCTGGCGGCAGAGCCGGGGCGACGCGCGCAACAGCGCTGTGGCGATCCTGTCCGCGCCGGCCAGCGACCCGGTGCGGAGCTGGACCTTCGAGGCCAGCGGCCGCGTGTTCGGTTTTTCCCCCAACATGACGGTCTGGTCATCGCCGGCGCTCGGCGCGATCGAGGGCCGCGCCGTGATCGCGGTCGGCAGCTACGACAAAAACGTCTACCTGCTGGATGCGGCCGACGGCAGCCTGCGCTGGAAGTTCACCACCGGCGGCGGCGTCTTCGCCGCGCCGGCCATCGAGGCGGTCGGCGATCGCAGCGCGCTGTTCGTGGCGTCGTCCGACCGGTTGCTCTACGCGCTGGACGGGGCGACCGGCCAGCGGCTGTGGATCCACTCGGTGCAGGACTACCAGCCGACCATCGGCGGCGCCCGGCTGGCCGCGCCGTGCGTGCTCGACGTCGCCGGTCAGCAGGTGGTGGTGCTCGCACACTGGGTCTGGGACCGCTCGCTGGCGCACAACCTGCAAGAGGCGGGCGTCAGCGCGCTCGATGCAGAGGGCGGCCGCCGACGCTGGCGCACGCTGCTCG
This sequence comes from Deltaproteobacteria bacterium, assembly GCA_016934455.1. Taxonomy (GTDB): domain Bacteria; phylum Myxococcota; class JACRCW01; order JAFGSX01; family JAFGSX01; genus JAFGSX01. The sequence continues at coordinate 14,513 of JAFGSX010000608.1, forward strand.
GCGACAACGAGCTGACCGCGCCGCTCTGCGCCGAGGTCGCCGGCCAGCCGCGGCTGTTCGTGGGCTCCGCCAACGGCAATCTCTACGCCCTGGACGCGGCGACCGGAAAGCTGCTCTGGCAACACACCGAGCTCGACGCCATTCGCAGCCCGCCGGCGCTGGCGGCCGTCGGCGAGCGATGGCACCTGGTGCTGGCCTCCAAGTACGGCCTGGTGCGCGCGCTCGACGCGGTCAGCGGCGCCGAGATCTGGCGCTACAAGACCGGCGAGCGCATCACCGGCTCGCCGGCCATCGCGACCGTCCGCGGCCGAGATCTGGTCGTCATCGGCGCCTACGATCGCACGCTGTACGCGCTGGACCTGGGCAGCGGACAGCCGGTCTGGCGCTACTGGGCGCGCGGCGGCATCTACGCCTCGCCGGCGCTGCTGATCGACGGCGACGGCGGCAGCGCGATCGCCGCCTCGTGGGACCACCACCTGCACGGCGTCTCGATCGTCGACGGCGAGCCGCAGTGGCTGGCCTACACCGGCCAGCCGCTGTGGGAGTCGCTGGCTTACGGCGAGAGCGCGTGGTCGTCACCGGCAGCGGCGCAAATCAACGGCCAGTGGATGGTCTTCGCCGGCTCCTACAGCGGCACGCTGTACGGCCTGCCGCTGAAGCAGATCGCCGGCAAGCGGCTGTTCGGCGGCCGCACCAACGCCGGCTTCTGGATCTCGCTGCCGCTGTCGGCGGCGGCCGTGCTCGGGCTGGCTCTGCTGCTGACCCGGATCGCGCGCCGCCGTCGCGGATCCCCGGTCAGCGCCGCCTGAGCCGCTCGACCAGCAGCCAGCCCAGCCACAGCGCCACCAGCAAGATCGGCACCGTGCCGTAGGCCAGGTACTGCACCCACGACGGCTCCTGACGAAGCTGCACGGTGCCGATCGGGATCATGCCGCGATCCTCCGGCGTGATCCCCTCCCGGCTGTCGAGCCGCAGGTTGCAGGTGGCGACCGGCGCGCCGGCCTCGGCCAGGGTGACGTCGAACCGATGCTTGCCGCGGGCCACGTCGGCGCGGCGCTCGACCGCCAGCGCGATGGTCACCATCTGGCCCGGGTAGAAGCGCTCGATGCGCGCGGGCGTGGCCACCGCCAGGCTGCCCGCGCTGTCGACGGCGACGGTCACATCGGACAGCGCGCGATCGGCCACGTTCCAGACGATCAGCTCGAGCCGGCCGCTCTGCTCGCGGACGCGCACGGTGTCCCTGGACGGGTAGACCATCACGGCGCCCGGCTTGCATTCGGCCACGCCGGTCATGGTGGCGGGCGTGGCGCCCGACGTGGCGCGGGCGTTGACGTTGGCGCCGCGGTCGAGCAGCGCCTTGGCCACGTCGCCGGTGCGGGCGTAGTGCAGCGGTGTCATGCCGCGCACGTCCCTGGTCTCGAGCGCAGCCCCGCGATCGAGCAGGGCCTGCGCGGTCTCGCGGTTGGCGGCCAGGTGCAGCGGCGTCATGCTGTAGAAATCGGGCGCGTCGACCGGCGCGTCGGCCGCGAGCAGCGCTGTGACGACGGCAGCGTGGCCGCGCAGGCTGGCCCAGTGCAGCGGCGTCATGTCGTAGCGGCCGCGCGCTGCCACGTCGGCGCCGCGCTGCACGAGCAGCGCCGCCACCTCGGCGCGACCGGCGATGGCCGCGCGGTGCAGCGGCGTCCAGCCGTAGCAATCGCGCGCCTCGATCGGCGCGCCCTGATCGATCAGCGCCGTCGCCGACGCCGAATCGCCCGCCTGGGCCGCGCGGTGCAGCGGTGTGAGCAGCGGATCGCCGCCGTCCGTCGCCGGCGGCCGCGTCGCCGGGCAGGCGCCGTCGAGCAGCACAGCCAGCAGCAGTGCGCCCCGATAGCACGCACAGTGGCGATCAAGCACCGACGGAGACATCGGAAGAAATCGACCCCATTACCTTTAAACCGCAATCTAGCGCGGGTAAACTTGGGGGACCAGGGTTGTCGGAGGGATCATGGATTCATGCCCGCGGGCGAGGACCGCGCTACTGGCGGTGATCGTCGCGCTGACCTTGCTGCAGAGCCCGGCGCCGGCGCGGGCCCACTGGTGCAACACGCTGTGGCAGTCGGGCTACAACGTGGTGGTGCGGCCCGAGGTGGACTCGCTCGAGGTGCCGGCCAGCGGCAGCGCGGCGCTGGTGGTCTGGGTCCAGAACAACATGGGGTACCCGCTGGCGAGCTTCGTGCTGGCTGCCAGCGCCAGCGGCTTCACCATCCCGGCTCCGCAGCTCGACGCATCGACCCGGACCGTGGCCGGCTACCTGATGCCGGGCGAGCGCCAGAAGTACACCCTCGACGTCTCGCGCAACGGCGGGACGACGCTGCAGGCGGCCGACCTGACCTTCGCGATGACCTTCGGGACCGGCAGCCAGTCGGCCAACTACGGCACGTCGAGCTACGGCCGCGACGCGGTGATCCGGCTCAGCAACGGCGACCTGGCGCCCACCCCGCTCGCCAACCTGGGGGTGACGGGCGGCCAGGCCACCCATCTCGGCTCCGCGGCCATGGCCGACTACGGCGACATGCAGACCGGGCTCGACGGTTTGCTCAACGAGTACTGCGTGGGCCGCGGCCATTTCAATTGTTCGGACGTCAACTACGTCACCTGCCCGGCGCGGGTGACCCGCACCACCAGCTCAAACACCGACTGGCAGCACCTGTGGGCGGCCGAGTTCCTAGCCGCGCGCAAGGCCGGTCTCGCCACCATCCCGGGTCGCACCGCCATCTTCCGTCAGCGGCTGATCTGCGGCAGCGCCGACGATCTGATCGGCTTTGCGGCCATGCCCATGCTGCTGCTCGGCTACCTGGGCGACGACGACAACGCCCACACCTTTCTCGAGGGCAAGGTGAGCTCCGGCTCGACCGCCGAGCAGGCTGTCGCAAAGGCGGCGCTCTACGTCCTTGGCCACACGGCCGATCGCGACGACCGCGCCTACTACCGCAGCGACGTCCAGGCCGGGCTGTCGTCGGCCAACGTCTGGATCGAGATGTACAGCGCGGCCGCGCTCGGCCTCGCCGACTTCAACGATAGCGCGGTGGCAGACCACCTCATTCCCAACATCGCCTGGGCCAATCCGGAGTGCAGCGCTTCTCCCTGCGACGACGGGGTCGGCTTCACCGCCGGGCATCTGCTCGACCTGGTCACCTGGGACCGCCGCGGCTGGGCCACCGGCTCCGACGACACCGGCTGCGGCGGCTATTTCCGGGGCTGCGACACCACGCCGCCGGACTCCCCCCTCAACGTGAGCTGTACCCCGGGCGCGGGCGGCAGCGCGCGCATCCAGTGGGACCAGGTGACCTCGGAACCGATCGGCCGCTACTGGGTCTACTGGGGAGAGCAGGCGCGCAGCGCCGGCTGCGCGCGGCCCGGCACCTGCGCCGTGGACTACAGCAGCTCCGGCAACACGGGCAGCATCTATTTTGACCTGAGCGGTCTGACCATGGGCTCGACCTACTACGTCGCGGTGAGCGCGGTCGACGCGGCTGGCAATTTCAGCGACTACTCGAGCGAGGTGAGCTGCGCCATCCCGGTGACCCCCGAGCCGCCGGTGGCGAGCCTGACCTGCACGCCGACCTCGGGCAACGCGCCGCTCGACGTGAGCTGCGACGGCACGGCCAGCAGCGACCCCAACGGCGACATCGCCCACTACTATTTCAGCCTGGACGGCGCGGCCGAGACCGACGAGGCGGACGGCCTGATCGACTACCCGGCGCTGGCCGCCGGAAACCACACGGTGGCCCTGCGCGTGGCCGACAGCGGCGGCCGCAGCGACACCGCCTCGGCCAGCATCCAGGTCACCACCCCGGGCAACCAGGCGCCGACCGCGCAGATCTCGGCCTCGCCGCTGAGCGGCCAGGCGCCGCTGACGGTCAGCTTCGACGGCAGCGCCAGCAGCGACCCGGACGGTTCGATCGCGGCCTGGGACTGGAACTTCGCCGACGGCTCGAGCCACGGCACCAGCGCCGCGCTCGAGCACGTGTTCGCCGCAGACGGCAGCTACAACGTGGTGTTGACCGTCACCGACGACGGCAGCGCGCCGCTGACCGGAACCGCCGTGGTCACGATCGAGGTCGGCGGCGCCGCCAACCAGCCACCCGACGTCTCGACCGCTTCGGCCACACCGCTGTTCGGACCGGCGCCCTTGACCGTCGCCTTCGACGCCAGCGGCGTGCGCGACCCGGACGGCGACCCGGTGACCCTGAGCTGGGACTTCGGCGACTCGTCCACGATCTCGCATGAGGCGGTGACCAGCCACGTCTACACCAGCAACGGCGAGTACTTCGCCGTGCTCACGGCCGAGGATGACCAGCAGCCGCCCAACGCGGCGACCCGCCAAATCCGGATCGCCGTCACCGACAACAACCCGCCCGACATCGACGCGGCAACGGTATCACCGCTGTCCGGCCCCTTTCCGCTGACGGTGACCTTCGACGCCACACCCTGCTCCGATCCCGACGGCGACCATCTCAGTTATCGCTGGGAGGTGGCGGTCGCGTCGACCGAGTCGTTGACCTCGGACAGCCCGACCCTGCAGCACACCTTTGCCGAGCCCGGCGACTACGACGCCACGCTGACCCTCGCCGACGACGGCAACCCGCCGCTCGTGGTGACCAGGCGCTTCACGATCGACGTCCTGTACCCGCCCGAGTCGGGGCAGCCCCAGCGGATCGCGCTGGTGCCGGGCGGCTGCGCCTGCGCGGCAGACGACACCGCGGCGCTGTGCCTCGCGCTTGGCGGCGTGCTCCTGATCGGCCTGGCCTGGCGACGGCGCCGCTGCCGCTGACAGGCAAGCGGGAATTTTTTTGCAGCGCCATCGCTTCTCCCTGGAGCCACCCCTCTGCTAGGCTGCACCCATGGTCCGTCTCATCGCTTCGCTGGTCGCCTTTATCTCGATCTTCTGCGCGGCGACCCTGCTGCTCGGTTGCCCCAAGCGCGTGATCATCAACGGCGTCGAGGTCGACTACGAGGAGGCGGCGCGCGCCGCCTACGACGACGCCCTGGCGGCGCGACATCGCGGCGACACCGAGGCGGCGCTGGTCAAGCTGGATGCGTTTATGGCGCAGTTCGCCGAGAGCGATCTGGCCGACGACGCGCTGGCCGCCAGCGGCGACCTGGCGCGCGAGCTGGGCCAGCTCCGGCGTTCCCGCGACGCCTATGCCAGGCTCGCGCACGACCACCCGGACAGCCCGCACGCCCAGCGGGCGCGGCTGGCCATGGCGCAGTACGACATCGACAGCGGCCGCGCCAACGACGCGGTGGCGCCGCTGCGCACCGCCTACGACCGGGTCAGCGATCCGGGTGAAAAAATGCAGCTCGCGGTCAAGCTGGCGCAGACGCTCAACGCCAGCGGCGAGGGGGCGCAGGCGCTGACCTGGTACCTCAAGGCGATGGAGCAGTCGCGCACCGAGGAAGAGAGACGCCAGCTCGAGACGCTGACCCGCAACCTGATCGAATCGCAGCTCGACTTTCGCGCCATCCGCGAGGCCGCCGAGAGCATCGATACCCGATCGCCGGCGGGCGAGATCGTGTCGTTCAAGCTCGCCCGCATCTACTGCCACCTGCGCGATTTCACGCAATGCCGCGAGGCGGTCGACCGCTATCTCGAGCAGCATCCCTCCGGCCAGTTCGCCGCCCCGGCGCGCGAGATGGCGAACCGGCTGCAGCAGCGGCTCGCGGTCAACCCGATCGTGGTCGGCGTGGTCCTGCCGCTGACGGGCAAGTACAAGGTGTACGGCGAACGCGCTCTGTACGCGATCCAGCTCGGAGCCGAGCTGGCCGGCAAGGAGACGCGGGGGGGAGTGACGCTGGCGGTGCGCGACGATGGCGGCGAGCCGGAGGGCGCGGCGCGCGCGATCGAGGAGCTGGCGCTCAAGGAGCACGCCATCGTCGTCATCGGCGCCATCCTGCAGAACACCGCGGTCGCCGCCGCGCTCAAGGCCGAGGAGCTGGGCGTACCGCTGATCTCGTTCTCGCGGCGCAATGGTCTGACCGAGCTGGGCGGCTGGATCTTCCGCTACGGGCTGACCAATAAAAAGCAGGCCAAGGCGCTGGCCGAGCTGGCCATGGACCGGCTCAAGATGACCAGGTTCGCCGTGCTCTACCCGCGCATCCCGTACGGCGTCGAGCTGATGAACGACTTCTGGGACGAGGTGGACCAGCGGCACGGCTACCTGGTCGGGGTCGAGGGCTACGACCACGACGAGACGACCTTCACCGGGCCGGTGAAAAAGCTGGTCGGCCGCTTCAGCATCGGGACGCGCGCCGAGTACGCGAACTGCGTGGCCAAGGCGCGCGAGCTCAAGCGCGCCTTCTCGCGCAAGAAGGCGATCGAGGAGTGCCAGTCCCGCCTGACACCGCTGGTGGACTTCGACGCGATCCTGATCGCCGACGACCAGCGCGCGGCGGGGCTGATCGCGCCCACCCTGCAGTACGAGGACATCATCACCACCGGCGACGAGGATGCCATCGAGGACTACAAGAAGACCACCGGCAACGAGAGCATGAAACCGGTGCAATTGCTCGGCGGCGCCGGCTGGAACGATCCGATTCTGATCGAGCGCGCCGGCAAGTACGTGCGCGGCGCGCTGTTCGTCGACGGCTTCAATCCGGACTCGGGCGAGACCCAGGTACAGAAATTCGTGACCGCGTTTGCCGAGGCCCACAACAGCAAGCCGACCCTGATCGAGGCGCAGGCGCACGACGGGGCCAAGCTGGTGGCCGCGATCATCCGCGGCGGCAGCGCGCCGGCGCCCAAGACGCGCGAGGAGATGCGGGCGCGGCTGGTCGGAGTCAAGGACTTTCCCGGCGTCACCGGCGTCACCAGCTTCGATCAGAGTCGCGACTCGATCACGCCGCTGACCATCTTCACCGTCGACAAGGACACCATCCAGGTGGCCGACCTCGACAGCAAGAGTCCCAAGAGCTGACCCATGACCGCCGGCCCCGACGCGGCCCCCTCGACCGCAGAAGCCCCCGCCCCCCCGGAACAGCCGCGGCGCTGGGGCACGCCGCTGCTGCTGTTCGCGTTGACCGTGGTGACCACGACCCTGGCCGGCGTCGGGCTGGCGCGCGAGCTGCCGGCGACGGTGTTCTTCTACCAGCCGCTGTTGACGGTGCTGCGCGAGCCCGGCGCGCTGCTGGGCGGCCTCACCTTCTCGCTGCCGCTGCTCCTGATCTTCTTCACCCACGAGATGGGCCACTTCTTGGTGGCGCGCCACTACGGCGTCGCCGCCAGCCTGCCCTATTTCATCCCGCTGCCCGCCGGCCTCGGCACGCTGGGCGCCGTGATCGCGATGCGCGAGCCGTCGCGCAGCCGGGGCGCCATCCTCGACATCGGCGCCGCCGGCCCGCTGGTCGGATTTGCGGTCGCCTTCGTCGTGCTGCTGGTCGGCTTCGGCCTGTCCGAGGTCAAGAGCGCCGAGGATATAGCGCTGATCGCCGACACCGTGGGGGTGGTGGTCGAGGGGGACAGCGTTGCCTATGCCCTGGCGCGCTGGCTCGTCTACGGCACGCTGCCGCCCGGGGCCGACGTCTGGATCCACCCCACCGCCTATGCCGGCTGGTTCGGCATGTACCTGACCTGGCTCAACCTGCAGCCTTTTAGTCAGTTCGACGGCGGCCACATCGCCTTTGCCGTCGCCGGCCGCCACGCGCGCGCGATCTCGCTCTCGGTCTTCGGCTACCTGGCGCTGCTTTTCGGCCTGACCCAGAACCTGCTGTGGATCAGCCTGCTGGTGGTGATGTTGGCGATGACCGGCCTGATCGGCCTGTCCCACCCGCCCGCGATCGAGGATCGGCCGCTGACGCCGCGGCAAAAGCTTACCGCTTTTGTCTGCGCGCTGGTTTTTCTCGGCACCTTCGTTCCCAACCCGTGGCACGAGCTCGATCCAGCCGAGCTGTCGCTGGCACCCGCGGTCGAGGTGACCCGATGACCAGCGCCAGGTTGGTGTTCTCCTGCCCGGTCTGCTCGGCGGTAGGTCCAGCGCGTTCGCTTTCGGTCGTCGGCAGCAGCGTCCAGATCGTCTGCGACTGCTGCGGCGCAGCGACGCGCATCTCGAGCTACGGAGCCGACGACGATCCGTCCCAGGCCGAGATCGACTTCGGCGCCGACACCGAGCGCGGCGGCCAGCCCCCAGCGACGCCGACCGCCTCCGCCGGCGCCGACCCGCTGCTGAAAGACAAGCTCGCCGTGGTCGACGGAGTGGCCACGCTGCCGCCCGAGCTGGCGCAGCGTTACCGCGACATCGTGCGCGCCGGCGACCGGCTCGAGCAACACCGCAAGCTGGTGCAGAGCGCCTCGGTCACCGACCAACTCGAGCCGCTGGGCGTCATCTACCGGTTTCGCCTGGAGCGGCTGCCCGCCGATCCGATCGCGAGCGAGATGCGCGAGCTGGTGATGCAGCAGGCGCTGGCGCGGCTGGCTACGTCCCGCAGCGCTGGCCGGGACGTGAGCACCGCCCACCGCGTCGGCCAGATGGCGGCCGTGCTGTTCGCGCTGCTGTCGGCCGCCGCCCTGGTCTACATCGGGTTGCGGGCCTGCGCGTCGCAACCGCTGGACGAGGCCGGTCTCGAGACGCCGGTGGAGTGACCGGTCGCGCCTGGCGCCAGTTCGATCGACGCGCTACCATCGAACCCGATGTCACCTGCCAACGACCGGGCACCGATCCACCCCAAGGAGACCTGGGCGTCGCTCGCCATGAAGCACTACGGCGACGCGCTGCTCGGAGTGCGCCTGGCCGAGGCCAACGGAGTGACGTCGGCGACCCCGCCGGCCTCGCTCGCCGGGATCACCTATCCGCCGGTCGAGGCGCTCGATCCGGAGCGACAGTCGCGCCCGGCTCTCCGCGGCCCGACCCAGCCCCACGGCGGCATCAAGGGCAACGCCTTCGCCGACGACGAGGCGTCGGTGGTCAAGGAGGCGCGCTACCGCCTGGTCATGGCCATGGGTGGCAGCGGCGCCGTCAACGCGGCACCGTCGGCCGTGTCGAGCCGACCGGTCGAGCGCAAGGAGCTGCGGCGCGAGGAGAAGATCGCCGAGGCCAAGAAGAGCCGCAAGGACATGGCGGAGGCGATCGGCGAGAAGGACGGCAAGGAGCTGATCCTCGACGTCAAACCGACCAAGCACAGGCAGGATTCCGACCAGCCCAAGAAGGTCTCGACCAAGAACAACCTAGCCGGCGATATGGCGCGGCGCGAGGGCAAGGAGCTGATCCTCGAAGTCAAACCGGGGGTCGTCCCCGACGACGACGACGAGATCACCCACATGGGCGATGCGCTCGCCGCCAAGGACGGCAAGGCGTTGATCCTCGAGGTCAAGGCCGCGACCAGGCGCGAGCCGAAGAAAAACCCCGACGGGACACCGGTCGAGGAGGCGTCGGAGCCGCAGCCGGCGATGGGCGAGCGCTTTGGCGATGAAGTGGCCAAGCTCGACGGCCGCGCCCTGCTGCTCGACGTGCGCGCCTCGGTCAAGAAGAAGGAGACCGCCGAGCAGATCGCGGCCAAAAAGAAAAAAGGTGCCACCGAGGAGCTGTTCAAGGAGCTGGGCGACAAGGACGGCAAGGAGTTGATCCTCGACCTCAACGTCCAGGTCGAGGACAAACAGAAATTCGAGGCGCTCAAGGAGCGACGCAAGCTGGCCAAAAAACGAAGGCGGCGTTCGGGCGCCGGCTCGCTCATCCCCGAGCAGTGGCAGGCGGCGGGCGATATCTCGGCCGACGCGGTCGAGGACTACCTCGACGAGCTCAAGGAGGCGCGGCTCGAGGAGCTGGAGCGGTTTGGCGAAGACTCCTCGAGCGACACCTCGCCGATCGCCAGGGCTGCCAAGCAGACCCATCACCGCAGCGCCCAGGTGGCGCGACCGACCTACTCGGACGCGGGCCACGATGGCACCGTCCGGCCAGCGACCGACGGCGTCGGCGCCTACGAGCAGATCCAGCACGAGGAGGTGGCGGTCCAGGCCGGCGTCCTGCAGCGCCCCAGACGCGATCGCCAGGAGCGCGCGGAAGCGCAGATCGACGCGCTGAAGACCGACCCGGGCACGGGCCGACCGGCGCCACCACCGACGCCACCAACGGCGGCACCCGCGCCGCGGCGAGCCGATCCCGCCCCCCCCCTGCCAGCGGCGGCCCGGGCGTCCCCGCCGCCACGCTCACCGTCGACGGGCGGTCAACCGCGCCGCGATCAGCAGCCCTTGAGGGCCGCACCGCCATCGCGGCCCATGCCGCAGCCGCTCCCCCGACCGTCGATCCACCCGGACCAGGGCCAGATGCGGCGGCCGGTCAAGCCGATCCCGGCCCCGGCCAGGCCCAGCGCCGCGGACTGGGACGACGACGACGGCGGTGGCTCGGTGCACGGAGTGTCCGATCCCTCGCAGCCGCGCGTCTCGGACTGGGATGACGAGGACAACGCCATGCATCTGAGCGGGCTGTCCGGCCTCAGCGGCGTGTCGCGCACCGGCATTCCCTCCGGTCCGCTGCCGTCGGTGTCGGCGCAGGATCCCTTCGCACCCGAGGCCATGGCGCGGCTCTGTATGCTGTCGCCGGGCACGGTGATGCAGGTCGCCCGCAGCGCGCCGGTCGGCGCCGGCGCCGTGCTGGAGCTGATCGGCAAGCTGCGAGAGGCCAAGAGCGAAAACGAGCAGACCGATCTGCTGCGCAAGTTCATCGCCGAGCATCGCGAGCGCGCCACCCAGACGCTGGAGCTGCTCTTGACCCGGTGAGCGCCCGCCGTGGCGCAGGGAGCATGACGACGAAATGGCCGACACTCGCAACCGCCGGGCGCGGATCAAGTTGCCCCGGATCAAGCTGGCACCCTACCCGACCCCGGCCGACTACGCCAAAATCGCGCACCTGCCCGATTGCCTGCGCCGCTTCAAGGGCAGCGCGAACCCCTGCCCGCGCTGTCCCGGCCACTGCTGCGAGCTGCTGCTGTCGCTGACCGTGCACGACATCGCGCGCATCAGCGTCGGCCTGACCGTGCCACCGACCGAGTTTTGCCACCTGGCCGAGCGCCGCGACAACTGGCGCTCGCCACCGGTGTCGCTCGACGGCAAACGGCTGCACGTGATGCTCAACTGCGGTCCCATCAAGCCGTGCGTGTTCCTGCACCGGATGCAATCGCAGCGGCGCTGCGCCATCTACGAGCTGCGGCCGATGACCTGCCGGCTCTATCCCTTCAAATGGCAGCAGGGCGATCTGATCTCGGGACCGCGCGTGGTCTGGTGCCCCGAGCAGTGGTTGCTCGACGCCGCCGCGCGGCGGCGCATCACGGCCGTCATCAAGCAGAGCCTGATCGAGGAGGAGGAGTCGGCGCTCGCGATCAAGGGGTTTTCCGAGCAGCAGCGCCAGCCTCAGACGGTCGATGGCTTCATGCGCTACGCCGTCGAGGAGGGGGCGCGCCTGCTCGGGCTCGACGCCGGGGAGGTGCTGGCGCCGCCGCAGCCCAGGCGACTGCGCAAGGCGCTGTGGTGAAAGGCGCGATCACTTGAGATCCTCCTCGGTGGGCGCCTTGAGCCGCGGATCCGTGACCGGCATGTCGAGATCGCTGTCGTCGGAGATATCGTCCTCGACGCTGGTGCCGTCGGCCTGGGCAGCATCGCTCCCGGCCGCCTCCTCGGCCGCCGCCCGCAGCGGATCCTGCTGAAACAGGACCAGCGCGCCGCGACCGACCAGCCGGTCGGCCGGATGCTTGGCGTAGACGTGACCGAGCACGTCGGACATGGTCTGGCATCGCTGGTCGAGCTGATCGCGCGTCATGCGGTCGAACAGGTCGTCGAGGTGCGCCGGCACCTCCTGGTTGACCGCCGACGGCATCGGCGAGCGGCGACCGGGCAGGCTGCCGGTCAGCATCTCGTAGAGCATGATGCCCAGCGCATATACATCGGCCGCGGGACCGACCGGCTCCTGGCCGTGCAACTGCTCGGGCGCCATGTAGCTCGGCGCGCCGACGCCGACGTAGACCGGCGCCGACTGCGAGCTGTCCTTCTCGGTGACGCGGGTCAGACCGAAGTCGGTGAGCTTGACGTTGCCCATGCGGTCGAACAGCACGTTCTCGGGCTTGAGGTTGGCGTGCACCACCCCCTGGGCGTGCGCATAGTCGAGCGCGTAGGCGATCTGCATCAGATAGCGCATAGCGACGTCGACCGGGATGGCGGTCTGGCTGCGGCCGTCGACTTTGGCGTGGAACAGCCGCTCCTTGAGCGAGCCGCCCTGGGCGTAGTCGGTTACCAGATAAGGAAAAGTGATCTCGAAGTCGACGTCGTGGATGGGCATCACGTGCGGATGCTCGAGCGAGCTCTGGGCGATCACCTCGCGCCGCAACCGGCGGATGATCTCGTCGCGCGACAGGTACGAGATAAATTCGAAGACGTGTCTCACCTCCTTGATCGCGACCGCGTTGCCGAGCAGCACGTCCTTGCCGCGGTAGACGGTGCCCAGGCTGCCCTGCCCGATCGCGTCGTAGCGCACGTAGCGTTCGGCGATCAGGTCCTCGTCGGGGTTGGCCGCGGCAGGCCGGCCCGCGATCTCGTTGACCGGCGCCAGGCCGGGCTTGGTCGCCGTGTGCAACGGCGGCGGCCGCATCGGAGTGGCGGCGGTGCGGGTCGACTCGCCGCCGCGCACCCGGCTGGCGAAGTGCAGCGCGATGTCGGTGTGAAAATTGGGATCGTCGAGCCCCTCGGAGATCAACCGGCCGCGCTCGGTCACGGTCACCGTGTTGCTGGTGCGATCGATGGCGAGGTAGGCGCCTTTTTTGAGAAAGGCGCAGTAATCGGCAAAGCCCAGCGACAGGCTCGGCTCGAGCAGCTTCTCGGCCTCGGTCAACGCCACCGTGTTGCCAAACAGATCGTCGCGCAGCAGCGTGCGCAGCAGAAAACGCGCCTCCTCGGTGATCTTCTCGATGGTCGGGATCGCGTCGGGACGTTTGGCCATGGGCGCTTCTCCTTACAGCTCGATGTTCTTCAGGCCTGACGGCAGTGGTTTTCCCGGGCGCGCGTAAAAGGTCACCAGCGGCACACCCTCGAGGTAGACGCCGGCGATCGGCGCCCGCGTCTGGTACTCCTTCCAGACCTGGTAATACTCCTCGACGTAGCCGACCTGGTGAAAAATGATGGCGTAGTCGGAACCGCGTACGTCGGATGCGTAGTGGACCGTGCCCTTGAGCAGACCATCTCGCTTGTACCGGTTGAAGGAGTCGAAGTTGGTGCGGTGAAAGAAGACCCGCGCGCCGTCGGGCAGTCGATTCATGGCGTCGATGATCAGGCGATGCCCGGCGTGGCCCCAGAAGGTGCGCTGCAGGTTGTGCTCGGCGCCGCCTCGGATCAGACCGGCAAAAGAGTTGTAGTAACTGTCGCCGTTGCCGACGGTGACCGCGGTCCCGATCAGCGACGGCAGCAGCGCCAGCGCGACCAGGCCGCCGGTCCACCAGGGCCGCCAGCGCGCCGCGAACAGCCGACCGGTCGCGTCGATCGCACGCTCCAGCGCCAGCGCCGCGAACAGGGCGACAAAGGGCGTCGCCGGCATCCAGTGCTTGATGCCGCCGAACCTGGGCGTGCTGGGCAGCGCGATCAGCGCCAGCGGGAAGACCGCCATCATGCCCCACATCAACATGGTCGACGGTGGCCGGTCGCCGTCGACGCTGGTCGGGCCGTCTGCCGGCAACAGCCGCCCGCGCCAGCCGCGCCACAGCGTGCGCAGACCGATCCCCATCCCGATCAGGCCGAGCAGCAGCGTGGTCTCGGGCATGGTGTACCAGGTCATCACCCACGGAAAGCTGAACGGGAACGGAGGACGCACCAGCAGCACGTCGCCGTAGGCGACCGGATAGTGCTCGTGGTTCAGGTGGTAGCCGAGATAGCCGCCGAAGCGCTCGATGGGATGGTGCCAGAGATACGGCCAGTGCAGATACATGATCAGGGGTGCGAACACCAGAATGAAGGCGAAGGTGAGCGGAATCGGCGGCAGCCGCAATCCGCCGCCAGGCCGCGTGTCGACCTCGAACTCGCGCCAGCGCGTCACCGCGAAATGGCAGACCAGCAAGATGACGAGAAACAGCGCGTTGTGCTTGGTGGCGCAGGCCAGTCCGAACACGATGCCGGCCACGACCGCCCCCGCCAACGAGCGGCGCCCCGCCAGGTAGGTGTAGACGACCAGCACCGTCATGGCGGTGACCGGCACGTCGAAGCAGGCCAGGTGGCTATGAAAAAAATTGTGCGGCATGAGCCACCAGGCCATGCCGGCAAAGACGGCGACGGGCCGCCCCAGCCCGGCGCGGCGCGCCAGGGCGTAGGTGCCCGCGGTGCAGATCGCGGCGGCCAGCGCGCCGACGACTCGAAAGCCCTCGCCACCCGAGGTGATGCCGAGCACGTCGTGGGTGAACCACCAGCAAAAACCCATCAGCGTCTTAATCAGCACCGGGTGCTCGTGATTGTAGTCCCAGTGGCGCACGATGGTGGCGTCGCTGAAGGTCTCGAGCAGCCGCCCCGACCACAGGTTGCGCCAGAGCAGACGGAACCATTCGAAGTACTGCTCGCCCGCCTTGAAGTAGTACCCCTCGTCGCGAACAAAGCCGACCCAGCGCCCGGTGGCGCGCACCGCGCCGTAACAGAGCAGCGCCAGGAGCAGGCCGATGCCTAGATCCGGGCGCGACAGCACCCGTCGCCACACCCGGATCGGCCACGCCGGGACTGCGGGCGCCGCTGGTGACGGCGCGGCTGTCGACGCCGCGGGCGATGGCGCGGGCGACTGGTCCGGCGGGCTGCCTTCGTTCATGTGCACGACCTATCGCGAACCGGCCACGCTTGGCAACTGCGAGCGTGCGCTCCGTCACAGTGCCCTGTTTTTTTTTGTGCGGTTACACCGAGTGATGGATAATGCGGACATGGCTCCACAAGGCGTCGCGATAAGATTCTACGGTGTGCGCGGGAGCCTGACCGTGCCGGGTGCGGACACGGTGCGCGTCGGTGGCAACACCTCGTGCGTCCTCTACTCCGTGGGCGACGAGATGATCGTGCTCGACAGCGGATCCGGCATCCGGGTGCTGGGCAACGAGCTGATGCGGCAGAAAAAGTCGATCCGCGCCAACGTGCTGCTCAGCCATTACCACTGGGATCATCTGCTGGGGCTGCCCTTCTTCGCGCCGATCTACTCGCCCACCACCGAGCTGGCATTTCACGGCGAGCACAAGTTCGACTCGGGAGTCAAGGAGGAGATCCAGAAACAGTTCATGGGGCCCAACTTCCCGGTCGAGCGCAAGGATCTCAGCTCAAAGCTCAGCTTTCACGACATCAAGCCGGGCGACCGGCTCGCCTTTGGCGAGGCGCAGGTGACGGTGTTTCGCCTCAACCACCCCAACCTTTGCCTCGGCTTCTGCATCGAGGCGCGCGGCACCAAGCTGGTCTACGCCACGGACCACGAGCAGGGTACCGCCGCCGACGCCGACCTCGTCTCCATCGCGCGCGACGCCGATTGTCTGATCTACGACGCCATGTACACGCAGGAGGAGTACTCCAGCCGCGCCACGGGCTGGGGCCACTCGACCTGGAACGAGGGCGTGCGCATCGCCGGAGCGGCCAGGGTCAAACAGCTCTTTTTGTTTCACCACGATCCCGATCGCGACGACGACGAGGTGGACGCGATCGAGGCCGCGGCCAAGCGGGCTCATCCGCACAGCGCCGCCGCCCGCGAGGGCGTCGAGCACGTATTCTAGAAACGGCACCGGCGCAGTGCATCGCCCCGCACCGCGTGGCATAATGTCTCCATGCCTGTGCTGACGTCGCTGCTCGGAGCTCTGCTGTCGCTCGCAGCAAGCGCTGCGTTCTCAGCGCCGCCTTCGCTGGCCGATCCCGAGAGCGGGGTGCGCGAGATCCGCACCTCCGGCGAGCGCGCCGTGGTGGTGGTCGGGCCGGGCTTCTTCGCTCGCCACGCCGACGAGGAGGTCGCCGAGCAGGACCGCATCGACGCGGTGCTCGGCCTGCTCGCCGATCGCGGCGGGTATCGCGATGTCCGGTTCCTGATCGACGACGGCAGCGGTGATCCGCGACCACCGCCGCGGCACCGGGTGCCGCCGCTGCCGCGCGCCGGCCGGGTGCCGCCGCCGCGACGGCTGGTCGCGCCGCCGGTCGGCACCTTTCCCTATGGCGCACCGCTGCTCGGCAAAGTGGTCGCGATCTCGGCCGGACACGGCTGGCTCGCGAGCGGCGACGGCTGGGCCACGCAGCGCTCGCGCTACTCGTTCGACGGCTGCGGCACCTGCCGCGGCATCCTGGAGGACTTTTCGAACAACGATCTCGCCGTGCGCCACGTGATCCCGTTGCTCGAGGCCGCTGGCGCCAGCGTGATCGTGGTGCGGGAGCGCGAGCTGAGCGAGCAGCTCGATCTGATCGACGACGGCGACGCTCGGTACGCCGAGAGCGGCGCTTTCAGCGAAGGATCGAGCGCCGGCGGCTGGGGCGACGACTACCGGGTCTCGGCGGCGGGCGCCGGCGGCCACGCCAGCTTCGCGCTCGATCCGGACCTGTCGGGGCCGCTGCTGGTCACGCTCTACTACCTGGCCGGCAGCAACCGCACCAGCGCCGCCCTGGTCGACGTCGTCGACAGCGCCGGAACCACCCGCTACCAGATCGACATGCGCGATTTTGGCCAGCGCTTCACGCCGCTCGGGGTGCACTGGTTCGCCCCCGGCCAGACGGCGCGGATCGAGGTCGGGCCCGGCGGCGACGACGGCTACCTGATCGCCGACGCGGTGCGGGTGGGCGGCGGGATCCACAGCAGCGGCCATCCGTGGTGGGAGATGGGCGCGGTCAGCTACGTCCCGTATACCGGCGTCCCGGCCTCGGTCTCCGCCTACGGCGACGTCACGATCCGCCCGGTCTATGCCGAGTACGTCGGCGCCGACGTCTACCTCTCGATTCACTCCAACGCCAGCGGCAGCACCGGCACCGTCTCCGGCACCTCGACCTACCGCTTCAACTGCCTCTCCTACAGCGACCACTCGGCGGATCCGCCGGCCGCCGATTGCGACGACCCGGTGGGCAGCGACCGGCTGCAGGAGCTGGTGCACGACAGCGTGGTGGCGGGGCTGCGCGCCGACTGGGACCCCAACTGGTGCGATTTCGGTACCCGGGTGGCCAACTTCGGCGAGCTGCGCGAGCTGGTTGACACGCCCGGCGCCCTGATCGAGATCGCGTTTCACGACAACCTCGGCGCGCCCACCTGCTCCAGCGGCCCGGCCCCCCGCCAGGGCGACAACAAGAGCCTGCACGATCCCCGCTTCCGGCGCCTCGTCGGCCGGGGCATCTACCGGGGGCTGCTCGAGTTCCTGGCACCCGGCTCCCTGGCGGTGCTGCCGCCACCCGACCATCTCGTGGCCACCTCGACCGGTGACGGCCGGCTGCGCGTGCGCTGGCGCCCGGTGCTGGATGCGCTCGGCTACCGCGTCTATCGCAGCCGCGGAGCCTCCGGTTTCGACCGCGGCAGCGATGTCGAAACCGAAGAGGCGAGCTTCGACGACGGCGTGCCGCTCGAGCCCCAGTGCGTGCGCGTCGCCACCCTCAACGCCGGCGGCTATGGCTCGCCCAGCGCCACGCTCTGCGCCCGGCCGCGCCTGGCCCGGACCCTGGAGGCCCCGGCGCAGGTGCTGGTGGTCGACGGTTTCGACCGCGAGGACCCCTGGGTGCAGGAGATCGACAACCAGCACAACTCCAGCCTGGCTTACGCGCAGGCCGTCGCCGCCATCAGCGCCTTCGACGCGGTGGTCGACGCCGCTCAGGACGAGGCCGTGGTCGACGGCGACATCGAGCTCGCTGGCTATCGCGCGGTGCTGTTCGCGTTTGGACTCGAATCGACCGCCGATCGCACTTTTACCAGCGAGCTGCAGGCGCTGCTGGCTACCTACACCGCCGCCGGCGGAGCCGTCGTCGCCAGCGGCGCCGAGATCGGCTACGAGCTATGGCTCAGCGGCGACAGCGCCGATCAGGAGTTCGTGCGCGCCCGGTTCGGCGCCGACTATCTCGACGACGACGCGGCCAGCCACCAGGTTCAGGCCGGCAGCGGCGACCTGTTTGCCGGGCTGGCGCCGTTTTCGTTTTGTTGCGAGGGCGCCAGCGGGGAGTCGTGGCAGTACCAAGTGCACTGGCCCGACGTCTACGGCGCGATCGGCAGCGGCGCCGAGGCCGTGCTGAGCTACCCCGACGGCAGCGGCGCCGCCATCGCCCGCGACGAAGGCGCCAGGTCCGTGCTCGTCGGCTTTCCGCTCGAGGCCGCGATCGGAGCCGACGTCCGGCGCGACCTGCTCGAGCGCATCCTGCGCTTCGTCACCCCCGACCTGCCCAGCGGCGATCTCGACCTCGACGGCATGCCCGACGCCTTCGAGCAGCAGTACGGCCTCGATCCGGCCGACGCCGCGGACGCCAGCGCCGACGCGGACGGCGACGGCAGCACTAACCTCGAGGAGTACCTGGCCGGGACCGATCCGACCGAGGGTCTGCCGCGCGACGACGGTGGCCACGTCATCTACCGCGATGCCGCGGGCGGTGCGGACGGCGGCGGCAGCGGCGGCGACCTGCCTCCGGGCAGCGGCTGCGGCGGATGCAGTTGCCGCGCGGCGTCGGTCGCCGGAGCGCTTCCGATGGCTCTGCTCGTCCTCTTTGCGGCCGTCGCCCGCCGGCGATCGGGGCCGCGCGATCGATCGCCGTGGTGATCGAAATCTCGGCCAAAAAATAGACGGCGCCAGGCGGCGGCCTTAGGGTGAAGTTGTGGCCGGCGCGTTCCAGCCAGCGCTCGACGGCGTCGCCGGTCGCAGGAGGTCGCCATGGCAGAACTCTACGATGACCTTCCCCTGGGAGTGCTCAAGCCGATTCCGGCCCTGCCCGAGACCCGCCGCGAGCCGCGCTGCGTCGTCGACGCCCGGGTCTGGCTCAAGTCTCGCCACGGCCTGGACCGGGCCTCGCTCGTCGATCTGAGCCGCGAGGGCGCCTTCGTGGAGACCGATCTCGACCTGGCTCCGGGAACGGCGCTGCGCCTGCGCTGCTTTCTGCCCGACGGCGGCAGCCCGTTCTCGCTCTGGGCGCGCTCGGTCCGCCGCAGCCGCGATGGCGACCGGTGCCGGGGCCTGGGTCTGCGCTTTGCACACCTGCGGCGCGAGGCGCGCGAACGGATCGACCGGTTCCTCGAGCGGCGTGCCGCGATCGACCGCTGGAGCGCGCAGTACGCTATTTGATCCCGCCCGCGACTGGCCTCGGACCCCGTCAAATGCTAGAAAAAACAGCAGGTAGCGACGGGGGTCGCATGTCCAAACTGCTGGGTACGATGCTGGTCGAGGCCGGGGTCATCAGCGCCGATCAGCTAGCCGCCACCCTGGCGCGACAGCGGAGCTTCGGCGGCCGCCTGGCCACGCTGTGCTGGCACCTCGGTCTGGCCGACGAGCGGACGCTCGCCGTCGTGCTCAGCCGGCAGCTCGGCGTGCCGTGCGTCGTGCTCTCGCGCAGCGCGATCCCGCTCCGGGCCGCCAAGGAGCTGCCCCAGGGAGCGGCGACCAAGCTGACGGCACTGCCGCTGCGGCGAGAGGGACGCAGCCTGCTGGTGGCGCTGGCCAATCCCAAGGACTACAGCGCGCTCGACGAGCTGCGCTTCGGCACCGGCGCCCGGATCGTCGAGCACGGCGCGCTGGTCGGCCCCCTGCAGCGAGCCATCGACGACATCTACCAGCGGCGCGAGCTGACCGCGACCCCGTTCTACCTGGGCAGCGCTGCCGACCCGTCGCAGATCCAGGGCGACGAGGGCATTCTCGAGATCGTGCGCGGCGACGAGATCGTGCGCGCCGGGGGCGACAGCGTGGTCGGCGCGCCGCGCGCCTGGGGCGATCACGACGCGGTGGGAGCGGTGGCGCGGGCGGCGCCCGCCGCGCGCCAGGGCGGCCCGCCGATCGCGCTGGTTGTCGACGACGAGCCCGCCATCCGGCAGATCCTGTGCGAGTTTCTCGGCCGCAGCGGTTACACGGTGCGCCAGGCCGCCGACGGCACGGCGGCGCTGCAGATGCTGCAGGCCGAGCTGCCCGACGTCATCTTGCTCGACGCCATGCTGCCGGGGGTGCACGGCTTCGACATCTGCTACCGCGTCAAGCACTCGCAGGCGACCAAGCACGTCCGCGTGATCATGATCAGCGCCATCTACCGCGGGTGGCGCTACGCCGACGACGTGCAGCGGCTGTACGGCGCCGATGCCTTTCTCGAAAAACCCTTTCGGCTGGAAGACCTCAAGCGGCTGCTCGACCAGACGCTGAGCGGCCGGGAAACCGCCGCCTCGACCGACGACCTCACCGCCCAGGCCAACGCGCTGCTGCAGCAGGCGGCCGCGTCGTACCGCGGTGGCGATCCGGCGCTGGCCGCGCGGCAGCTCGAGGCGGCGATCGCGGCCGCGCCGTTTGCCGCCGATCTGCATTTTCGGTTGAGCCGCCTGTACGACGAGATCAACCAACCGTACCGCGCCATCGCCGCGCTCGAGCGCGCGGTCGAGCTGCAGCCGGCATTCGAGCATCTGCAGGCGCTGGCGCGCCTGTACGAGAAGGCAGGCTTTGTCCACAAGGCCTTCGAGGCCTGGGAGCGCTGCTTCTGGGCCTGTCCAGGCCCCCAGGAATCCGAGCGCATTCGAGACCACATGAACCGGCTGCTGCCGGGGAGCTGACCGCGCTCGGATGCTGCACACGAGACCGCGGGTTGCTATGTTGCCGCCTCCCTGAAGACGGGCAGTGCTCAGGAGCACGTTAGGAGTCGCCATGAGCCGATCGAAAAAGATCCTCGCCTGCGCGATCACCGCCGCCGTCGGCATCGCCGGCAGCGCGGGGGACGCCGGCGCCGGGATACCGAACGACGCCCGGCGGTTCGCGCAGCGCACCTACGTCAGCGCCGGCCGCACCGTCGTGGTCGAGGCCGCCGCCGACCTGCTCGTGGTGCGGACCCGGAGGCCGCTCGATCGCCAGTCGGTGGCGCGGCTGGCCGCGGATGCGCTCGTCCGCGTCGCCCGCAAGGATCCGGCCGCGGCCGCCGTCCGGATCGGCGCCGTCAACCTGCTGCAGCGGCACGGGCTGTTCCTGATCGAGCTGCCAGCGCTGGAGTCGCGCGAGCTGCTGCTGCGGCTGGTCGACGAGCTGCAGGGCAGCGATCGGGTGCGCCAGGTCTACCCCGTGCTCAAGCGCGGCCCGGGCCGCGCTTTCTATGACGACCAGCTAGCGCTGACGGCGCTGCCTGGCCAGCTCGGGAACGCGCTCGAAAAGGCGCTGCCGCTGCTCGAGGCCCGGCTGCTGCGGGTGTGCCGGGTGCCCGACACCGCGCTGCTGCAGATCGGCGCGCGCTTCTCATTCGACGCGGTCGAGGCCTCGCGCTGGCTGGCCGCGCGCGGCGGGATCCCGGGCCTGGTCTCGGCCGAGCCCCACCTGTACCGGGAGCGGCGTCCGACCCGGATCGTCGACGATCCGGTCGCGGCTCGACAGTGGCACCTGTTTCGCAGCGCCGAGACGCTCGACCCCAACCTGCCGGGCGTCGGCCAGATCTTCGCGCCGCGCGCCTGGGATCTCACGCTCGGCGATCCCGCGGTCATCATCGCGATCGCCGACACCGGCATCGACGTCGATCACCCCGATCTGGCACCCAACATCGTGCCCGGCTTCGACGCCGTCGACGGCGATGACGACCCGCGCCCCGAGTGCTCCCGCTCGTACGACGGCGCCGGCGAGTCCGCCACCTGCGTCGCCGCCGATCCCGATCGCCCCTTCCGCGAGTCGCACGGCACCGCGACCGCCGGCCTGGCGGCCGGCCGCGGCGACAACGGACTGGGCGCCAGCGGCGTCTGCCCGCTGTGCAGCGTGATGCCGATCCGCCTGCTCGGAACGGGCGACGCCACCGGCGACATGACCACGGCCGATGTGTTTGTCGAGGCGGTCGACCGCGGCGCCGCGATCATCAGCAATAGCTGGGGCATGTGGTCGGCGCGCTACTTTCCGCAGTCCCAGGCCGAGCGCGACGCCTTTCGCTACGCCCGGCTGCAGGGCCGCCGCGGCCTGGGCACGCTGATCCTGTTCGCCGCCGGCAACGAGACCAGCGACGTGGCCAGCGACGCCAATGCCCGCAGCACCGACGCCATGGCGATCGCGGCCTCGACCAACCTGGACGACTGGGCCTACTACTCCAATTACGGCGAGGCGATCGACGTGGCCGCGCCCAGCATCGGCGGCGCCGACCCGGAGGGCTCCGACAGCTACGGCATCGTGACCCACGACGTCAGCGGCGCCGACGGCTACAGCGGCGACGACTACACCAGCGACTTCGGCGGCACCTCGGCGTCGTGCCCGATCGCGGCTGGCGCGGCCGGCCTGGTGCTCAGCGTGGCCCCCGATCTCACGGCCGACCAGGTGCGCATCGCCGTCACCTCGACCGCGGACAAGATCCACGCCGACAAGCTCGACTGGCCCTCGATCATCGACGCCGACGTCGACACCATCTTCGCCTACGATGAGATCGGCCACAGCATCGGTTTCGGCTGGGGCCGCATCGACGTCGGCCAGGCGATGATGGCCGCCCTGCTGCCGTCGCTGCAGGGCGCGCTCTGCACGGCCGCCGGCTGCGAGGACTGCGATCCGGACGGCCGCTGCCGCCTGATCTGCCACCAGCAGGGCGACTGCCCGGATGGCTCGGTCTGCCGCGACGGGCGCTGCGACACACCGCGCCCGGAGCCCGGCACCGCCGGCACGGATTGCACCGCCGATTGCGTCGACTGCGTCTGGACCGTCGACGCCAACTACGAGCCGGTCGAGCTGTGCACCGAGATCTGCTCCGCCGACGACGACTGCCCCACGGGGTGGGATTGCCGCCTGCTCACCGACGGCGAGACCAGAGTCTGCGTGATCGGCAATCCGCACGCCGGCGAGCCTGCCGGCAACCGCAATTGCCGGAGCGACCTGCTCTTCAGCAGCGTCGTGGCGCTGGGAGAGGACGGCCAGGCCTACTGCAGCGAGGTCTGCTTTGCCAACGGAGAGGACGAGTGCCCTTACGGTTTTCACTGCAGCGCCGCGCTCTGCAGTTGCACCTCCAGCGGCGGCTGGGGCTGCAGCGAGTACACCTGCCACGAGACACCGATCTACGATCCCGACATCTGGCCCTTCAGGCAGTGCTTCCCGGACGCCGGCTTTGGCATCACCTGCCAGCGCCCCGAGGACTGCGGCCTCGGTGCCTACTGCAACAGCGACGGCAACTGTCGCATCGACGACCGCACCGGGTGCCTGGCCTGCGCACCGTGCGAGACGGCGGACGATTGCGGGCCAGTCGCGGCGTGCCTCGACCTGCAGGACGGCAGCCAGCCGCGCTGCGCCATCCCGTGCCGGGTCAACGACAGTTGCCCAGGCGACGCCATCTGCCGCGAGGTGACCTACATCATTCGCGACCGCGAGCGGACCCAGCGGCTCTGCGTGTCTCCCGACACCGGCCCGGAGGGCGAGTGGTGCGACCCCGGCTATGTCTGCCAGGTCGCCTGCCGCGACGACGTGCCCTGCCCGGCGGGCCAGGTCTGCGACCAGGGTGTGTGCGTCCTGGCGCCGACCCCGGCCGGCGACGGCGGCGCCACCGCCTCCTCGCTCGAGGGAGGCTGCGGCTGCGGCGCCCGCGCCACGGCATGGACGATGGAATGGATCTGGTTGCTGGCCGGCCTGGTACTGCCCCGCCTCCTGCGCTCGCGCCACGGCAGACAGGGTCGGGCGCGGTGATCGATCGCCGTCACTCGGCTAGCGGTAAAAAGAAGAAGGCGCTCCCGGTGACGACCAGCACCAGCCCGACCCCCAGCGACGCCAGCGTCCCGACATAGGTGCCGTCGAGCTGGCCGCGGCGCTCCTTCATCTGAGCCAGCGTGAGATCGCTCTTGAGAGTGTGCACGGGATCGTTGCTGTCGTCGTTATCAAACAGGTGATTCTCGTTGGTGTCCCAGCCGATGTACTGGTGGACGCTGTAGAGCGTGCCTGCGGCCACCAGCCCGACCGCGCCGAGACCGACTCCGACCCAGGCCACGGGCGACTCCCAGTGCGGGTAAGTGGCGGCAGGAGAAGGCGCCGGGGTTGGCGGCGTCACGACCCCGGACTCTGGCTTGACCACCGGCGGCGCCACCGGTGTCACCGCCGCGATCACCTTGGGCTCGGGCGAGGCCACGGGCGGTGCGATCGCCACCGCGGCCGTGGCCGCCACCGCGGGCAACGACACCTGAAGGTGCGCCAGCCGCCCCCGCTGCACCTCGATCCGGCGCATCACCGACTGGTGGCCGGACTTGTCGACCAGAACCTCGTGAGCCCCGACCTTGAGGTTCTCGGTCAGCGCCAGCGGCGTGACCCCGGCCGGCTTGCCATCGACGACGACGTGGGCGCCCGCCACGTCCGAGGTCACCACCAGCACCGCTGGCGGCTGCTCGAGCACCTCGCCCCGGACAAAGGCCTTGGTCACCGCCAGACCCGCAGCGTCTACGCTCGGCAGCTCGACCTGCCGCCACTGCGCCCGGTTGGGCGCCCTGACCGCGACCGAGACCAGTCCGAGCATGGTCGGCTTGCCCTCGCTCGCGGTGACCTCGACGTAGAGAGCGCGCGCCGCGCCCAGCGTGTCCGCGATCTGGGCGATGCACTTGGCGTCGTAGCTCTGGCAGCCGAGCAAGGTGCGCGACTCCTCGAGGCTGACCTGCGGCGGCGGCATCCACTCGATGCCGCGCTTCTGCACGGCCGCCGCCTGCGCGGCGTCCTGGATCTCCTTTTCCCAGGCTCCGGGCACGGTCTTTTCTAGGCGCACCAGCACGACGAATTTCTTTTCGACGACCCGTCTCTTGGCTAGCGCCGGATCTGCGGTCAGCACCGCTCCCAGGGCAACAAAAAAGATGACGAATTTGCACATAATGACGACTCTACCAGAAGCCCGCTTGGTTGTCTGCAGCGCTCGAGATGCCGCCTTTTGGACCGCGTCGACCTTTCGACTTTTTCGTCGAAGCCGACACCGACCGCGGCGGCGCCGGCCACCGCGGTGCCCCCTACCACCTTGACGACCGCAAACCTTATAGACAAGACTGAAACAGCGACCAGGTCAGTCTCCGCATCGGGACATTGGCCATTCCGGGGGACGCCTTTGCTCCGGCGGAGCAGCGCGTCGACGTCGAGCCAAATGGCACACAACAACCAAAGCGGAGCAACTGTCGCATGACCGGTGTCGTCAGATGACAGTGCGATTCTGGATCGCCCCGGCCATCGCGCTGCTGCTAGCGCTCGCGGTCGTGGTCACCGCGCGCCTGCAACAGCGCGCCGCGCTGGCTGACGTCGGGCGGAGCTTCGAGCAGCACGTGGCCGACGTGACGCGGCTGGTGCAGGAAAGCGCCCGGCAGGGTACCGCCGCCATCGATCGGCTGTACCAGACAGAGGAGCGGCAGCTCTCGATGATCGGCGCCGATCTCGAGCCCCGCCGCGGCGCCGACCTGGCAGCCGCCATCGCCGATCACGAGGTCGCGGTGTGGGCGATCGATGGCGGGACGACCGCGTCGGCCGGCCACTGGGGCCCGGTGCCGCCGTCCCAGCGGCGTGCGTTGCTCGAGCACGTGCGCGAGGCCGGAGTCGACACCATCGTCGACGACGGACCGGCCGCTGACAGTGGTCTCTATTGCACGCTCCACCCCATCTCGTCGGCTGACGCCCTGCTCTGCCGCGATGCCAGCGCCCTGACCGCGCTGCGCCGACAGCTCGGGCTCGGCCGGCTGCTCGCGAGCGCCGAGTCGAGTGGCGTGGTCTTCGCCACCATCCAGGACGAGCAAGGCATCATCGCGGCCTCGCCGCACGCGGCGGCGCTGGTACGGTTGCCGGTGGACGACTTTTTCAAGCAGGCCCAACGCGCGGCGACGTCGCACATGGAGTTCCGCAACACGAACCTGGCCGGGACGCCGGTGGTCGAGGGCGCCGCACCGTTCCATCTGCCCGACGGCACGGTCGCGGTGCTGCGGATCGCGGTCGACGCCGCGCCGCTCGAGGCGGTGCGCGAGCGGCTCGACCTGCACCTGCTGGCGCTGGTCGTCGTCGCGGTGCTGCTGGTGGTGCTGACCATCGCCGTCAGCCTGGTGCTCGAGCGCGGCGAGCGCCGGCGGCTCGAGCACGCAGCCGCGCTGGCGCGCAGCGACGAGGAACAGCGTCACTGGCAGGCGATCGGGCAGCTCGCCGCGACCGTGGCGCACGAGGTGCGCAGCCCGCTCAACACCCTGCAGATGCTGGCGCAGCGGCTCGACCGCGAGTTCACGCTGCCCGAGGCCGAGCGCGCCGAGTACCGGGAGCTGATCGGGCTCTTGCGCAGCGAGGCCGATCGGGTGAACCGGGTGGTCACCGACTTTCTCGACCTGGGGCGGCCGCTGCTGCTCGAGCGCCGGCGCATCACCGCCGCCGACCTGCTGCGGGAGGCGCTGGCGCCGCTGCTGGCGCGGGCCGCGGACGAGCACAAACGGATAGTCGTCGACGAGAGGAGCGGCGGCGCGGTGGAGGTCGACACCCTGCGCTTTGGTCAGATGATAGGCAACCTGGTCGGCAACGCGCTCGACGCGGTGTCGGACGGCGGCACGGTGTCGGTCGCGTGCGAGCGGACCGGCACCGGTCTCTGCTTCTCGGTCGCCGACGACGGGCCGGGCATGACCGCCGAGCAGACCGCGCAGGCGCTGCAACCCTTTGCCACGACCAAGGCGCACGGCACCGGGCTCGGCCTGCCACTGGCCCGGCGCCTGGCCGAGGCGCACGGGGGGAACCTGCTGCTGCAATCGACTCCGGGCCGGGGCACGATCGCGCGCATCGCGATCCCGGACACAGGTGCAGACGATGGTCGATGAACCAACGGCCGCGCCCGAAGCGGCCACCCTTCTCGTCGTGGACGACGACGCGCCACAGCGGACGACGCTGGCCGGCTTTTTCCGCAAGCGCCGCCATCGGGTGCTCGAGGCCGCCTCGGCGGCCGAGGCCGAGCTCGCGGCGCAGCAGCACGACGTCGACCTGGTGCTGACCGATCTGCGGCTCGGCGGCCCGGACGGCGTGGCGTTGCTGATCGCGATCAAGCAGCGGCGGCCCGACGTGCAGGCGATCGTGCTCACCGCCTACGGCACGGTCGACGACGCGGTGCGGGCGATGCGGGCCGGCGCCTACGACTTTGTCGCCAAGCCCGTCGATCTGGAGCGGCTGGCCGCGCTGGTCGACAAGGCCATCGAGCGCGTGCAGTTGGCCCGCGAGAACCGCGGGCTGCGGACCGCGGTCGCGCTGGGGGGCGCCTTCGACGAGCTGGTCGGAGCCAGCGCCGCCCTGCAGCGCGTCAAGGAGCTGGCGCTGCGGGTCGCCCCGACCCGGGCCAACGTGCTGATCCTGGGTGAATCGGGCACCGGCAAGGAGCTGCTGGCGCGCGCCCTACACCTGGCCTCGCCGCGGCGTACGCGGCCGTTCGTGGCGGTCAACTGCGCGGCCCTGCCCGAGACTCTGATCGAGAGCGAGCTGTTCGGCCACGAGAAGGGCGCCTTCACCGGCGCCGCCGCCGCGCGCCAGGGCCGTTTCGAGCTGGCCGACGGCGGCACGATTTTTCTAGACGAGGTGGGCGACATCCCGCTGCCGCTTCAGGTCAAGCTGCTGCGCGTGCTGCAGTCGGGCAGCTTCGAACGGGTCGGCGGCAACCACGCCCGCCAGGTCGACGTGCGGCTGATCGCGGCCACCCACCGCGACCTCGATGAGCGCATCCGGGCTGGCCTCTTTCGCGAGGATCTCTACTACCGGCTCAACGTGGTCGCGCTGACGCTCCCCCCGTTGCGCGAGCGGCCGGAGGACATACCGCTACTGGTCGAACACCTGCTGCGCAAGCACGCCGACCTCGGCGGCCAGACCCTGTCCAGCATCGACCCCGAGCTGCTCGGCGCGCTGCAGCGCTACCTGTTCCCCGGCAACGTGCGGCAGCTCGAGAACTGGATCGAGCGCGCGGTGGTGCTCGCCGCTGGCCCGGTGTTGACCGCCGAGGATTTTCCGCCGGCGCTGTTCGAGCCGGCGGTCGCCACCCCGCCGCCGGCCTCTGCCAGCGCCGGTTCCGGCGACCTCGAGACCCAGGTTGCGGCGCTCGAGATCCAGATGATCCGGAGCGCGCTCGGCCGTCACTCCGGCAACAAGAGCGCTGCCGCTCGCGACCTCGGTCTGACCGAGCGCGCCATCCGCTACAAGATCGCCAAATACAGACTGTGACTGTAGATTCGACGGAATCGTCGATCGATCTCGACGAGAATGTCGATCGCGAGGTCTGCAACGCGCACCGCGGGCCGGCACCACCGGAATAAATCAATCAATTTCAAATAGTTAACCGCACTGCGCGATCTGGCCCGATAGATGCTCAAGAAGGTGATGCAGAAACGAAGACCAGGAGAATACCCATGCACCGCATCGCGCTGACGACTCTCGCAGTTCTGGCCAGCTCCGGGATCGCGTACGCCGAACCAGCGAGCGAGCCCGAGCAGGCGCGCGACCAAGTCCAGGCCCAATCCCAGGACGGAGTGACCGCGGACGAGGACGCCGACCGGGAGCGAGCGCGGGAGCAGAACCGCAAGCGCAACCGGCGCCACAGACAATCGGCGACCGGTGATCAGGGCGACATCGCCGGTGGCGGCAACTCGGAGTCGGCAGGCAGCGGCGGTAGCGGCACCGGCGCTCCTGCCACCCCGGCCGACGCCGGCGGTACGGTCGTGCAGGTCGGCGAGGACCAGTTCGTGACGGTCGACGAAAACAACAGCGGCCGTGGCACCGGCACTGATTTTGTCGACCGCGACGGCGACGGCATCGCCGACCAAACCGCTGGCAGCGCAAGCGACAGCGGCAGTGTCAGACGTGGCCAGCACCGATACCGCCACCGCCACATGGTGGCCGGTCGCGGTGCTGGCCGCGCTGGCGCTGGTGGCTTTGGAGCTGGCGCCGGCAGCGGCTATGGCTTTGGCTATGGCTTTGTCGATGCGGACGGCGACGGGATCTGCGACAATTATCAGAGCACCGGCAGCAGAGGTTCGCGGCGCGGGCCCGGACGGTAGTCAGTGCCATTCCCGCTGCCGGCCGGCGGGAGCAAGGGCCCATCTTGAGACGGCTCATTCCCATGGTTGTGGTGGCACTGACGACGCTGGCGCTGTGGCCGATCGAGGCCTTTGCCCAGGACGAGGGTCCCTCCAGCCAGTCCCGACCAGCAGAGGAAAAAAAGCCAGAGAGCCAGCCGTTCGTGGACCGCGACGGCGATGGAATACAGGACGGCCAGGAGCGGCGTTTCAGACGGCAGAAACGAGGCAAGAACCGGCGCCAGGACGAGTCGCGGCGCCGCCGCCAGCGTCAAAGGAGCGCGGACCCCGACCGGGCGCAGCCCGCGCCGCACGGTCCATGAGCCGGTATGCTGGCGGCCCCGCTCGGCATCGGAACGCCTGATCAAGGGAGCGACACCATGATCGCCCGGCCCCTCGCGCGCGGCATCGCGATCGTTGCCCTGGCCCTGGCGTTCGCGCCGCCAGCCTCGGCCATCAGCGCGCGCGCTGACCTCGAGCTAGCCAGCGCCTTCACCAGCAACGTCTACCTCGACCGGTCGCAGGAATGGGACATCGCGCTGCGGCCCGCGGCCACGCTCGGGCTCGATTTTGCAGACTGCTGGTCGGTCGGCTACAGCGGCGACGTCAACGCCTATCTGCTGCACAGCGATCTGCTGTCTTCGTTTCACGAGCTCTTTCTGTTCGCCAATCCGGCCTGGGGCGAGACCGGCGGCAACGAGCTGGCGGTCGAGGCCGCTCTCGAGACGCTGCGCAACAGCGACACCTACGACGCGCTCAACTACCTGCGGCCGGTGGCGCGCGCGCGGCTGGCCATGGAGCCGCTCGCCTGGCTGCGCTGGCAGGTCGCGGCAGAGGGCGCCTACCGCTGGTTCTACGACGACCCGCCGTCGGACGCGCTCGACACCTGGCTGCGCGGCCAGCTCGCGTTTGCGCTGCCCACCCACACCGCGCTGATGCCGGCGCTGGGCTACGGCTTTCGCTACTACCCGCGCCAGTCCGCGGCCTCCGGCGACAGCGTCGACCAGCAGGTCGACGTCGGCCTGCATGTGGGCCAAGGGCTGTGGGACACGGCCGGGTTGCAGCTCGACTACGGCTATCGTTTTGCCATCGGCACCAGCGCGCTGCTGGTCAACAAGATCACCGAGTCGCAGTTCGCCTACGTCGGCGAGGAGTTCTTCTTCTCCGGCCACCGCGCCGCGGCCGAGATCAAGCAGCTTTTCGACTTTGGCCTCAGCCTCGACGCCGCGCTCCTGCTCGAGGAGCGCGCCTACTCGGGCTGGCCGGCGCTCGACGCCAGCGGCGCCCAGCTCGGCGTCGACCGCCACGACTGGCGCCTGACCCCGCGCGGCCGCGTGGGCTACGCCTGGTCGCCCGCCGCCGACGCCCCGGCGCTGCAGCCGGCGTTCGGGGCGCTGCTCGAGTACGCGCTGGTGCGCCAGTGGTCCAACAGCGAGTGGTACGACACGCTGGCCCACTCGGTCGCGCTGCAGCTCTGGATCAACTGGTGAGCTGCGCGCTCAGCGGCACGCCTGGGGAGGGAACGACACGCTGGCGAGGGCGTCGCATGGCAGATCGCCGCCCACGCAGACGCCGTTGTAGCTGTTGGCCGTCACCCACCTGCCGGTGACGCCGCAGGCCGGCACGCCGCCCTGCCAGCCCGCGGTGACCCGGATGCCGATGCAGGACGAGACCAGGCAGTTCGCGTGCTGCTGGGGGGGAGTGCCCGAGCAACTGCAGTCGAGCTGGTAGAAAGCGTTGGTCGAGCAGCAGCCGTCGCACGTGGGATCGGGGTCCACGTCGAAGTCGACCCAGCAATAGGCGTAGGTATTGCTGCAGCGGTGGCACTCGCGATCCCCGAGCGGCGTGGCCGAGATGTTCGGCGTGCATGAGGTGCAGGTGTAGACGTCGCTGCTCTCCCTGGTCTCGCTGCCGTCGCAGTTGAAGTCGAACCCGCCGCCCGCTGCAGCGGTGGCGAAATACTCGTCCTGGCCGGGATGGGCGCGCCCGTCATCGTCGTCGCAGTCGTCCGAGTTGGTGACATAACCACTCGGCCGGCTGCACGCCCTGATCGTGGTGTTGCCATCGCCGTAGCCGTCGCTGTCGTAGTCGAGGAAATACTGGGTGCCGAGGCGGCAGTTATCGCTGCAGTCGAGGTAGGGCGACGGGCAGACGCACTCGTGGTCTTGGTCGCAGTTCCAGTAGCCGGAGCCGCAGTCGCCACTGTCGCAGCACTCGCCGCTGTCATAGCAGACCGTGCCGCATTCGAGGCCGTAGCAGACACAGTCGTACGAAGCGCCGGACGGGATGCAGACGTAGTTTTCACCGCAGGGGTTGGAGGCGCACGGCCCGCGATCGGTGCCGGACGTGTCCGGGCGCCAGGTGTCGGGCAGTCTGGTGTCGGGCAGTCTGGTGTCGGGTTGTCTGGTGTCGGGCAGTCTGGTGTCGGGTTGTCTGGTGTCGGGTTGTCTCGTGTCAGAGTGCCACCGGTCGGGCGGCCTGGTGTCAGAGTGCACCGCGTCGTACCGTGCCGCGTCGCCCGGCCACTGGTCCGTGCCCGCCGTGTCGGGCCGCCACAGGTCCCGGCCAGCGAGGTCCGCTGCGCTGCCGTCGACCGCTGCATCGCGACCGGACGCGACGCAGACACCGTTGCGGCAGTGTCCGGACGGACAGTCGCGGTCGCCGTTGCAGGCGACCTGCCGCGCGCACACCCCGTCCAGGCAGAGCGTGCCGGTCGGGCACGCCTCGTCGCTCTGGCAGGGCAGTCCCTCGCCGCCGCCGATCGCGGTCAGGATCTCGCAGGCACTGCCGGATGCGACAGCCAGGACAGCCACCGCTACCCGGTGCGCGAACCGCCTCACGGCGCAGCCTCCGCCGGCCCGATCGAGACGATGCCGGGCGCTTGCTGCGACAGGTACTCGAGCGCGATCCAACCCGCCGAGCGCGCCACGCCGGAGAAGCGGACCTCGTCGAGAATGCCGACCAAAAACGGGGCGCTGCCGTCGTCCTGGGCGCCGAGCGCCGCGTTGCGCGACGGCGTGTCCGAGGTGGAGCCCGGGCTCAGGTGGGTCAGCGCATCCGACGAGGTCTGCACGCCGTCGATGTAGACGTACAGCCTGGGCTCGCGGTAGCGGACGCGCAGCACGACGTGGTGAAAGGTGCCGCGCGTCAGAGCGGACCAGACGGCGAGCGGCTCGTCGGGATCGCTGTCGAGCCGGCGCACCGTGACGTTGCCGACGCCCGAATCCGACTCCTGCAACTGCATGCGCGACGACGCGGTGGGGGTCGAGCTGCCGACGCTGATGCCGAGGACGATCTGCCTCGCGGTCGCCATGGGGTTCAGGTTGAGCCAGAGCCCGACCGTGGCCCCGTCCACGTCTTGCAGCAGCGGCTGGCTGTCCTCGAGCCGGATCGCCTGGCCGCCTTTGAAACGGCGCCCCAGCCCCACCGCGCCGGCCACCTGGTCGGTCGTGCCGGAGCCGCTCCCGGTGCCGTGGTTGGCCAGCGGCGACGAATCGGTCACGGCGGCACCCAGGTGGTAGACACCCTGGTAGCCGTTGCTCCAGACGTCGCTGGCGGGCAGTAGCGGCAAAATGGAGGGGGATGTGCCGACGTCACCGTAGAGATAGATCCGGGCGCTGCTGCCACCCGGTTCGATCAGGGGCGCCCGCAACCAGATCAGGCTCTCCCCGTCCGTATCCCAGAGCTCGATCTCGTGCGGCAGGAGCTGGCATGAGTCGTCCGCGACGCGCAGGTCGGCGCCGTTCGGTCCAAATAGAGAGCAGGCGACCACCGCGCAGTCGAGCCGCAGCAAGACCGGGAAGTCGGCGATCGTCTCGGCGGTGGGGTTGGCGATGGTCAGCGGCCAGCGCATGCGCAGGGCATCGTGATACCAGCAGCCAGCCGCATCGGGCGACGGGAGATCGGCGGCCCCGGTGTCCGGCAGCGTGGTGTCCGGCAGCGTGGTGTCGGGCTCAGCCAGGTCCGGCCGCCAGGCATCCGGCAACACCGCGATGTCGCCGGTCGCGTCCGGCCGGCTGACGTCGGGACGCCACCGGTCCGCCGCTGCCGTGTCCGGCCGCGCCAGATCGCCGGCCGCTGCTCCGTCGACAAACGCAGCGTCGGGGCCGGCCTCGGGCGGCGCTGCGCGATCGGTCGCGAGCCGGTCGCGGTCGTTGCGGTCCGCGGCGCTGGCATCGCCTGCCCCGGCGTCACCTGCCCCGGCGTCACCTGCCCCGGCGTCGCCGCGCGGCATACAGGCGCCGCTCTGGCAGCTCTCGCGGCCCAGGCAATCGAGATCAGAATTGCAGGCCTGGCGGCATATTCCTTCGACGCAGACCTCGCTCTCCAGACATTGGGCGCTGGTCGCGCAGGGCGCGCCCGCCTGCTGGCAACCCTGGCAGCCGGCGAGCGCACCGGCGATCAGCGCGAGCGCGCTCGCCGCCCGGCCGGCGCCCGTGGCGCGCCGTGTCCACGTCCTGGCCATCCCTCGAATATACACCCATTGGCCACGACATGGGCTTGTCGCTGCGCTGGATCCAGGCCGCACGGGTGTGCCATGGTGGGCGCCATGACCGACACCACCGCCGACGCCGACAGCGCGGCCGCCGCTCTCCCGCCCCTGGTGGGCCGGCTGCAGGCCCTGACCAGCGTCGACGGCGACGCCCTGCTGAGCGCTTTTGGCGACGACGTCGGCCGCCGTCAGTTGCAGCTCTACCCGGCGCAGGAAGAGGCGATCCTGGAGCTGATGAGCGGCAAGCACGTCATCCTCAACACGCCGACCGGATCGGGCAAGACGCTGGTCGCGCTGGCGCTGATCTTCAAGGCCTTTGCCGAGAAGAAGCGCGCCGTCTACACCTGCCCGATCAAGGCGCTGGTGA
>JAFGSX010000609.1 GCA_016934455.1 Deltaproteobacteria bacterium
GCTCGGCCGTCTCGCCGCCCAGCAGGGCGCAGCCCACGGCCCGGCAGGCTGCTGCCACGCCGCCCACGATCGCGGCCACCACCTCCGGATCGATGACGCTGGCGGCGACGTAGTCGAGCAGGAACAGCGGCCGAGCGCCCTGGACCAGTATGTCATTGACGCAGTGGTGGACCAGATCGAGACCGACCGTGTCGTAGCGGCCGATCCGCGCGGCGAGCGCGGTCTTGGTGCCGATGCCGTCGGTCGAAGCCACCAGCACCGGCTGCCGCATCGCGCCCAGCTCGCCGGCGTCGAAAAGGCCCCCGAAGGCGCCGATGCCGCGCAGCACGGCCGGCCCGTGGCTGGACTCTACCGCGCGCCGCATCAGCTCGACCGCGCGGTTGCCTGCGTCGATGTCGACACCAGCATCGCGATAACCGATGACCGCCATGCCGCCTCTAAAGGTCTTGGTTCAAGCGCGGTGGCATTATCCCATGGTTGTGCGCGGAGTCGATTCCCGCGCTGCCCGGTCCGGTGCTGGTGCCCGCTCGCACGGGCCGCCCTGGCCTGCCCGCACGCCGATGTCTCGGCGGTACTGCATGCCGGTGAAGCGAATGCAGGCCGCTCCCCGGTAGGCTCGATCGAGCGCCCGGGCCAAGTCCGAACCGACCCCGGTCACGCTCAGCACGCGACCACCGTCGGTGACCAGCTCGCCGGCGCGCCGGGCGGTGCCCGAGTGAAAGACCGTGACGCCTTCGATCCGAGCCGCGGCGGCGACGCCCTCGATGGCATCGCCGCGCCGCGGCGAGCCCGGGTAACCGCTGGCCGCCAGCACCACCGCGGCGGCAGCCTGGCCGGTGCATCGCACGTGCTCCGGCGCCAGCGCACCGTCGAGGCAGGCGTCGATGGCCGCGACCAGATCGCCGGCCAGCAGCGGGAGCAGCACCTGCGCTTCGGGATCGCCGAATCGGCAGTTGAACTCGAGGACCTGAGGCCCGGCCGCGGTCAGCATCAGCCCCGCGTAGAGCACACCGACGTACGGCGTGCCCTCGGCCTGCAGCAGATCGAGCACCGGCTGAAAGACCCGTTGCTCGACCGCGCACCGCAGTTCCGGGGTGACCACCGCCACCGGCGCACAGGCGCCCATGCCGCCGGTGTTGGGCCCGCGATCTCCGTCGTCCAGCCGCTTGTGGTCCTGGGCTGCCGGTAGCAACCGGGCGCGCCTGCCGTCGCACAGCGCCAGCATCGACACCTCGATTCCGGCGACGCGCTCCTCGATCAGAACCCGGTCGCCGGCGGCTCCGTGCCGGCGCTCCACCATGATCTGGATCAGCGCCTGCTCGGCCTGCTCCAGATCCTCGGGCAGCGCCACGCCCTTGCCTGCGGCCAGTCCCGACGCCTTGATGACGACCGGGTGGTCGACCCGCCGCAGGTGCTCGCGCGCGCTCGTGTAGTCGTCGAACACCTGGCAGCGCGGCGTCGGGACACCGGCGCGCGCCATCAGAGCCTTGGCCCACGCCTTGGAGCTTTCGATCCGCGCGCAGGCGGCGGTCGGCCCGAAGCAACGCAGCCCGGCGGCGCCAAACGCATCGACGATGCCAGCGGCCAGCGGCGCCTCGGGGCCGACCACCGTGAGCGCGACGCGCCGATCGCGAGCGAGCGCGATCAGCGGCGCCAGATCGCCGGCGCCGGACAGCGGCGCGGCGACCGCCTCGATCGATGCTCCGTCCGCGGACGGCAGCGCGGTCGTGCCACCGTTGCCCGGGCACACCAGCACCCGGCGGACGCGGGACGAGCGTGCGAGCGCGCACGCCAGCGCGTGCTCGCGGCCACCGCTGCCGATGACCAGGACCTCTCCGCTGGTGCGGCCATTCACGGCGACAGCGATCCCCGGTACCGGCCCTCGGCGCCGGCCTCGAGAACCGGCGCGCCGGCGCGCGCCTCAAGGCGGTCCGCAACCGCCAGCGGATAGCGGCCATCGAAACAGGCGCTGCAGTGCCGCGCCTCGCCCCGCGTCTCGCCGCGCACCGCCGCCATCATCCCGTCCTGCGACAGGTAGGCGAGCGAATCGGCGTCGACTCGCTCCTGGATCTCGGCCACCGTGCTTTGGTGCGCGATCAGCTCGTCCGGCACCGCCATGTCGACCCCCATGAAACAGGGGAACCGCACCGGCGGCGCCGAGACCCGCAGGTGAACCTCGGCGGCCCCCGCGTCGCGCAGCAGCCGCACCAGCGGCCCGGCGGTATTGCCGCGCACGATCGAGTCGTCGATCAGCACCACCCGCTGGCCGCGCAGGTCGCGCGGCGCCCGCTGGTACTTGCTGCTGACACCGGCGCGGCGCGACCGATCGTCGGGTTGGATGAAGGTGCGGCCGACGTAGCAATTCGCGGTCAGCCCGGCGCTGAAGGGAATGCCCGAGGCACAGCTAAAACCGATCGCCGCCGGCAGCGCCGTGTCCGGCACCCCGACCACGACGTCGGCCGACACCGGAGCCTCGCGCCAGAGCGCGGCGCCCAGAAGCTGCCGCACACCGTGCACGGTCTGGCCTTCGAGGATCGAGTCGGGCCGCGCGAAGTAGACGTACTCGAAGACGCACAGCGCGCGCCGCGGCGACGGTTGGCCCTGGATCGAGCGCAGACCGGCGCCGTCGATGCGCACGATCTCGCCCGGCCGCACCTCGCGCAGAAAGCGCGCGCCGATGGAGGCCAGCGCGCACGACTCGGAGGCGATGGCGCTGTGGTTTTGGCCGGTCGCTCCCGGCAGCTCGCCGAGGCAGAGCGGCCGCAACCCGAGCGGATCGCGCACACCGAACAGCGCGTCGCGCGTCAGGACGACCAGCGAGTAGGCGCCCTCCATCTGCCCCATGAGCGCGGCGATGTGCGTCTCCCACGGCGCGGCGGACCCGCCATTTGTCGTCGACGCCGCCAGTAGCTGCGCGATCAACGCGCTGTCGCTGCTCGCCAGCAGATCGAGGCCGCGCTCGAGCACGCCTCGGCGCAAGGCCGGCGCGTTGGTCAGGTTGCCGTTGTGCGCCACGGCCAGCGGACCGCACGCGGTCTCGATCAGAAACGGCTGGGCGTTGTGCAGGTCGGAGCCCCCTGCCGTCGAATAGCGGGTGTGGCCGATCGCCAGCGCGCCGCGCAGCGATCGCAGGCTCTCCTCGTCGAAGACCTGCGCCACCCGCCCCATGCCGCGCTGCACGCTGGCGGTGTCGAGATCGCTGGCGGCGATGCCGGCGCTCTCCTGACCGCGGTGCTGCAGCGCGTGCAGCGCGAGGAATGCCATCTGGGCGACGTCGCTGCCCGGCGCAAAGACGCCGAACACGCCGCATGCCTCGCGCGGTCGCGCCATGCTCCTCCTCTCCGCTCGCGCCCCCGGCGCGAGGTATCTGAATCTAGCGTCCGCGACCTGCCCTCACAAGCGCGGCGGGGGGTCGGTCTTGCCGCCGCACGAGCCTCTTGTGGCCGGAGTCGGCTGCGGGCAAGATCCGACGGCGAGTGGAAGCGAGACGAGGCGGAGCATGAGCGACAGCGGACCGGCGCGCACCATGTTCGCGGCGCGCGCGATCGAGATCCACGATTTGTTCGCGGCGCAGTTTCGCGAGACCGTGGTCGGCAGCAAAGTGCCGCGGCGGGTGGTGGTCCAGGAGATCGACGTCGAATCGACCGGCGGCGGGCACAAGGCGCGCATGAGCGTCGCGCTGGTGCCCGACGCGCAGCACGCCAAGGCCAGCTTCCCGGTGGTCGCCGGCTGGCTCGACGCCAGCAACAATAGCTGCCGCATGCGCAGCTTCGCCACCGTAGCCAAGCACTTTCGCGAGAAGGCGGGCCGCTTTTTGGAGCTTCCCGAGGCCGAGTACCGCCAGTTCGTCCGTCAGGTGCAGGAGTTCCTCGAGGCCAACGGTTTCGCATTCGAGCTCTATGACGAGGAGACGCACTATCGCCAGCAGGAGCGGCGCGCCAAGGCCGAGGCCGCCCTCAAGCCGGCCGCGCCCGGCAAGCGCGCCCTCAGGATCGCGCTGCTGGTGCTGCTGATCGTTGCCCTAGGCATTGCCATCGTCATCGAGTTCATCCTGAAAAACTGAGCTGGCTGGCGCGCGCGGCAAGAGAGTCCGTCGCGTTGTCAGTTGCCTCCCGTCTGCTACAATACGCTCGTCTTCGAATGAGGAGCCCCATGGACTGCCGCCGACACGTGTCAACCCTCGCGCAGGTCGCCTGTCTGTTCGCTGCCGCCTGCGGCCCGGACGGCTGGAACCTCGATCCAGCCGCGCCGGGCGCCGTACAACAGGCCATCATCAACGGCTACCAGTGCGGCGCGGACGAGCTGGAGACCGCGGTCGCCATCATCGTCGACGCCGATATCAACATCCTGGGCACGCCGACCACGCTGCGCTCGGTGATGTGCACCGGTACGCTGATCGCGCCCGACGTCGTCATGGCGGCCGCCCACTGCGTCGATCCGGCAGCGATCGAGTCGAGCCTCTTTGGCCTGGGCACGATCTCCCGGATGGACCTGTACATCTCATTCCAGAGCGACCTGGCCGCGCTGGCGGTGGCCGAGCCGGGCACGCTGCTTCCGTTTCCGGACGACGCGATGCCGAGCGCCCTCGCCATCCCGCACCCGGGCTTTGACATCAACAGCATGGGCAACGTGGCCGGCCCTGGCGACTACAAGGACATCTCTTTGATCTTCCTGGTCGATCCGGTGACAACGGTGCAGCCCGAGGTGGTCATCGCCCCGGACGAGATCGGGCAGCTCGTCGTCGACGTGCCAGTGCAGATCGCGGGCTGGGGCCAGCAGACCGTGACCAGCAACCCGATGGAGCCGCCGCCCGCCGGCACGGTCGGGATCAAGCGCTGCGCCGACAGCTTTGTCGGCGAGGTGGGCGACTACGAGATGCAGATCGGCGGCGACAGCTCCACCTCCCGCAAGTGCCACGGCGACTCGGGCGGCCCGACCTACCTGACGGTCGAAACCGAGCACGCGCGCACGCGACGAGTGGTCGGCGTCACCTCGCACGCCTACGACTCGAGCGATTGCGCCAAGGGCGGGGTCGACACTCGCGTCGACGTCTGGCTCGACTGGATCGACGAGCAGATGAGGGCTGGCTGCGACAACGGCAACCGAAGCTGGTGCCAGGTCACGGGCATCATCCCCCCCGCATACTACGACTCGTCACCGCAATCGGACGGCGGCAACGGCGACGACACCCACAATCCCCTGGACCCGCTGGGTTGCGGCTGCCGGGCGGCGGGCGCTCCGGCGACCGCGATTTGGGCGCTGGCGCTGGTCGGCGCGCTGGTGCTCAGGCGCCGCGCTCGCGGTTGACCAGCCGCTCGGTCACCCGCCACAGCTCCTGGCGCAGCGCCACGTCGAGGCTAGACGGCGACGACGTCGCCTCCCGGCAGTCGACGAAATAGCGGCCGGTGACACCCTCGACCTCGGGCGAGCTGGCCAGAAAAACCGACGTGGCGCAGCCGGCCTGCGGGTCGGCGCAGTCGCTGTCGACTCCGTCGCCGAGCAGCTTGGTGGCGACGATGCCCGGGTGCAGGCAGTTGGAGGTGACCCGCGCCGCGGTCAGGCGCTCGGCCAGCTCGTAGGTGAACAGCGCGTTGCACAGCTTGGAGTTCGCGTACGCCTCGTAGCCGTCGAAGTGTCGCTCGCCCTGCAGGTTGTCCCACTCGATCCGGCCGCGCTGGTGCGCGATCGAGCTGACCGTGACCACCCGCGCCGGCGCGCTCTCCCGCAGCAGACCGAGCAACCCGTTGGTCAGCACGAAGTGCGCACAGTGGTTGACGGCGAAGGTGGTCTCGAGCCTGTCGCCGGTAAGCCGCCGCTGCTTCATGAAGGCACCGGCGTTGTTGATCAGCACGTCGAGCCGCGCCACGCGCCGCGCCACCTCTTCGATCATGCGCCGGACCGCCTCCAGCGAGGTGAAATCGGCGACCACGGGCTCGACCTCCCGGTTGCCGGTGAACTCGGCGATCTCGCGGCAGGCGGCGTCGCAGCGCTCCTGCGTGCGGCCGTGGACGAGCACGCGCGCCCCGAGTCGCGCCAGCTCGTGCGACGTCTGCTTGCCAATGCCATCGGTGGAACCGGTCACCAGAACGGTC
This sequence comes from Deltaproteobacteria bacterium, assembly GCA_016934455.1. Taxonomy (GTDB): domain Bacteria; phylum Myxococcota; class JACRCW01; order JAFGSX01; family JAFGSX01; genus JAFGSX01. The sequence goes on from JAFGSX010000609.1 coordinate 6,093, forward strand.
TTGTCGCGCATAGCCAGATCCCAGCTACCCCGATCACGCTCCCCCTGCCGCGGTCATCACCGACCATCGCACGCGAGGAGCGCCGCGCAAGCTAAAAGCACAGCGCGCGGCGACGGCGCACCGCCACCGGCCCGAGGCCTCCCGCTACAGCGATCGCGCGTGCTGCACGCCGTTCTCGAACAGCACGAGCCCGAGCGCGCCCGGCGCGCCTCGACCGCGGCGCGGGTGCTGCACCTCCAGCGCATGATCCTCGGGGTGCGGCATCAGCCCGAGCAGGTTGCCGCTGGCGTTGCAGACACCGGCGATGCCCAGCGGCGATCCGTTCGGGTTGCCCGGATAGCCGGTCGGCCGGCCGTCGGCGTCGACGTAGCGCAGCGCGATCTGTCCCGCCGCCTGCAGGGCGTTCAGGGTCTCCGGATCCCGCGCCACCAGCTTGCCCTCGCCGTGCGCGACCGGGCACTCGATCAGCTCGTCCAGGCCGCGCGTGAAGATGCAGCGGCTGCCCGGCTCCGGCCGCAGGTGGATCCAGCGGCACTCGAAGCGCGCCGAGTCGTTGCGCGTCAGCGTCAGCCGCGGCTCGGCCAGCCCGCCGGCGCTGTCTCCGGGCAACGCGCCGGCCTTGACCAGCGCCTGAAAGCCGTTGCAGATGCCGAGCACCGGTCGCCCGGAGGCGATAAACTCGGCCAACGCGTCGCCGAGCTGATGGCGCAAGCGCACTGCCAGCAACCGGCCGGCCCCCAGGTCATCGCCGTAGCTGAAGCCTCCGGGCAACACCAGCATGAGAAAGTCGGCTAGACGCCGCTCACCGCTGACAAGCTGGCGGATATCGACGATCTCGGGTGCGCCCCCCGCCAGCTCGCACGCCCAGGCCGCCTCGCGGTCGCGGTTGGTGCCGGCGGCACGCAGGATCAGGATCGGCGGTCGGTTCCCAACGATCACAGCCGCCAGCGCAGCCCGGCGCCGAACAGCATGCCCGGGTCGGGCCAGTAGCGCGCGGTGGCGAAGACGTCGACGTCGAAGCTCTCGGTGCGCGCGTAGGTGATACCCAGCAGCAGCGTGGCCGAGCGATCGTTCTCCCAATCGATCATGGTCGAGAAGCCGGAGCGACCGATCTCGTCGAAGTCGACGCTCTGGTCCATGACCCGGCCAGCGATCAACTGGCCGTAGCCGAGGCCGGCGCTGCAGCCGAAGTAGCGGGCAAAATCGATGTCGCCCGAGACGGCGGCCATGGCGACTGTCTGATCCAAGCCGTCATCGGTAGAGTAGCGCTGCTGGATGCGCGCCTTGGCGTGCAGCCGGCCGACGGTGCCGAGCGTGCGGTCGTAGGCGACGCCGATCCCGGCGCTGCCGGTGACAATGCCCTTGACCGCCTCGCGCTCTTCGGGATTGAGGCGCAGGCCGAGGTCGAGCTTGACCAGGCCTCCGTCAATGGAAAATGTTCCCGGACCGCTCAGCTCGCCGACGGCGACGCGCGCGATGAGGCTGTCGGGGTAAGGGCCGAGGGAGGTGCGCAGCTCGAGCCAGTCGAGCGGCGCGAAGCGGATGTCGTTGATGAAGCGCGTCGGCCCGCTGCCGACCAACCCGTAGCGGATATCGACCTCGAGACCGAGCGGCCTCACCAGGACCGGCCGCCGCGACAGGGGAACGGGCTGTCCAAACGTCAGCCGGGGCTGCGCCTCGGCGGCCAGCGCCGGTGCGGCGACCAGCGCCAGCAGCGGGAGCGCGAATCGATGCATGGCTCAACTGATCCCGCGGCCGCGCCGCTGCCGCGTCGCGCCGACGAAGGTGCGGGTGAGCTTGCTCATCGCCGCGATGCGGCGCTCGGCCATGGTGTTGGCCGCCTGCACCGTGGTCACGCCCTCGCGGTCGGCGATCGCGAACACCTCGCCCAGGATGTCGTAGATGCCTGCCGCCTGCTGCACCGCGCGCTCGCGGTCGTAACCGTCGAACTCGTTGGCGACGTTGATCAGGCCGCCGGCGTTGATGACATAGTCGGGCGCGTACAGGATACCGCGCTTGGCCAGCATCTCGGCGTGCCGCTGCTCATCGGCGAGCTGGTTGTTGGCGGATCCGGCCACGATGCTGCAGCCCAGCTTGGGGATGGTGTGGTCGTCGAGCACTGCGCCCAGCGCGCACGGCGCAAAGATGTCGCACTCGGTCGAATAGATCTCGTCGACGCCGACCACCGACGCGCCAAAGGCATCGGCCGCCTTGCGCAGGTTGTCCTCGTCGATATCCGAGATCTTGACCTGTGCCCCCTCGCGGTGCAGGTGCTGGCACAGATGATAGCCGACGTGACCGACGCCCTGGATGGCGATGGTCACCCCCTCGAGCGTGTCCTTGCCCCACATGCGCTTGGCGCACGCCTGCATCCCCTCGAACAGACCGAGCGCGGTCACCGGCGAGGGATCGCCGGAGCCACCGAGCGAACGCGAGATGCCGGTGACAAAGTCGGTCTCCATGCGGACCACCTCCATGTCCTGCACGGTGGTGCCGACGTCCTCGGCCGTGATGTATCGACCGGCCAGCCCCTGCACAAACCGGCCATAGGCGCGCAGCAGCGGCTCGGTCTTGTCGCGCTTGGGATCGCCGATGATGACGGCCTTGCCGCCGCCCAGGTTGAGACCGGCCACCGCCGCCTTGTAGGTCATGCCCCGCGACAGCCGCAGCGCATCGGTCAGCGCCTCTTCCTCGCTCTGGTAGGTCCACATGCGGGCGCCGCCGATGGCGGGGCCCAGCACCGTATTGTGGATGGCGACGATGGCGCGCAGTCCCGTGTTGGCGTCGCGACAGTAGGCAACCTGCTCGTGACCTCTCCGGTCGAGCTCCTCGAAAATTTTCATCTGCGCTCCCCCGAAGGAAGTTAGGATCGCGTCATGTCGCGCGCAATCTATCGATCCCGCTGGCGTCCCACAAGTGCCAAGCTACCTGCCGGAGCGTCGGCTTGAGACGGCGCTGGCCGCGTCTCGCGCTGATCCTGGCCTTGCTGATCGCGCTGGCGATCGGCCTCTGGCTGGCCGCGACCCAACCGGCGCCGGTGGCCCGCCCGCTGCCCGCGGCGCGGCTCGAACTGGCGCGCCAGCAGGGGCGCCAGCTCGCACAGCAGCTCCTGTCGGCTCCGGCGCTGCTGCACGGCGGGGCCGCTGCGGTACCGATCGAGATCGCGGCCGGCGCACCGATCGGCGGCTATTTCGGATGGCGCACGCGGCGGGCGAGCGCTCCGGGCCGGATCGAGGTGGTCGCCATCGCCCTCGCCGCGGGCGAGCGGCGGCTGGTGCTGGCGGGGCTCGAAACGGTGACCATCACCCCTCGCTTGCGGGCGCAGATCTCCGCTGCCGGCTCCGACCTCGGGGCACCGCTGTTGCCGCTGGCCAGCCACACCCATTCCGGGCCGGGCGGCCTCGGCGAAAGCTGGCTCGAGTCGCTCTTCCTCGGCGCCAGCGATCGCCGGCTGGTGCAGCAACTGGCCGAGGCGACGGTCGCCGCAGCGCGCGCCGCGATCGCCGACCTGCAGCCGGTGCAGTTGCTCGACGGCTCGGCCCAGGCCGCAGAGCTGGTCGTCAACCGCAGCGCGCCCGGCCAGCCGATCGATGCCACCGTCGACGTGGTGGCGCTGCTCGGCGGCCAGGGGCTGCTCGGTCGGCTGGTCGCGTTTGGCGCTCACCCGACGCTGGTCGGCGTGCGCGATCGCATCGACGGCGACTACCCGGCGCGCCTGCGCTCCGCGCTCGCCGGCCGCGGCGATTCCGCCCCGACGCTGTTCTCGACCGCCGCCACCGGCAGCGTCAGCGGCGTCCGGCCGACCGGGCAGGATGCCGCGCAGGCAATGGGCAAGCGATTGGCCGCGATCGTCGACGGTGAGCTGGCGCTGACAGCGCGCGAAAACGCGCTGCCGCTCGCCTGCGCCCGGGTCGAGCTGGCCATGCCCGAGCCGCGCTTTCCGCTCTCGACCACGCGGGTGCTGCGGCGGTGGCTGTCGCGCCGGCTGGCGCCGCCGGCGATCGGTGTCGACGTGGTACGCATCGGACCGGTGTTGATGCTCGCGGTGCCGGGAGAGCTGTCGGCCGAGGTGACGCCGACCCTGCGCCAGCAGTACGCGCGCGCCGGCCTGCATCTGGTGATCGTCTCGCACAATGGCCAGTACGCCGGCTACTTCATGCCGGCCGAGCGCTATTTGCAGCCGGGCCCCGAGGCCGCTCTCGAGATCTACGGCCCGGACACGGCCGATCTGTTCGTCGGGCTGCTGCAGGGGATCCAGGTGGGGCTGCAGATCGCCAGCGCGGAGAAGTGAGCGCGGAGCTGCGCTGACCACCGCGGTTGATCACGAGTGGCGGGCCGTCGATGCGGTCACGCCCGCGCCAGGATCTTCTCGACCTCGTTGCGGTCGACGTCCATGACGTAGTCCAGACCGGTCATCTCGGCCGCCTCGCGGGTCAGCGCGGCGATGTCGTCGCGGTTGATGTGCTCGAGGGCGAACTTTCGGTTGCCGGCCATCAACTGGCGCAGCCCCTGGGCGATGCGCTCGTAGTAGGTGTAGAGGCCGATGGCGCCGGTCGGCAGCTTCTCGAACTCGGCGTCGCCGAGCTGGTGCCGCAGCTCGGGCGCGGTGACGAAGATCTCGTCCTTGGTGTTGCCGAAGCGCTCGATGTAGACCGGCATCACGCCCTCTTCGATCGACTTGCCGATGGTCTTGCCGACCATGGCCGCAGCGATCGGAGCGCGCGCCTGGCCGATCAGCTTGACGTACGGCGCACCGAGCGCCAGCCCCTTGAAGATCTGGTCCTCGAACGTGAAGCCACCGTTGAAGGCCATCGGCGCCACGTATTTCTTCTGGTCGGCGATCTGTTTGGCGTAGCGGTAGGCCAGCGTGTGCAACTCGACCGGCGGCACGCCCCACTCGTTCATCATGCGCCACGGGCTCATGCCGGTGCCGCCGCCAGCTCCGTCGACGGTCAACAGATCGATCTTGTACTTGGACGAGAAGGCCACGGCGCGCGCCAGGTCAGCCGGCCGGTAGGCGCCGGTCTTGAGGAATACGTACTTAGCGCCGGCCTTGCGCAGCTCCTGCACGCGCGCCGCAAAGCTCTCCTCGCTGACCATGCCGACGCGCGAATGGCGCTCGAACTCCTTGAAGGCACCGTGCTCGAACGCCTTGATGACCGTCGGATCGTGCGGATTGGGCAGCACGATGTAGCCGCGGTCGTAGAGCATCTGCGCCTTCTTGAGGTTGTTGATCTTGACCTCGCCGCCGATGTCCTTGGCACCCTGACCCCATTTGAGCTCGACCACTTCGACGCCGAGCTTGGCGATCGCGTACTCCTGCACCGCGAGCCGGGTATCCTCGACATTGGCCTGCACGATAATGGCGCCGTAGCCATCGCGCTGCCCTGACCTGTAGAGCGCGACACGGCGCTTGAGGTCGGCGGTGTCGACCACCTTGCCGTCCTTAATCGAGGAGTCGGGATCCATGGCGGCGACGTTCTCGCCGATGGTCAGGCCGACCCCCGACAGCGCGGCGCCGATACCGATGCCCTCCCAGTTGTTCCTGGCGACGTTGGTCGAGCCGATGCCCGAGATGATCCACGGGTAGCGGAACTTGAGCTGCCTGTCGTGGCCGAGCACAACCTCGAGCTTGACGGCGGGGAAGATGGCCTTGTCCGAGTCCGGCTCGATGCCGTGCGCGCCGACCGCCGTACCCATGATGTTGAAGTGCGAATAATCAACCGGGTAGCTCTTCTCCGACGCCGTGGTGATGACCCCGAACGGCTGCGGATAGATGACCTCGTGGCCGCGGTAGGCCGATTTGCCGATCTCGCACATGCCGATGCAACCATCGACGCAGGTCACGCACATGCCTGAGATCGTCGTCACCGAGCCCTCGGTGCGATTCTTGGTGAGGGTAGCCGCCGAGGTGTTCATCCTTGTCATCGTCGCCATCGCTCTGTCTCCTCCGTGAAACGCCGCCAACGCGTGCTTTCACCTGTTTTTTCAATCCCGAAACGCTGCTCCTGTTTCTTGCGTCAATCTCCGGCGTGGCCCCGCTGATCGGGGCAAGTCTTTTCTCGTCGCATACTCCTCGAAAAGCCTCGCCCTGGCCCCCCGCCGTCCGGATTTCTTTGCAGTGAGCAGCGCGCTCATTCGTCGTCACCGGTCCACAATTTCGCAGGCGACGCAGGGGTGCATGTAGCACATCATGTCCTTGAATTTTTCCTTCTCGATGCACGGCGGGCTCAGGTTGGCGCAGCCGCCGCAGATCGCCCGCTCGGGTTCGTTGTAGGTACAGCGAAGCTGGCAGGCCGGGCAGACGTACATGCAGCCGCCGCAGGTCCGGCACACCTCGGACTTCACGTCGAACGGCGTACCGATGCTGCGCTGCTCGCCGCGGCCGCGAAAGCCGATGGCCTTGGCCATCATCTGCTCCTCGCACATGCGCACGCAGCGGCCGCACAGGATGCAGTTCTCGTACTCCTGTCGGAAGCGCTGCTGCCGCACCTCGTGGGCCGAGGCGAGATCCTGGATCACCTTGGACTGCGGACAGGAGGCCAGCAGCAGCTCCAGGATCATCTTGCGCGCCTTGACCACGCGGCGCGACGCCGTGCGCACCTTGAGGCCCTCCTCGGCCGGATAGGTGCAAGACGTCACCAGGCGCGCGCGCGACCCCTCGCCGATCTCGACCACGCACAGGCGGCAAGCGCCGTACGGCGTGAGCCCCTCCATGTGGCAAAGCGTCGGGATCGGCAGGCCCAAAAACTGCGCCGCCTCGAGCAACGTGGTGCCCTTGTCGACCGTGGTCTCGATACCGTTGATGGTGAGGTTGATCATTGTGGCACCTCACTTGAAGCACGCGTGAATTCGAGATCGCAGCGCAGGCAGCGTGTGGCCTCGCGCCGCGCGTCCTCCTCCGAGAGCGTCAGCTCAACCTCCTTGAACGAGGTGCGCCGCTCGGCGAGCGATATCAGCGGTGGTGCCGCGCGCCTGATCCGCTCGAGCTCCTCGGCCGACACCTGGTGCGGCTCGATGTACGCCTGCGGCCACCTCCGCTCGGCCGGCTGTCTGAGCTCCTCGCCGCGCACGTAGCGGTCGATCATGGTGGCCGCTCGACGGCCGGCAGCGATCGCGTTGACCACGCTGTTGGGCCCGGTGACGACGTCGCCACCGGCGAACACGCCGGCCCGCGACGTGGCCAGGGTCTCGCCGTCGACCACCACCGCCCCCTGCTTGCTGATCTCGATGCCCTCGTTGCCGACCGGCGCGAACAGCAGCAGTTGCTCGCCGATGGCTGCGATCAGGGTGTCGACCTCGACCTCGAACTCGGTGCCGGGGAGCGAGGTGAAGCTGGCGCGGCCGCTCGCGTCGAGCTTGCCGAGCGCGTTGCGCACCAGCTCGATGCCGGTGACGCGCCCTTTCTTGACCAGGATGCGCGCCGGGCTGACCAGCGGCTCGAGCTCGACCCCCTCCTCGAGCGCCGCCTCGACCTCGCTGGCAAAGGCCGGCATCTCGCGCTTCGAACGGCGGTAGTAGATGGTCACGCTCTCGACGCCTTGCTGGCGCAGCGCCACGCGCGCCGCATCGATGGCCGAGTTGCCGCCGCCGATCACGCCGACGCGGCCCTTGGCCAGCAGCTCGCCCTTGAGATTGAACGCACGCAGAAACGGCATGGCCGGGTAGACGCCCTTGGCGTCCTCGCCCTCGACGTTGAGCCGGCGGCTGCGGTGGGCGCCCAGCGCCAGGAACACCGCCTTGAAGCCGTCCTTGAACAGCCCGTCGACGGTGATCTCGCGACCGAGCGCGGTGTTGCACTTGAGCGTTATGTTCGCATCGACGATCGACGCGATCTCCTTGCGCAGCACGGCGCGCGGCAGCCGATACTCGGGAACGCCTGCGATCAGCATGCCGCCGGGCTCGCTGTCGGCGTCGAACACCGTCACCTTGTACCCGAGCAGCGACAGGTTGTGCGCAGCCGTCAGGCCGGCCGGCCCGGCGCCGACCACGACCACGCGCGGCGACTTGTCGTCGGCCTGGCGCAGGTACTTGGGTTTGTACTCCAGCGGATCGACGCGGTCGGTGATAAAGCGCTTGAGCGCGCGAATGGCCACCGCGCGGTTGCCGGTGGCGCCCAGCCGGCAGCGCACCTCGCACGGATGGTCGCAGACGCGCGCGCAGATCGACGGGAACGGATTGACATCGCGGATCACCTGGTACGCCTCGCTGTACTCGCCGCGCGCCAGGTGCGCCACGTAGCGCCAGGCCTCGGTGCCGATCGGGCAGGCCGCGTGGCACGGCGCGCCGACCAGATCTTTGCAGACGAAGGCGTCGCATTTCTTGTCCCAGACGTGGCGGCGGTACTCCTCGCGAAAATGCTGGAGCGTGCTGAGCACCGGGTTGCTGGCGGTCTGGCCCAGGCCGCACATCGTCGTGTCCTTGACGACCCGCGCCAGCTCGTCGAGCAGATCGATGTCCTCGAGCGTCGCCTGGCCCTTGCTGATGTCGTCGAGGATCTCGTACATGCGCTGGGTACCCTTGCGGCAGGTGAAGCACTTGCCGCAGGACTCGTCCTTGAGGAAGCGCATGAAGTACTTGGCGACATCGACCATGCAGGTGTTCTGGTCCATCACGATCATGCCGCCCGAACCCATGATCGTTCCGGCCTGCGCCAGGCTGTCGTAGTCGATGGGCAGATCGAACTTGCTGGCCGGGATGCAGCCGCCCGACGGTCCGCCGGTCTGTACCGCCTTGATCGGCACGTCGCCCGCCGGGCCGCCGCCGATGTCATAGATGATCTCGTTGATGGTCATGCCCATCGGCACCTCGACCAGGCCGGTGTTCTTGACCTTGCCGACCAGGCTGAAGATCTTGGTGCCCGAGCTGCCCTTGGTGCCGACCTTGGAGTAGTGCGACGCGCCCTGGTTAATGATCTCCGATACATTGGCCCAGGTCTCGACGTTGTTGATGGCGGTGGGCTTGCCGTCGATGCCGCGCTGCACCGGGAACGGCGGGCGCTGCCGCGGCTCGCCCATCTTGCCCTCGACCGAGCGCATGAGCGCGGTCTCCTCACCGCAGACGAAGGCGCCGGCGCCGCGCACCAGCCGAATGTCGAACGAGAAGCCCGTGCCCAGGATGTCCTGGCCGAGCAGTCCGATGTCGCGGGCCTGGCGCAGCGCGATGATCAGGTTCTTGATGGCCAGCGGGTACTCGTTGCGGACGTAGACCACGCCCTCGTTGGCGCCAGTCCCGTAGGCGCCGAGCAGCATCCCCTCGATGACGCTGTGCGGGTTGCCCTCGAGCACGCTGCGGTCCATGTAGGCGCCGGGGTCGCCCTCGTCGGCGTTGCACACCAGCACCTTGCCGTGGCCGTCGCGCGCCTTGGCCAGCATCTCCCACTTCTGGCCGGTGGGAAAACCGGCGCCACCGCGGCCGCGCAGGCCAGAGGCCTTGACCTCGTTGACCACGCGCTCGGGCATGTGCTGCTCGAGCACCTTGCACAGCGCCGCGTAGCCGCCGGTCTCGATGTAGTTGAAGATCCGGATCGGGTCGACCCGCTCGTTGCGCGACAGGATCGTGCGCACCTGCTTGGAGTAGAAGGGCACCTCGCGCTGCAACTCGATCGGCTCGCCGGTGGTCGGGTCTTTGAACAGCAGCTCCTTGACGACGTAGCCCTCGGCCACCGCCTCGACGATCCGCGGCACGTCGGCGAGCTGCACCCGGGGGTAGAAGGTGCCGTTCGGCTCGACCAGGATCGAGGGCTCCATCTGGCAGAAGCCGTGGCAACCGGTGACCCGCAGGCGCAGGCCGTCGGAAAAGCCGCGCGCCAGGATCTCTCGCTTGACGACGCGAATGACGCCTGTTGCTCCGCTAGCCTGGCCGCAGGTGCCGGCGGAGATGACGATGGTCGGTATGTTGCGCTCGCGCCGTGTGATCAGCCGCCCCTGCAGATCCTTGAAATCGTCGATCGATGTGAGCCGGTCCATGCTTTGTCCTCGCGCCGGTTGCGCCACGCCGTGTCGTGGCCATCCGGCCTACAGATTCACACCATCAAGATCCAGGACGTGCTCCCGGCAGCCGTGCCGCGAGCAGACCTGCAGCACGCCGCCCTGGCGCACGATCATCGGCACCATGGTGGCACCGCAGGACGCACAGGGGGTCGCGCTCGACAACTCGGCGTGGCAGTGCGGGCAGAAGACGTGCACCGTGGCCTCGAGCGGGATCGCGTGCTCGGACCGGCTGTTGAAGCTGCCGTACAGGCACGACAGCAGCAGCCAGCCGTGCTTGCGCTCGAACGAGATGGTGACTCGGATCGGCGGGTACCCGTCGACCAGGTTCTCCGGGTCCATCAGGCCGTGGTTGCAGCGCGGACAGCTCACGTCGAGCGGAAAGACGCGCTGGTCGGTCTTGACCTCGACCGTGTCCAGCCCCTCGCGCGCCTGGCCGACGATCCTCTTCACCTCCGTGGTCTTGACGTTGGAGAAGTAGTGGCCATCGACGACCACGATCGGGCCGAGCGCGCAGGCGCCGAGACAGTTGACGTGCTCGAGCGTGAACTGCCGGTCGCTGGTGGTGTTCCCCGGCTTGACCTGAAGCTGCTGCTCGAACTCGTGCGCCACCCGCTCGGAGCCGCGCACGTGGCAGGCGGTGCCGACGCAGACCGAGCACAGGTGCTTGCCGCGCGGCTTGAGGCTGAACGACCGGTAGAAGGTCGCCACCCCGTAGACGTCGACCAGCGACTTGCCGGTCTTTTGGGCGACCGTCCGCAGCGCCTCCTCTGGCAGGTAGCTGTAGGTCGACTGGATGTCGCTCAGGATCGCGATCAACGAGCCCCGTTCGCTACCGTGCTTGTCGACGATGTTTTCGACGTGTTGGAGCTTCATAAACGGATTCCTTTCTCGACCGCGCGCAGGCTCCATCGGTTGGCCAGTGCCCGCGGCCGTCAGGCAAGCCACGCCCCCCGTTTGTGGACGAGAGACAGCCGGCCCCTGGGCCGAGTCATCGGGTATCCGCCGAAACGCAGTGATCTCCCCTTCATGACTCGCTGGAGAGTTATTCCCCATACAAAGGGAATAAATTACTCGCAAGACTTTTCTCGGAGATCCGGGCCGATCCGACCACTGCAAAGCGGCCGGTCGTCACGACGCAAGAAACGAGGCCAGATCCCGGGTGCCCGATCATACCGAATCAATCTGATTGGCCTGCTTGTGTGGGGGGCTCCGGCGGAGCTTTTTTCCGAGCCCCGCCGAGGACAAAAAGATCCGCCGGTAAAGCGGAACCCCACGATCGGGTCGAATCAGATTGATTCGGTATCAGGTGGCGAGTCGATAGCGCCGTAACTTCTCGCGCAGCGTCTTGCGGTCGATGCCGAGGATCTCCGCCGCCCGCGCCTTGTTGTTGCCGGTGCCCAGCAGCACCTTGGAGATGTGCTCGGCCTCTACCTGCTCGAGTGTCCGGTCGGCTGCCGCATCGAGCCGCGAGCTGAAGCGAAAGCGCAGCCGCGGCGGCAGGTCTGTCACGTCGACCAACTCGCCGGTGAGGCCGGTGCAGACCTGGTACACCGTGGCGCGCAGCTCGGCCACGTTGCCCGGCCACTGGTATCGCTGCAGCGCGTCGAGCGCCGCATCGGTGAACTTGGGCACCCGGCGCTGCCAGGCCCGGGCGCACTGCTCCGCGTGGTGGCGGACCAGCAGGGCCACATCGCTGCTCCGCACGCGCAGCGGCGGCAAGGCGATCAGCAGCGCGTTCGCCCGCGTCAGCAGCTCGGCCCGCAGCGAGCCGCTCGACACGAGAGCCGCCGGATCGCACGCGATGCCAGCGATCAGACGCGGTGATGCTGCTTCTCGACGCGCCTGCCTCCTGGTCAGTCGCCGCACCAGCTCGTCTTGCAGCGGCGGGGCCGCCTGGTCGAGATCGTCCACGAACAGGGTGCCGTTGGTCGCGGCACGCCAGAGATTCGATCCCTGGCCGGCGGCGCGCCGCCCGCGCCGTCCGCTCCCAAACACTTCGACGCCAACCTGGTCGGCAGGCAGCGCGCTGCAGCGGAGCACGAGAAACGGACCCGAGGCGCGGCGGCTCTGGCAATGGATGGCGCGGGCGAACGGCTCGCGTCCGGTGCCCGGCTCACCGTGGATCAGCACCGGCTGCTCGCTGTCCGTTGCCTTGACCGCGATCGCGAGCGCCTGCTCGAACAGCGGGTGTCTTCCCAGCAACCCGTTGCGATGCCACACCGAGCAGGCGAGAGAGGCGAGAGGCTCTGTCCCCGATCGCTGTTTGGCGAGCACCCGATCGACCGCGGCGCGCAGCTCCTCGGCGGTGAAGGGCTTGGTCAGATACTCCTCGGCGCCGTTCTTGACCGCCTGAACGGCGCCCTCGACGCTCGGGTAGCCGGTGATCGTCATGATCGCCGTCTCCCTGAGATTCTCCCGCACATGCCGCGCCAGCTCGAAGCCGCTGGCGCCGGGCATCTTCAGGTCGGTGATGACCAGGTCGATCCGCTGCTGCTCGAGAATCGCGATGGCGGCGGCGACGCTGGCCGCGGTCCACACCTGGTGGCCCTGCGCGAGCAGGTTGCGCTGCAATAGCTCGACGGTCTCCGATGAGTCGTCGACCACCAGCAGACGCGCTCCACTCTCCGACGATTTCATCTGCTTCCCCGCCCCCCACGCGGCGGTCTCTGTTGCGGGAGCTCCACTTCAAACCGGCTGCCGATCCCCGACGAGCTGTCGACCTTGATCTGGCCGCCGTGGGCCTCGACGATGCCGTGCACGACCGACAGCCCGAGACCGGTGCCCCGGCCCACATCCTTGGTCGTGAAAAACGGCAAGAAGGCCCGGTCCCTCACCTCGTTGCTCATGCCGATGCCCGTGTCCTCCACCACCAGGCAGACGCCGTGCTCGGTGTTGCGCGTGCGGATGGTCAGCGCGCCGCCCTGCGGCATGGCCTGGATCGAGTTGACGACGAGGTTGACCAGCACCTGCAGGATCTGTGAGGCGTCGGCCCAGATCGGCTTGATCCGCCTGGCCAGGTGGCGCTGGACCGTGATGTTCTCGCGCGCGCAGCGCGCCTCCAGGAACGACATGCCCTTCTGCACGATTTGGTTGAGATCGATGTGGGTCTTCTGGGGCGGAGTCTGCCGGGCAAAGAGCATCAGCTTCTTCACGATCTCGCGCGCGAACAGAGCCGCGTCGACGATCTTGGACAGATCCCGCCTCGCCTGCTGCCGCAGATCGGTCTCGGTCTGCAGCAGTTGCGCGAACCCGAGGACCGCGCTCAGGGGCTCATTGAGCTCGTGCGCCACGCCCGCGCTGAGCTGGCCGATGGTGGCTAGGCGATCGGCGTGGCGTAGCTGTTCCTGCAGCACCGCGCTCGCGGCGTCAGCCTCGCGCCGCTCGATGGCCAGTGCGACCTGCCGCGCCACCGTCTGCAGCAGCTTTCGCTCCTCGACGAGAAAAGGCCCCTCGTCGAGCAGCGGCCGCGGCTCACGGTAAGCGACCTCGACGTGGCCGCGGCGCGCCCCGGCGATGCAGATCGGCTCGCGCTGACGCTGCCACCTTCGGTCGAGCTTGGCAGAGCCTAAAACTCGGCGGTCAAACGAGATCCGAGCCGATGCGACGTCCGGGTAGCGCCAGGCAGTCGGCAGCAGCTCGGCGATGCCGTTCAACAGCACCTCGACGGTCAGATCGTGTTGCTCGACAAGCTGCGACACGCCGTACAGGCAGGTCAGTTCCTTCACGCGCTCGTGCAGCGATTCCTGTTGGCTGAGCGGTCGCCGTTTGCCACGCATCTGCATTCGGTCTCGGTCTCTTAGCTGACAACCGGCACCGGCTTGAGAATGGAGGCGCTGCCGGTCCGCCCATCGAGGTAGATCTTGAGCGGCGCTTCCAGCCTCACGTGCCGCACGTACTGCGCCTCGTGACATACCGGCTGACTGGCCAGCCACGCCCGATCGAGAGACTGCCGGTCGCTGCCCGGCCCGCCCTCGTCGTTGGCGAGCGTCAGGTAGCCGATGTGCAGCGCCAGCAGGTTGTGGAAGAAGTGGGTGCCCTGCGAGGGTTCGACCACCCGGTCGCCGAAGCTCGTCTCGACGATGACGCGGGCACCTGCGATCTGGGACCACTTGACCGGGAGGCCGAGCGAGGCGTCCGA
>JAFGSX010000610.1 GCA_016934455.1 Deltaproteobacteria bacterium
CCGCTCTGCCGCGCCAGTCCGTCCAGCACCTGGCCGAGCTGGCGGTCGCGCAAGGTCTCCAGACGCATGCGAGACGGCGCCTTGAGCGGCGGGCCGTTGTAGACGCGATCCTCGCGCGACAGATACTGCAGCAGCAGCCAGCGCACCTTCTTGGTCAGCATCGCGTCCGACAGGCCGCGGTTGTCGTCGACAAATCGCTTGAGCTCGAGCGGCTCACCGACCAGCAGCCGCGCCTTGTTGCGCTGGCTGATCAGACGGACCAGCGAGCGCAGCGTTCCCGGCTGCTCGGGTGTGCCGAAGACCGCGTCGCCCAGCGTCGGCGTGAAGTGGCCGGGGCGCTGCGAGAAGACCAGAAGCTGCGGCACCAGGAAGATCGGTCGCTCGCTCTGCCGCTGCAACTCGATCAGCGCCTGCACGTAGTTGGCGCGGTGGGTCGGCCGCAAGTTGGTCAAGGTCAGCGGCCGTTTGAGAAAGATCAGGGCCGCCTCGCCGCGGCGCAGGCATTCTTGCAGCAAGAACGCCTCGCGCTCGAGCGCGTTGCGGGGAGCAGCCGCCGGCAGCCGCCAGCGCAGCAGCCGCACCAGCGGTTGGAAAAAGCCGACCCGCAGCCCGCCGACGAAGGCCGCCAGCGGCAGACCGCAGCGCGGCAGGATCCGGTTGAGGCAAAGAAAGTCGACGGCATTGCGGCTGCGATGAACGTAGACCAGGTGACCGCGCTTGGCCAGATCGCGAAGCTGTTCGACGCGCTTGTCGTCAGCGTACCGGATCGGGTCGACGAAGGCGCGGGCGAAGGCGCCCAGCAGCAAGCCGAACCGCAGCGACATGCCGCGCCCGGCGCGCCAGATCGAGACCTCGTGCCGCGCCCGTTCCATGGGCGGCACGCATACCATCATGCCGGCGCCCGGCGCCACTGCCGTGCTAGGTGCTCATGGCGCGCTGCGTCGACACCACCAGGACAGCGATTCGAACGGGATCTCGTCGCGCTCATGGCCGGAGGTGAGGGTCAGCACCGGCAACTGGCCGTCTGCGAGCCTGGTCCCGACCCAGCGCTGGAAGGTCTGCAGTCTTGCAGCCGGCATGCAACAGCAGTGCGACGCCGGACACGTCGGCGCCAGCGGTCGGCTCCGGTGGCATCGACGGCAAGCTCAATCGCGCAACCTGTAATTGTCACCGAAACCCTGCAGCCAGACGGTCGCGGCGTTTTTGCCGTCGGGGCCGGAGACCTCGAGCCCGAAGGCGACGCCCTTTTGCCGGAGGTCGTCCAAAGTGACGTCGTCCCAATCGCTGAGAAACAGCGAATAGGTGTTTTTGGTCCCCTGCTCATCGCGGTCGCAGGAAGGGCCTGCGTACTCGAGGTCGTAGCGCTGCCAACTGCCGTCGGACTTGGGCACCAGCGCGAAGACCTTTTCGTAGCCATCGTGGGCAAGCCCCTCTTCGCGGATCTTCTTGTCGTCGACGGTGACGTCGAGAGCGACCCTGTCGTCGATCGAGCTGCGCCAGATGTTGACGGTGGCTGCCGGATGGCGCTGTTCCAGGACCTTGCTTGTCATCGCTGTCTCTCCGTGCCGTTTGGGCGATGCCGCGGGGCTGGTAGCGAGACGCAGAGACGACGCCTAAAAGAACTTGTAGCTGACCGCGATGCTGGTGTTGACGTCGTAGTTGGTGTAGGCGTTGCGCCTGGCCACGGCGCCGAAATCATAGCCCACCCCGAGCAGAAAGCTGAGCGCCAGGTTCTTGGCCGGGTTCAATGTCAGCGCGGTGGTCGCGGCACAGGTGGTGGCCTCGGCGATGCCCAGCTTGTCGTCGGCGCCGGTGTCGACGCGCGCCCTCTCGTACGGCGCCTCGAGCTCGGGCCAGAGGTTGGGGATCACCTCGAAGCTCTGCGACAGCGCCAGGTTCTCGGAGAGGGCGTTGACGTACGCGAGCATCAGCCGCGTGCCCGCCGAGCCGCCGCTCTTCTCGAAGCGCACGTCGTCGCCGAGGTCGATCTTGCCGTCGGCGTTGGTGTCGCCGTCGTACGGCGCGCGCTCGATGGTGTAGACCGCGCCGAGCTCGATGCTGAGCGCGTGCTTGTCCTGGTGAAAGATGAAACGCCGGTAGCCGGCCTCGGCCCGGATACGGGTGGCCAGCTTGGCGGCCGAATCGTGCAGGCCGAACACGCTGGCGTAGCCGGTGTCCTCCTCGGTGAAAAAGAAGTCGTAGCGCAGCTTGCCGTTGAGCAGAGTGTTGATGTTCTTGTCCAGCGGGATCTCGTAGCCGGTGGCCGGATTGCCGTCAGTGTCGACGGCGATTCCGGCGAGCCCGCCACCAGCCTCGACGCGCAGGCCGTGTCTGAAGGCGCGTAGCTGATAAAAACCGTCGGCCTTGCCGGCCAGCGACGACGTGTTGCCGGCGGCGAAGAAGCCGCCCAGGCTGGCCTGCGCCTCGTGGGTGACGTCGGCCTTGACCTCTACCTGGGCCGCGGCCTTCTCGGTCGGCTTGGCTACCTTGACTTCGACGGGGACAGTCTCGGCGGCCGCAGCAGCGCGCGAGACCGCCAGCAGCGTCAGTGCCGGAAACAGAGCCGAATGGATCGTGCGCAGATTCACAACGTCCTCCTCAATGCAATTGAATGGAGAACTGTAGTTAGCCGAGAGTATCGCCGGATGCAACGACATCGAGCGGCCGCCACTTGGCCACGACTGCCAGGGCGTGATAGGGACCAGATATGCCCAGCGACACCGAGCGAAGGCTACCGCCAGTTTTTCCCACCCGGGCCACGCTCTTCTCGGGCCGCAAGCTCGGTATCGGCGATCTGGTGGCGATCGATACGCTGGTCGGGGCCGAGGGGCCGATCGCTGGCTACCTGGTCGCGGAGGGGGAACGCGACGCGCTGTACCTGCTCTTTCTCAAGGGCAAGGCCTATTCGGCTGGCGTCTACCGCGACGGCACTCTCGAAAACCTGACCATCCGCGAGTTCTTCTCGCTGCTGCTCAAGCCGGGAGGGGGCGAGCGCACGTTCGACCTGTTCGCCGTCGATCCGGCGGTGCTGCTGCTGGTCGCCGTGCATTTCCAAAAGCGACCCGTGCTCTCGGTCTCGACCGATCTGGCCAGCCCCGAGGAGATCCTGGGCAAGGTCGAGGAGGCGGGCCGCGATGCGATCATCGCGCTGGTCGACGGTCCGCTGCGCCACGTCGTGTTCTGCCAGAAGGGGCGGCCGGCCCGGTTTCACGCCGCCGGCGACGTCGCCGTGCCCAAGGAGGACGCACTTGACGAGGCGGTGACCGTCTTTTGCTTCGAGCGCGGTGGCAAGCGCCCGGTCACTCTCGAGGTGTACGACGACCTCGAGGTGTCTCCGGCGCCGGACCACGGCGTGCCGCTGGCCCGCTATGCGGCGCTCGGCGGCAATCTCCCGCGGTTCGAGCTGGCGCTTTTCGACGGCGCCAATCCCGTCGAGACCCGGATCTTCCAGGTCGAGCGCTGCGTGTTCGGTCGGGCCGACAGCGCCGACCTCAAGATCGAAGACAGCGCGGTCTCGCGAGAGCACGCCGCCATCCAGCTCGAAAAGGGGCGCTTGGTGCTGCGCGACCTGGGGTCGGACAACGGCACCTGGGTCAACGACGAACAGATCACCGGCCCGCGCCCGCTGCAGGCCGGCGACGAGATCCGGGTCGGTCGCACGCGGCTGGTCTTCAGGGCGCTGCCGGTCGGTGGCGGCAATTCGGGCGAGGAGACGCTGCATCTCGACTCGAGCGAGCTCGGAGCGCGGTTGATGCACGTCGGGCAGACCTATCCGATCGGCGACAGGGGTCTGATCCTCGGCTCGGGCGGCGAGGTGGACATCGCTCTCGGCGGTCTGTGGGTCAGACCTCGGCAGCTCCGCGTGTTCAGGAGCGACGATGGAAGTTGCTGGGTCGAGCACCTCGGCGGCTGGCGCTCGTTGACGATCAACGGCCGGGCGACCAAGCGCTGCAAGCTGACGACCGGTGACACGATCCGCATTGCCAGCGAGACGCTGCGTTTCTACGATTCCGATTGACCGAAAAAGCACCAGCGCGCTCCAACGGCAATCGAAGACCGCCGGGCGACCGCGTGCGTTGACAATGGTACCGGCGGACGATGGCGGAGATGGCGACGATGGGTCCAATCGAAGTGCGGGTGGCTCCGACAGCACGACCGGGACCGACCGACGAGGCGCTGCGTCGGCGCGGGCCATTGCCCGGGCGCGCCAGCGCCGGAGCCGCCGGATTCGATGTGGTGGCCTGGATCGAACGGGCGGTGACGCTGGCCCCTGGCCAGCGGGCCAAGATCGGCTGCGGCTTCGCGATCGAGTTGCCCGTCGGATACGAGGCGCAGATGAGGCCGCGCTCCGGGCTCGCGCTCGAGTACGGCGTCACACTGCTCAACGCGCCGGGGACCGTCGACGCCGACTACCGGGGCGAGGTATGCGCCATCGTCTACAACGCCGGCGAGAAACCGTTCGTGGTCGAGCCGGGCATGCGCATCGCGCAACTCGTGGTCGCCGCCGTGGCGCCGGTGACGTTGGTTCAGGTACGCGAGCTGTCCCGGAGCGACCGCGGCAGCGGTGGTTTTGGCTCGACCGGCACGTCGTGACCGCCGTCGAGGCCGGGCCGGTCGCCGCGCGGCGCGGCGCCGGATGGGTTCCTTGTCGTACCGTCGGTGGCGTGTTATGAATCGGCGTCCCCGGTGAGGAAGCAACCGTGCTCTGTTACAAATGCGGCAGCCACGTTCCCGAAGGCCTCAAGAGCTGCCCCACCTGCGGTCAGAGCCTGGCGCGTCCGACCGTGGAAGGGCCGGCCAAGGCGGCCAGTCTCGTCGACGACAAACGTCGGCAGCGCACGGCGTCGCGGACCGGAGCCGCGATGCTCTCGACGGGCGATGTCCTGGCCGGTCGCTACCGGGTCATCGATCCGATCGGTGCCGGCGGGGTCGGTGCGGTCTACCGCGCGCATGACCAGGACATCGACGTCGACGTCGCGCTCAAGGCGATAGCACCCAAGCTGCTCCAGACCGCCGAGGAGCAAAAGAATTTTTCGCAGAAGATCCGGCTCGCGCGCAAGCTGCATCACGCCAACATCGTCCGCATCTACGACGACGGCCGCGAGGGCGAGCAGCGCTTTTTCACGATGCAGTTGCTGGAGGGGCTCACCCTGCGCAAGGTCATCGACCTCAGGCGGCAGAAGCTGCAGCCGTTCGTGGCGCAGGAGATCGAGCCGATCTTTCAGCAACTGACGACGGCGCTGTCGTTCGCGCATCGCACCACCTACCACGGCGATCTCAAACCCGAGAACATCGTCATCCTGCCCGACCTGCTTAAGCTGACCGATTTTTGCCTGATTCAGGCGCTGCCGCTCAAACCGTTCCTGGCGATCCAGAAATCCCGCGGCAAGCCCTTCAGCTACATCGCCCCCGAGGTGCGCCTCGAGGCGTCGCGCATCGACGGTCGTGCCGACGTGTTTTCGCTGGGCGTGATCCTGGCCGAGATGCTCGCCGGCGAGGTCTTCAGCGGCACCTTCGACCGGCAGTTCAATGCCGCCATGGCTAGCCTGCCGCGGCGGGTGGATGCTCTGATCCGGCGTGCGCTGGCCGAGACACCGGAGGCGCGTTTCCAGAGCGTCGATGATCTGTGGGAGGCGCTGGCCGACATCCTCGCCGCAGGGGGACTCGACGGCATCGGCGCCCACCCCGCCTCGATCGCGCCAAAACCACCGCCGCCGCCACCGGCCGAGGAGTACGAGGCGCCCGAGCCGGTGTATGTCAGCGGCAGCAACGTGATGTTGATCGAGGAGGGTACCGCGGTCGAGCGCTCCGATCCGCTACGCGACATCACCAGCCCGGACAGCACCCCGATCGATCGGCCACCGGCGATCGAGCCCAGCGCCGAGGAACGGGAGCGGCACGCCGTTGTTTCGCGGCCTCCGCTGACGCCTCCGCCGCTGCCCGCAGACGCCGAGGAGGAGGATCTCGCCGAGGCCCGGCATGCTGGCGAGGCACTGCCGGTCGCAGCCAAACCATCGACGCTGGCCGAGGAGATCCGCCGGGTCACGGGTGAGAGCAGCGACGTCTACGAGCGCGCGACCCGCCTCGAGCAAGAGGGTGACGTGCCCTCGCGCGGTGGCAACGGAGCCGGCAGAGTTGCATCACCGGCGCCGCCGCCGCTGCCGGCCGATGCGGTCGAGGCGATCGGAGGCCCGGAGCCGACGATCTCCGAGCCGAGCAGCGAGGCAGTGGGGATCCACGACGAGTTGACCGCGATCTCTCGCTACCCGGAGCCGCCACCGGGCCGGCGCGACCGCGCTCTGTCGCCGGCGCTGCCGAGCGGCTTGCCACCTCCGATCGCTCCGGTCGTGCCGGCGCTGCGTCGTCGCAAATCGAGTGCCGCGTTCTACGTCGGTGCGGCGATCGGCATCGTCGTGATCTGCGTGTTTGCCTACGGCGTCTACCAGCTTCGTCATCCGATGTCGCTGATCGAACGCCAGCGGCTGGCGCAGATGGCTGGGCGACAGTCGTCCGATGCCGGAGGCCAGGCGCATCGTTTCGATGCCGCAGCGGTGGCGCAGACGCCCGCCGGTCACGATGCGGCGGCTGCATTGGCGGCACCCGATGCAGCGGCCGTCGCCATCGTGCCAGACAAGCCCGACGCGGCGCCGATCGCAGCACCGCCGCCGGTTCGAGACGCCGGCCCGAGCCCGGCCGAGCTGGCGCGCCTTGAGGCCGAGCGCAGGGCGACCACGGAGTCGAATCGCGCCTCGGCCGAGCACGCTGCCCGGCTCGATCGCGAACAGGCGACCCGGGCCCTCGAGGAGCGCCGGGCGCGCGAGGAAGAGCGCAGGCGGCAGCGGGAGGAAGCACAGCGGCTGGCCGAGGAAGCGCGAAAACAACGCGAGCTCGAACGACAGCGCGAGCTGGAAGAGAAGCGCGCCGCCGAGCAGGAGCGCCGGGCGGCAGAGGCGCGCGCGATTGAGGAGGCCGCACGCGCGAAGCAGGCCGCAGCCGAGAAGGCCAAGGAGCTGCAGGTCGCGGCCCGCACGCCCGAGGCGGCGGCCGGACAAAAGTGCCCGCGCGGGATGGCCTTGATTCCGGCCGGCGCTTTTCAGATGGGCTCGGCGCCCAACGACCCGATGCGCAATTTCGAGGAGAGGAGGCTCGAGTCGGTCGACGTCTCCGGTTTCTGCATCGACTATTACGAGTACCCAAATGGCAAGACGGCACCGCCCAAGGTGGGAGTGACCTGGTTCCAGGCCAAGGCGCTGTGCGAGGCGCGCGGCAAGCGCCTGTGCAGCGAGGAGGAATGGGAGAAGGCATGCAAGGGTCCGCGAAACGCGCGCTTTCCCTATGGCAATGCCTGGGATCCCGTCATCTGCAACACCGAGGACGCGGAGGGCAACGACCATCCCCTCGACGTCGCGGTGAACTTCGCACGCTGTCGCTCTGGCTATGGCATCATCAACATGAGCGGCAACGCGGCGGAATGGACGTCGTCCTCATTTTCGCCGGGCATGAAGGATCGTGTGCACAAGGGAGGGGCTGCCAACCGTCCGAACTGGGCGGCTCGATGCGCCAACCGCGGCAATCTGGCGCCGTCGGAGCAGGGCGAGCTGCTGGGTTTCAGGTGTTGCAGCGACCCGCAGTGAGCTGCGCGGTGAATGGCGCTTGGACGAGAGCGTCGGAATTGTCATGACCTCTATCGCGGCGCCTCTGTCCAGACCCGGTCGGATGCGTCGGCGGAGGCGAGATGAGACGGGCGAGGCAATTCGCGCTGTGTTGGCTGTTGCTGGCAGCGGGCGCGGTACCTGCGACGGCGCGCGCGGGAGGGGTCGCCGTCGTCGCTGACAACGCGCTCAACGTCTACCGCCGGGTCATCACCGGTTTCACGGTCGAGGTGCGCCGTCAGGTCGTAGAGTTCTCGCTCGGTGGAAAACGCGAGCGCGGCAAGGAGGTCTTTGCCGCGGCGCTCAGCGCCAAGCCGGATCTGCTCCTCGCCATTGGCCCGATCTCGGCCAGCCTGGCGCGCGAGCTGATGCCCAAGGAGATTCCGGTCGTCTTCTGCATGGTTCCAAACCTGGAGCAGTACCCGGATCTCAAGGGGCCCAACATCACCGGCGTGGCACTCGAGCTCAGCCTGCGCGATCAACTGGCGACGCTCAAGACCGTCGCTCCCAAGACCCAGTCGGTCGGTGTGGTGTTCAATCCAAAGCACACGGCCAAGAAGATCGAGGAGGCGCGGGTGGCCGCCGGCGAGCTCGGTCTCAAGCTGGTGACGGCGGAGGCGGCGACGCCGGGCGACGTGGCGCGGGCGGTGAGCAGCCTCGAGCGACGGATCGACGCGCTGTGGATGGTGCCGGACAAAACGGTGCTCGACCTCGACGCATTCAAGGCGCTGCTGGAATTCTCGCTGAAGAAAAAGATCCCCTTCTTCTCGCTCAACTCGAAGTTCGTCGAAAAGGGGGCGCTGGTCTCGCTGGGCATCGACTACATGCGCATCGGCCAGCAGGCCGGGCAGTTGGCCAAGCGCATCCTCGACGAGAAGGTGCAGCCGTCGAGCATCGCGGTGCGCAGCCCGGAGGGTCTCGAGATCGCGATCAACCTGACGACCGCCCGCGAGATCGGCGTGCAATGCGATCTCGCGCTCGAGGTCTTCACCTTTGCCGCCGAAAAGCGGTTTGCCATCAATGTCTACAAGTGAATCCCGGGTCGCCTTCGCCGCCGCCACCCATGATAAGTTGAAAAATGGAGCCGGACCTGGGGGTCTGGTACCATCTGCCGGATGTCGGTGCGTCCGATCAGAGGGCCGGAGACCGCGGCCGAGGGTGAGCCGTCTGCGCCGGGCTCGGTTGGTTTCTCGCTCGCGTTCGAGGGTGGCGCGGCGCTGCTGCGGCTGGCCGAGCGCGAGCTCGATGCGGGCGTTCTGATCCGCGCGGCCGATTTCGAGATCCCAAACGTCCGCTTTCCGCTCGACGTCACCGGTGGCGCCGACTGGTTCCAGAACCGCCGCCTGCGCCTGCGCGCGATCGAGCTGACGCTCGATCTCGAGGCGGTCCGGGATCGATTGCGCGACATCTGGTCTCAGAACAGCCTGCTGCTGCGGCGGCTGACAACCGAGAACGGGGTCATTGTCATCGAGGGCACGGTCGGTGCCCGGGAGGACCAGCATTTTGTCGCACACGCTGCGATCGGCACCGTGCGCGGGCTGACCGTCAGGCTGCAGCTCTTTGACACGGTGGTGTTCGGCGCGGCGGCCATGACGCCTTCGGTGCTCGCGCACACCCTGGCTGCTGCATTGCCGGTCGGCGAGGCGCGACCGGAGATGGCACAGGCCCGCTTTTTCGACGTCGGCGAGTTGCTGGTGCAACCGCTGCTGGTGCAGGCGGGCTGGAAGAAGGCGGCGCTCGGAGACGTCGAGATCGAGTGGATTCACGTCGGCGAGAACCGGCTGACGCTGGTCGCCTGCGGCAGCGAGCGTCCGGGATGGCTGCCGGACCGACCGGTGCAGCCCGCGAGCGCAGCCTTTACCCGCGGCGTGCGTGCGATGGCGCGCAGCGACGCTGCGAATGCGCTGGCGCAGGCGATCGCGGACGGTCAGCCGGACCGCGCAGGCAAGCTGGCGCAGGCGTTGACCGATCGCTTTCCCGACAGCGACAGCACGGTGGCGCTGGCGGCCGAGGCTCTGCTGCTCGACCCGCGCAGTTGCGACGAGGCGCTCGAGCTGCTGCAGACGGCACGCGGGCGCCGCGACATCCAGGTGCTGGCCAACCTGGGCCGCGCGCTGGCCGACCCGGGGGCGCGCTCGGAGGTGCTGGCCGAGCTGGCAGCGGCCGCCGAGCGCACCGGCCAGGAGCGCCTGGCTCAACGCGCGGCTGTCGAGCAGGGCCATGCCGAGGCGTCGCGTCAGGATGAGCTGCGGGCGCGGGTTGCCTTCGAGCGCGCGCTGACCTTTGACGATCGCGACGCCGACGCGCTGCGGGGTGCCTTCGAGGCCTGCCTGGGGCTCGGCCAGACCGCGGATGCGCTGCGGTACGGCGAGCGCGCGCTGCGCGCCCGGGAAGACGACTGCGATCTCGCAGTGCGCGTTGGATATCTGCACCTCGACCTGGGAGACCTCGAGCGCGCGCGGCGCGCGTTTCGGCGAGCGCTGCACGCACGGCCGCGAACCGACGCCCTGCTTGGGCTGGCGCAGATCGCACAGGCGACCGGCGACCCGGCGCGCGCCGCGGCGCTGTACCAGGAGGCGTGCGCGACCGCCCGCGGCAGCGGCGACTACGCGGGACTGGCCCAGGGGCTCGGGGCGCTGGCGAAATTCGCGGTCGACGTTTTGAGCGACCCGGCGACCGCGCTGGCGGCGGTCGAGGAGCTGATCGAGCGCGGCGCTGAAGACGGTGTCAGCGCGCTGGCCGGTGCCCGCGCCGCCGAGGCGCTTGGCGATGAGCACCGCGCGCGCGCACTACTCGAACGAGCTCTGCGCCTGGTGGCGGGTGGCGTCGAGCGCGCCAACGCCCACTTTCGACTGGGCATGCTGCTGCAGAGGTGCGGCGACGAGGATGCGGCGGAGTTTCATCTGCGGGCGGCGGCTGAGCAGGGGAGTCCCGGGGCGGCCGGCGAGCCCGAAGACGAGTTCTTCGATCGCGCGCGCCAGGCGTGGATCGAGCTGCGCGCCCACCGTGGCGAGCCCGAGGCGCTGGCCGAGTTGCACAAGCGCGAGGCGGAGCGGGCCGTGCTGCCCGAGGCGCGCGGCATCGCTCTGCTGCACTATGCGCACGCGCGCGACGCGCTCGGCGACGTGCGCGGGGCGCTGCTGGCACTGATCGATGCGATCGCGGTGCACCCGACGCTGGTCGGTGTGACCGACGCCGCGCAGCAGTTTCTCGAGCGCTGCGATCGGCAGGCTCTGGCCGATCTGGTGCCGCGCGCTGCCGCCCTGGCGAGCTCGCGCGCCCGCCAGAATCTGCTGCTGCTCATCGCACAGCGCTGCCAGGCCTGCGCTGCCGTCGACTGCGCGGCCGAGGCGATCCGGCGCTCGCTCCAGGACGGCGATTCGCTGGTCGTGCTCGAGGCCTGGATCGACCTGGCGCGCGCGCAGGGCGACCGCGAGGGCCTGGTCGATGCGCTGGGTCGGCTGGCTGCGCTCGATTCCGATCGTCATGGCACCGACGCGCTGCTCGAGCGCGCCCGGCTCTACGCCGGACCGCTGGCGCGGCCGCAGGACGCGGTGGCCGATTTCAAAGCGGCGCTGGCGCGCGGCGCGCCGGATGGAGTCGCGCTGGCGCTGGCAGACGCGGCGCTCGCCAGCGGCGACCAGGCGGTTGCGATCGATACGCTGCGGCCGTTGCTTGGATCAAGCGAGAGCGATCTGCGGAGACGGGCGAGCCGCCGCCTGTTCGAGCTGGCGCTGCAGCGGGACGACGAGGCGTTGGTACTCGAGTCGGCACCTGTGCTCGAGGCGGCGGGCGACGCCGAGGCCACCACCGCGCTCGACCGGCTGCTCGAGCGGCGCGGCGAGCACGCAACGCTGATCGAGCGCTACGCTGGCCGCGACACGCCCGAGCAGCGACTGCGGGCAGCCGAGCTGGCGCTCGTGCATTCGACCGACATCGAGCGGACGTTGGCGCTGCTGCGCGAGGTCTCCGCACGATTTCCGGAGACGGTGGAGGCGGTGGCGCAGCTCATTGCCCGGCTTCCCGACACCGTGCCGCCGGCGCACCGCGAGCTGGCGCTGACCTTTGCGCAAGGGCTGTCGCTGCCACCAGAGCAACAGCGATCGCTGCTCCGGCAGCGGCTGGCTTTGCTCGAAGGCCCGCTCACCGACGGTGCCCGCGCTGCGGCCGTGCGCGAGG
>JAFGSX010000051.1 GCA_016934455.1 Deltaproteobacteria bacterium
GACCGCGTTTGGAGATCGCGGCATCCTGGTCGTCGGCGGCGCCTCCTCGGGCACGCCCGTCTCGCCCACGCTGACCCACGTCTCGGAGTGGCTCGACTTCTGGGGCACAAGCTGCACGTCGACGGACATCGCGGTCTGCGACATCGGCGAGGTGCCGATCGCGCGCATCGACCACATCGCGATTGAGCTGGGTGAGGCCTTTGCGGCGTCCTGCCCGCACCGCGGCAGCGCCCTGGTCGGCCTCGGCGCCGACGACCAGGGCCACGCGCTCGACGACCTGTATCTGTTCGATCCGGACGGGCTGAGCAGCGGCGGCGCGTTCACCCGTCTGACAGGCCTGGGCGTGTCGCCGCGGATCGGAGCCACCGCCTTCGCCAGCGCCGATTGCCGCGTGGCCATCGTCGGCGGCCACTCGGATTCGTCCGGCGAGACCGTCGCCGCCATCGACGTGCTGCTGTTCGACGCGGCCGGCGTCGCACTCGAGACCAGCAGCACGACCCTGGCCCAGCCGAACAGCAGCGCCGCGCTGATCGCGACCGGCAACAGCTTGGGCGAGGTGGTGGTCGCGGGCGGCGTCGACAGCAGCGGCAACGCGCGTCAGAGCGCGGTGGCCTTGCGCTTCGAGAACGGCAGCCTGCGGGTCTGCCCGCTTTCGGACGCGGCCTGCAACGGCAACCCGGCGGCCATGATCTGCCCGCGCGCCGGCCACGCGGCAGCGGTGATCGATCGGACCGAGAACGCGACCCGCGCGCTGGTGATCGGCGGCGACCTGGCGGGCGGCTGCGGCGTCGACAAAAACGCGGAGGTCTTTGCCACCGCGGTCGAGCCGCCCTACAACCGCTTCACCTCGCTGGCGGCGCAGCCGGTGACGGCGCGCACGGTCGGCCACACCACGTCGTCGACGGTCGACGGCGAGGTGCTGATCGTCGGCGGTCTCGACGCCTCGGGCACACCGCGCAACGAGGTCGAGGTTCTGCAGGCGACGCCCGCGCTGTCGTTCTCGACGCGTCCGGCGTTGAGCACCCCGCGCGCCTTTCACCGGGTGGTCCGCATCGGAGGGGCGCTGGTGCTGGTCGGCGGCTTCAACGGCACCTCGGCGGTCGGCGGCCTCGAGCTGTACATTCCCGGTTTCTAGCGTTAGTTCGAGCTTCGCGTTACGCTCATTTTGATGGGCGGACCCATCGCCTGGATACGGGACCGTGAAGCCCGAGCTCTTCGGAAAGTACCTGCTGCTCGAACGCATCGCCGCCGGCGGCATGGGCGAGGTCTTTCTCGCCAAATCGGGAGCCAAGGGCTTCGAGCGCTACTTCGCCATCAAGCGCATTCTGACCCAGCACGCCGAACGCACCCAGTTCGTCGAGATGTTGATGAACGAGGCGCGCATCTCGGTCGCGCTGGTGCACCCCAACATCGCCCAGGTCTTCGAGTTTGGTCAGATCGAGGGCCACTTCTACCTGGCCCTCGAATACGTCGAGGGCGTCTCGCTCTCGTCCCTGCTCCGGCGCGGCAAAAAAGCAGACAGCCGCATGACGCCGGCCGACGCGGTTTGGGTCGGGGTGCAGATCTGCCGCGCGCTGCACTACGCGCACACCAAGAAGGACAGCGACGGCGCGCCACTCGGCATCATTCACCGCGACATCAGCCCCCAGAACATCCTGGTCGACGAGAGCGGGTCGGTGAAGTTGATCGACTTCGGGATCGCCAAGGCGTCCCAGAGCCAGGTGCACACCGACGCCCAGACCATCAAGGGCAAGATCCCGTACATGTCGCCCGAGCAGGCCCGCGGCGAGCCGATCGATGCCCGCTCCGACCTCTACTCGCTGGGGGTGGTGCTGTACGAGTGCCTCTCATACGAGCGCATGCGGCCGTCGACCAACACCTTCGAGACCTTCAACCAGGTGCAGGCGGGCAAGGTGCCGCCGCTGCGGGAGAAGCTCGGAGGCAAGGTGCCGCCCGCGCTGATCGAGACGCTGCAGCACGCGCTGCAAGTCGACCGCACGGCGCGCTGGCCGGATGCCGCCGAGATGGAAAAGGCGCTCGCGCTCTCGCTCAACGAGCTGAAGGCGGGCTACACCAGCCACGACTTCGCCCGGCTGGTCACCCGCCTCGACATCGAGCGCGCCGAGCGCAAGGAGCGCATCAAGTCCTATTCCAAGATCCACGTCGCGGATTTCTCTCCCACCGCCGCCCACCAGCTTGTGATCCCGGCCGCCCGCAGCGACGACGGCATCGACATCGATGTGGAAGACGGCACCGAGCGCCCCACCAGCTACCTGGGCACGCCGATGGCCGCGCCGCGCCGGCCGGCCCGCTGGTTTGCCGCCATCGGCCTCGTCTGCGCTCTGGCCGTGGCCGCGGCGGTCTGGCTGCTGCTGCGCCCTCGCCCTCCGGTCGGTGCGAGCGGCGATGCCGCGAGCGCGGCCATCGCCCCGGTCGCCGACAGATTCGACGTCTCCATCCACACCAATCCATCGAGCGCACAGGTCTTTCTGGACGGGGCATTCAGGGGGACCTCGCCGCTCGCGCTGACCGGGATCGCCGTCGGCGAGAAGCACCGGCTGCGCGTCGAGAAAGAGGGCTTCAGACCGCTCGAGGTGCCGCTCGCATTCGACCATCCCCCGCGCGATCCGCTGGCGGTCACGCTCGAGCCGGCGCAACCCGCGACCAGGGTTGCCGATCCGCGACCTGGCACCCGCCGGCCGCCGCGCCCGGGCAAGACGCCTGCAGCGACCGGCCGGGCGCCGGACCACGGCTGCGTGGCGGTCGTGGTCGAGCCGTGGGCCTACGTCAACGTCGACGGCAAGCGCGTGGGGACGACGCCGCTGCCGTGCCTGTCGCTGGCACCCGGCTCCTACCAGTTGCTGCTCGACAATCCCGCGCTCGGCGTCAGCAAGAAGGTCAACGTGACCGTGCGCGCCAACGAGACGACCAAGGTGTTCGAGAAATTCTAGCGCTCCGCGATCACAGCGGCCGGCGGCTCTCCCGGCAGACGATGTTCATCGTCGCCAGCTCCCTGAGCACCGGCTCGTAGATGGCGCGGTCGACCGGGATCCTGACGCCGGTCAGCTTGATCCTGCCCTCGCAGATCATGCGCGTGGCGATGGCCGCCGGCAGGCTCACGGTGCGCGCCATCGAGGTGTCGCCGTCGGGGATACCGAAGTCGACCATCTGCGAGCGGATGTACTCGCGCTTGCCCTTGATCTCGGCCACGAACTCGTGCACCAGCACCAGCATGTCGCGCTCGCCCGGCGCGTAGCGCAGCTTCTGATCGAGCCGGTTGGCCAGGACGTCGAGCGGCGAGATCCGGTCGATGCCGATCTTCTCGTCGCTGAACATCCCGAGCCACTCGAGGCGCGAGATGGCGTTGTGGGTGATCGGAATTCCGGTCTTGCGGCAATAGGACGGCCTGACCTCGTCGGGCGTGCCGCCGGTCAGGCCGCAGATGAACTCGGCGTAGGTCTTGCCGGCCATGCCGACGCGCTCTTCGAGATCGAGCAGGCCCGAGCGCGCGATCGTGGTCCAGGTCGCGCAGTGGCCCGGCACCCGCAGGGTGCCGCGGTAGATGGTCTGGATGCCCTGCAGGCCATAGACGTCGATGTAGCCGATCGAATCGCGGTTGGGGTAGGACTCGAACACGCCCAGCCCGTCGACAGGCAGGTAGCGCACGGTCGCAAAGTAGTCCCAGTTGGGCACCTCGACCAGCTTGCCGTTCTCCAGGTACCGGGCTGCGTTCCTGGCCGCCAACACCACGCCGCGCGGGCTCCACGAGAACTTGTAGTTCCAGGGATTGTTGTCGGCGTCGGGCGCCGGCAGGCCGCCGCAGTAGGAGAGAAAGCTGACGATCTGGCCGCCCTCGCCCTTGACCTGGTCGATGATCTGCTGCGCCGACATGTGGTCGATGCCCGGATCGACGCCGATCTCGTTGAGGAACAGCAGGTCGGCCTCGCGCACCTGGCTGTCCAGCTCCTTCATCGCCGGGCTGACGTACGAGGTGGTGACCAGGTGCTTGCGGTGCTTGATGCAGAGCTTGGCCACCGCCAGGTGGTGAATCCAGGGCAGCAGGCTGATGGCGACATCGCAGTCCTTGATGGCCGCCTCGAGCGCGGCTCCGTCGTCGACGTTGAGCGCCTTGGCCTGACCGTTGGGGTGCTTGGCGATCAGCGCCTCGGCCTTGCTCACGGTGCGGCTGGCGACGGTGACGGCGAGGTTGGCCTGCTCGAGCAGGTAGCGCACGATGGGCCGCGTCACCAGGCCGGCTCCCAGGATCAGGACTCGCTTCATGGCATCGACCTCCAGGTTGCGGGCTCTAGCTGCGCCCGTGGGCTTCGAGATGCTGCTGCAGGTGGGCAAAGTCAGGCGTCAGTCGCCCCTGGTAGACGATCAGCGCGCGGCGCAGCTCGTCCGGCACCGAAAGCTGCTGTGGCGGCACCC
Source organism: Deltaproteobacteria bacterium (assembly GCA_016934455.1). Lineage (GTDB taxonomy): Bacteria > Myxococcota > JACRCW01 > JAFGSX01 > JAFGSX01 > JAFGSX01. The sequence goes on from JAFGSX010000051.1 coordinate 4,432, forward strand.
GGAAGTCCGCGCGAGCCAGGGCCGACGCGAAGTCGGTCAGCACCGCTCCAAAGCTGCGCGTGGCATCGGCGGGCAGCTCGCACGGCAGGTTGTCGATGGCCATCACGACCAGCCCGCGTCCAGCCAGCCCGTCGACCGCGGTACCGGCGTCCGGATCGTAGACGTAGCAAGGATTGTCGACATCGGTCGGCCGAAGCGTGATCTCGACGCCGCCCTCGATGTCGCACGAGATGTCCCCGACGACGCGCAGCGGGGGAACGCCTGAGGCAAAGAGCTGGCGCACCGCGGCGCGGGTGAGCAGCCGCGGATAGCGCTCGTCCCAGTAGACGCAATTGGCCAGCGCCGTCAGGCGGCCCGCGTAGCGATCGAAATCGCCGCGGTATTTTTCCGGATACCGGTAGTAGTCCTGTAGCTCGAAGCTGGCGCCAGGCGCGATCGGCGCCACCAGGTGCTGCTCCTTGAATACCACCTTGATCAGAGTGTGATGGACGTCGATCCCGCCCCACTCGGTTGCGAGCAACTGTTCGGGGCTGACCTCGATCGTCGGCAACTGCGCCAGGATCTCCTGCGCGCCCTGCGACACGTTGCCGTAGCCGGCCAGGCCGATCACGCAGGGCAGCAGCGAATCGGGCAGACCGTCGCGCCGGATCTTCTGGCCCAGCTCGCGCAGATGCTCGAACGCCTGCTCCAGATCGCGGTACTGGTAGGCGCGCCGCACCTCGGAGAACGGCGTGTGCAATCCATCGAGCGCCAGGCGGTGACCCAGCGTCCACAGCAAGTCGATCATCCCCGCCAGCCCGGCGTAGCGACCGAAAAACACCAGCCGCCGGCCGCTCGCGTCGGTCACCTTCTCGTAGTCGAACAGGTGGCAGCCGCGCTCGAGCAGCGCGCGCAGCATCGGCATGTTCTGGGGCTGACCCTTGATCACGTGCGCGAAAAAGACGTACGCCAGATCGGGCAGCAGCTTGGGGATCGGGACCTCCTTGACCCCAAAGATGACCTTGCAGTCGGAGAGATCCTGCGTCAGCCGCGCGCCCGCGGCCAGATAGGCGGCGTCGTCGAAGACCCGGGTCGGCGATGGTTCGATCGCGACCTCGACACCGTGCTGCCCGACCAGTGTTCGCACGTGCTCGGGAGCCAGCGGCGCCCGTCGCTCCCAGCGGTTCTTGTCCTCATGCCTAATGCCGATGACCGGACGCGATGCCATGGCCCGCTCACCCGCCCCCAGAACAGGGAGCAGGCAGGCTAGCGCACCGATCGCCGGTCGTCTAGACCCACCGACTCCAACCGCGAGGACAGGAACAGCGCGATCAGGGGTAGACGCTGGCCCGGACTCCGGCGTTGCCGCTGTGGGCGCCGGTGCAGTTGGTCGCTGGCCGCGTCCCGCCCGACCCGCCGCTGCCGAGCGTGTACGAGTTCGACTGCAGCGTCGGCAGCGCGCTGTTCGCCCGGACCACACCGATGCTCGGCCCGCCGCCGCCGCCGCCGCCGCAGCCGCCGCGACCGCCGGTGCCACCGTCGCCTCCGGGAGCGCCGTTGGAACCGTCGTCCTGCTCGCCGGAATCGCCGTAGTCGTTGCCGGCGCAACAGGTCAGATTGGGACAGCGTCGGCCGCCGGTACCGCCGCTGCCGCCCGCGCCGCCGACGCCGCCGCTGCCGCCGTTGCCGCCGTTGGAGGTAACGATCGTCGAATAGGTGATGGTGGGCGAGTCGCCCCAGACCACGATTCCGAACGAGCCGCCGCCGCCGCTGCCGCCGTAACCGCCGGAGC
>JAFGSX010000611.1 GCA_016934455.1 Deltaproteobacteria bacterium
ACAACCGCATCGAGGGCGACTGGCTCACGCAGAGCGCGACCTGGGTCGCGCAGGCGGTCCCCTACCACGTCGACGGCCGGATCGAGGTGCGCGACAACACCAACAGCCCGGTGCTGACGCTGGGTGAGGGCCTGGAGCTTCAATTCGCCCAGGACAACTGGCTGGCGGCCGGTCTGGGGGAGGCCGGCGGTCTGAAGATCATGGGGACGAGCAGCGCGCGGGTCGTGATGCGCAGTGTCGCCCCGGTCGCAACCGCCGGGAGCTGGGTCGGGATCGTGCTCGGCGAGTACACGCTGGGCGGGACCGACCTCGACTACCTGCAGATCAGCGACGCGGGCCAGGCGTATTACAGCACGCAAAAGGGCGCGATCACGCTCGACTCGACGGCGAGCCGGGTGACCATTCACAACTCCACCTTCTCCAACAACCTGCAGTCCGACATCTTTGTCGACTGCTCTTCGACGCCCACGCTCAACGGCAACACCACGCCGCTCGGCGTGGTCAACGAGAGCCCCTGTCCGTGACGCTGTCGCACCGGCTCGCCTGACGGCTCCGTTCACATGAGTTGATCAGTCGCCCGGTTGCGCCACCTCGACGAAGTTGCGTCCGTTCTGCTTGGCGCGGTAGAGCGCCTTGTCGGCGGCGGCGAGCAGCGACTGCGGGCTGTCGTACAGGGTGGGCGGGGCAAAGGTGGCGACGCCGATGCTGATGGTCACGCTGATGGCTGCGTCGCGGTACTTGGTGGAGATGCGCTCGACCAGCAGTCGCAGCGACTCGGCGAGCGCGGTTGCGCCCGCGGTCGCGGTGTGGCGCAGGATGACCACGAATTCCTCGCCGCCGTAGCGCGCCAGGATGTCCTCGCCGCGCAGGCGGCCGATGGCGGTGCTGCTGATGACGCGCAGCACGTTGTCTCCGGCCTGGTGGCCGTGCTGGTCGTTGACCTGCTTGAAGTGGTCGATGTCGATCATCAGCACGCTGAGCGGCTCGCCGTGGCGCCGCGCGAGCCTGAAGTCGGCGTCCAGGTGCTGCTCCAGGTAGGCGCGGTTGAAGATGCCGAGCATCGGGTCGTGGGTGCCGGCCTCGTACAGCTTCTCGAAGAACTCGCCGTCTACCTTGTCCTGCAGCTCGAAGCGGATGACGGTGCCCTCGCCGAGCTGGATGCTGTCGCGATCGCGCAGGCTTGACTCCTCGATGCGGCGGCCGTTGAGGAGAGTGCCGTTGGTCGATCCCAGATCGCGGATGCGCCAGCCGCCGCTCTTGTCGACGGAGAACAGCGCGTGGTAACGCGAGATCGACGAATCGCGGATCGTCAGCTCGGCATCGTCGGCGCGGCCGACGCGCGTCTGCTGCCCGGTCAGCCGGACCCGCCGGCCGATCTGCTTGCCCTTGATGACGACCAGGCAGGGAACGCGGTCGCTCTCGGGGCCAGCCACCGGGTCGACGCTGATCGGCTTGGTGATGGTCTGGCCCCCGAAGCTCTCCGGGGATCTGGTCGGTTGGGGCGCTGCGTCCGGTGTGGTCTCTTTTTTACTCTTTGCCACGACACGCTCGTTCATCGAATGGGCCACATTGTACGTCCTGTCGCGGCGAAAACTCAACCGGGTCACACTGCCGGCTGCGCCCGTCGCTCGTCGCTGGCCACCGCGCCGTCGACCAGCTTGAGCAGCCGGTGCGCGCGTGCCATCACCTTGGGGTCGTGAGTCGAGAAGATGAAGGTGACCCCTCGCTGCTTGTTGAGCTGCTCCATCATCGCCAGCAGCTTGTCGGCGGTGTCGCTGTCGACGTTGGCAGTCGGCTCGTCGGCCAGCACCACCGCCGGATTGGCCGCGATGGCGCGGGCGATGGCGACGCGCTGCTGCTGGCCGCCCGAGAGCTCGAGCGGCTTGCGCTTTTCCATCCCCTGCAGGCCGACCTCGGCCAGCAGCGCCATCACCCGCTGCTGCCGGGTCGCCGCGGCCACGCCCTGCACCGCCATCACGATCTCGGCATTCTCGTAGGCGGTCAGCACCGGCATCAAGTTGTAGGCCTGGAACACGAAGCCGATGCGGTCGCGGCGCAGCCGGCTGAGCTGGCGCCGGGTCATGCCGCCCAGCTCCTTGCCCTCGATCTTGATGCTGCCCGCGGTCGGCTTGTCGAGCGCGCCGATCAGGTTGAGCAGGGTGGTCTTGCCCGACCCCGATGGCCCGCAGATGGCGGTGAACTCGCCGGGCTGGATCGTCAGGTCGATGCCGCGCAGGGCGGGCACCTCGAGGCTGCCCTGGCGGTAGACCTTCTTGACGCCCTGGACCTCGACGATCGGCACGCTGTCTGTCGTCGTCATGATGCGCTCCTCAAACCAACTTGATGGATTCAACCGGTTCCACGCGGCCAGCCTTCCAGGCCGGGTACAGGCCCGACAGCAGCGTCGCGCCCATCACGATGCTGGCGATGGCGATGGCGCTGGTGTGGTGCAGGTCCATCTTGACCACCATGCTCATGGCCACGCCGGCGATGTCGGCCTGCTGCTCGCCTGCGGCAAAGGCTTTGGTCAGATCCAGCCCGACCGTGGAGAGATAATAGTAGGGACCGGCCAGGAGGATCGCGCCCGCCACCAGCCCGATCAGCCCCAGCCACAGGCTCTCCAGCATCACCAGCCCGAACAGTCGACCCGCATTGAAGCCGATGGCCATCAGGACGCCAAACTCGCGCAGCCGCTCCATCACGCTGACGAACAGCGTGTTGAAGATGCCGGCCGCGCACAGGATCAAGATCAGCGCCGAGAAGAAGGCGCCGCCGCCGCGCTTCATTATGATAAAGGTGTCCAGGTCGGGCTGGCTCTCCTTCCAGGTCAAAGCTGTGGTCTTGTCGTCGAGCACGCCCTTGACCGCGGCTGCGACTTCGTCGCTGCGGCGGTAGTTGTCGACGAAGACCGCCACCTGGACCGCCTCGTCCGGCGCGTAGCCGAGGGTGCGCCGCACGGCGCCGATCGGCAAAAAACAGAGGCCGAGGTCGACCGCCGGCGAGTTGGTGCGGACCAGGCCCGAGACGCGGGCCAGCCCGCTCACGATCTCGCCCTTCTTGTCGGTCAGCGTGTAGACCACCTTGGTGCCGAGCTCGGCGCCCAGGTTGCGGGCCAGCCGCCAGCCCAGGATGATACCGCGGTCGTCGGCGGTCTTGAACAGCTCGCCCGCCGACACGGCGTCCAGGATGGACAGCGTGGCCGGTCCTTCCTGCGCCGGGTCATAGGCGACGAAGCCGGCCCCCATGCTCTCGCTCGTCGTCGACAGCATGGCCTGACCGACGATACGCGGCAGCACGTGGCTGACGTGCGGCACGCTGCGCAGCCGCTCGACGAGCTGCCCGGTGCCGGTGACGGTGCGGTTGAGCGCGGGCTTGTCCTGGTAGTCGGGGTGCTGCACCGTGACGTGGCCGCCGCCGATGCGCGCCGCGGTGTCGATCACCGGCCCCCAGCTTCCGTCGTTGAGACCGATCATGAACACGGCCAGAAAGCAGGCAAAGGCGATCGACGAGATGGTGATGATCGTGCGCCGGCGCTGCCGCCACAGGTTGCTCCAGGCCATGCGCGCGAGCTTGAGCGGTCCCATCTGTGCCTCCTAAGCGCGTTTAGCTCTGGGATTCACTGGTGCCTCATGGCTTCGACGGGTTGGATGACCGCGGCCTTGTAGGCCGGGTAGAAGACCGCGACCGCGACCACGAAGACCGTCATGAAGACCGGCTGCAGGTAGACCTCGGGGCTGAACACCGCGTACCAGGTCGACATGATCGAGATGCCCATCATCGAGGTTCCGGCCATGGCCGCGGTGTCGATGCCCGAGGTGGAGAGGTACCACATGACGGGCAGCGACAGCAGCACGCCGGCGGCGATGGAGAGCGCGACCTGGATCGCGGACTCGACGTAGATCAGGCCGAGCACGCCGCCCGGGCTGATGCCCAGCGCCTTGAGCACGCCGAACTCCTTGATCCGCTCGAATACGGCCATCAGCATGGCGTTGAGCACCACGATGCCGATGGCGATGTTGATGACCAAAAAGAAGATGGCGATCAGCCCCATCACCGAATCGATCATGGTGGCCAGCATCGGGCTCAGATCGCGCCAGCTCTGCACGTCCTGGCCGGGCGCGGCCGCCACCACCTGCGCCTTGAGCGCCGCGGTGTCGAGAACGGCCGGCCGCTTGACGATGATCTGGTGGGCACCGCCCCGGTAGTCCAGCAGCGCGCGAAACGTCGCCGCTGTCATGAAGACGCCGGCGCGGTCTATCTGCTCGCCGGTCGTTTTGAGCACGCCGCGCACACGGAACAGGTCGTTGGCCATGCCACCGTCGACCGCCTGCGACAGCACCACCAGCTCGTCGCCGGGCTTGACGCCCAGGGTGTGAGCCAGCTTGCGGCCGATCACCACGCCCTTGGCATCGGCCGTGTCCAGCCAATGGCCGTGCATCATCTGTTCGCTCAGCGCCAGCACCCTGGGATCGCGCTCGAGATCGATGCCGAAGAGGGCGGCGCCGCCCGACGAGTCGCCCGCCGCCACCAGGCCCGCGCCGAGCAGCCGCGGCGTGGCCACCACGCCGGCAGCGTCGAGGCGCGCCAGGATCGCCGGCGTGTCGGCCATGTTGGTGTAGATCGAGGGTCGGTCCTGGTAGCCCGGGGCAAAGATCTGCGCCGCGCCCAGCTCGAAGTCGAGGGTGTCGCTCTCGAACTGCGAGACCATGCCGGCGACCAGCCCCGAGTAGCCGACGGTGATGAAGACGGCGATGCTCATCGCCGCGATCGTCACCAGCGTGCGGCGCCGGTTGCGCCAGATGTTGCGCCAGGCCATCTTCCAGGTGCTCATCGTCCGCTCCTGTCGAGACAACCGCACTATAGAGCCAGTCGGATGGCCTGGCCACAGCTATGCCGAACGCGGTCGTACGCGACCGTGTTGTACGACACCGTCGCGGTCGCCGGTTGCATTCGATATAGTTCGCAGCGCGGGGGCGATCAGATTCGGGGGGCGCTGCATGCAGCGGCAACCGATCAAGCTCACTCGTCCCGAAGTCCGCGACGTCTTCGTCAATGAGCGGCTGATGAGCCGGCTCGACGCCGATCTGCAGCGCGGAGCTACGGTCTGGGTCGCGGCGCCGCCGGGCAGCGGCAAGACCACGCTGCTCAGCAGCTACGTCGAGGCGCGCCAGCGGCGTTGCCTCTGGTATCAGGTCGACCGCGGCGATCGCGATCTGGCGTCGCTGTTCGCCAACCTGGCCAGCGCGGCCTGCTCCCTGGCGCCGGTCAGCCGATCGGCGCTGCCCAATCTTGGCGCCGAGTACGCCACCGACGTCGAGGCATTTGCCCGCCACTTCTTTGCCGCGTGGTACCAGGCGCTGCCTCAAGGCACGCTGGTGGTCTTTGACGACTGCCACAACCTACATCTGGTCGACCAACCCCAGGCGTTGCTCGAGGCGCTGACCGCGACCCGCGACCCGCAGGTGGACCTGGTTTTTCTCGGCCGCCAGA
>JAFGSX010000612.1 GCA_016934455.1 Deltaproteobacteria bacterium
CCGGACCCGTGGCCATGAGAATGCAAGCAGCTTCTTGTCCTGGGCCGTCGAACGCGGCGGCCGCTACCTCGGGCTCGATCCGCGGCCCTATCTGATGGTCGAGCGACCGCCGAACCGGCTGCGCAAACCGCTCTGGTAGCGTTTAGCCGAAGGTGCTGCTGTCCCAACCCCAATGGGTGGCCGGCACGTCGATGAAATTGAAGTAGATACGGGAACCGGGAATCTTGAGCTGATGGTCGAGCAGCTCACAGACCTGCTGCGCGATCCGCTGGTTGACGTTGCGGTTGAGGCCGCCGATGCTGCGCACGTCGACAAAGGCCGCCGGCGCCACCTCACCGCCCATGCATATTGGCTCCTGCTCGAACACGGTCATGACGTAGCTCTCGGGCTTGCCGATCGTCTTGGCGGCGATGCTGGACAGGCGCTTGAGGATCTCGGCGCGCACCTCTTCGGGGACGTCGACCGAAGTGTGCAGCTTGACCAGTGGCATATCGTTGCTCTCCTCTGTCCCTCTGCCGGCGGAGCCGGGCTGGTCCGCGATCAGGTGCCGTCGCTGACCGTGAAGGTGATGCCATTCTCGCGGGCCGACGCGCATTCTTGTTTGCAGCTAGTCTCGTAGCAGGCCGGATCGAGCACGCGCACCGGATCGCCTCCGGTGGCCGAGTCGATCTGCGACGCGACCTCGCTGGTGCAGGTCTCGGAGGCCTCGTTGTTTCCCGGCAGGCAGTTGGCGGCGGACCGCTCATCGAGCGGCCTCGACGTGAGATCCTCGTTGGCCGGGCTCTTGATCTGCAGGCAGGCGCAGCACTCTGCCCCGGCATAGACCTTGGGGTCGGCGGCCACGGACGCCGCGGCCAGCGCGGCGCCGGACACCAGCGCGAGAGAAACGATGCTCACTCTCGCACAGCGCATCTGCCTCGCCCTCGCCTGGATCACGGAAAATTAACCTAGCGGGGGCACCCCGGTCGCGTCAAGCCGACCGGCCTGCCTCCCTCCCGCCGGACGCTCCAGGTGCCCGCGCTCACAAAAGTGTGGGGTGAGGTGGACGAAAGTCGCACCAGACTCGATAATCAGTAGTTGAGGGGAAAAAGGCTGGAGGCGCCATGGCACGCACGCATTTTGTTGGGTTTTGTCATGTTCTCGCGCTCTCGACGCTGCTCGCGGCCTTGAGCTGCGACGGCTGCACAGTGACCCCAACGGGCAAAGACAGCGGATCGCCGGGATACGACGCGGCCCCGTACGACAGCGCCGGCACTGACCGCAGCGGCGGCATCGACCGCTACAACGGGGTGGCCGATCCCAACGACCCCAACAACTCCACCAAGGACGCAGACTGCGACGGCCTGAGCAATGCCGAGGAGTTTGGCAACATCTACGGTGGCGGCAACCGGACCGACCCCAACAATCCGGACAGCGACGGCGACGGCATCCTCGACGGCGTCGAGGTAGGCCGCACCAGCTCGGTCGACCCCAATTGCAGCTTCTTCGAGGGCGATGCAGATCCGACAACGCAGACCGATCCGACGCGCGCCGACACCGACGGCGACGGCCTCGGCGATGGACAGGAGGACAGCAACCACGACGGGGCCTACCAGGTCGGACAGGAGCTCGATCCGCGCAATCCCGACACCGACCACGACGGCATGTGCGACGGCCCCAATGCGGTGGCCGGGGTCTGCACGGCCAACGATCCCAATCCGTACCTGGCGGGAGAGGACAGCGACAACGACGGCGTGCCGGACACGCTCGATGTCGCGCCCAACGACCCGGATCGCGACGGCGATGGGCTGTGCGACGGCCCGCGCACCGTGACCGGCACCTGCATCGGCGGCGAGGATCTCAACGGCGACGGCGCCCTCGGCTCGGGCGAGACCGATCCCGGTCGCGTCGACACCGATTGCGACGGCGTCTCCGATCTCGACGAGCGCAACGCCGGGCTCAACCCGCGCAAGAAGGACACCGACGGCGATCTGATCCTCGACGGCGTCGAGCTGGGCCGCACCACCAACCTCGACCCATCCACCTGCACCAACTTCACCGCGGCCGCGACCCCGGCCAACCCGACCGCGGCCGACAACATCGACAGCGACGGCGACGGCATCAACGACGGCGTCGAGGACGCCAACCGCAACGGCCGCCTGGATTCCGGCGAGACCGACCCCAACAATCCCGACAGCGACGGCGACCAGATCTGCGACGGGCCACCGCGCGCGATCCCCAACGTCTGCAGCGGCGGCGAGGACCTCAACGCCAACGGCCACGTCGACCCGGGAGAGACCGACCCGCGCGTGCCCGGCAGCGCCGACGTCGACAGCGACAGCGACGGCCTGTCCGACAACCTGGAGAACAGCGACGCCCGCTGTCTCGACCCCCACAACCCCGACTCGGACGGCGACGGCATCTGCGACGGCCCGCTGACGGTGGTCGGCACCTGCACCGCGGGCGAGGACGGCAACCGCAACGGCCGCGTCGACCAGGGCGAGACCGATCCCTGCAAGGTCGACACCGACTGCGATGGCCTGGTCGACGGCGCGAGCTACGGCAGCTACACCGGCGAGACCGCGGTCGGAACCTCGCCCACCAACCCGGACACCGACGGCGACGGCCTGCCCGACGGCCTCGAGGCCGGGATCGCGACCGCGCCGCCGCAGACCACGACCGCCTGCGGCTTCATCGCCGACACCCACCCGGCCAGCCACACCAATCCCAACAGCGCCGACAGCGACGGCGACGGCGTGCCCGACGGCGCCGAGGACGCCAACCAGAACGGAGCGGTCGACAACGGCGAGCTCGATCCCAACACCAGCGACGCCTCCTCGCACGTGCTGGCGGCGTGCGGCACCACCAACCTGGTGCCGCTGGAGTTCGGCACCGCGGTGCCTCCCGACGTGCTGATGGCGTTTGCCGACTACACCCGGACCACCGCCAACGACCGGTTCAGCGAGCGCACCACCGTCGACCAAGGCGGCGCGATCAAGGGCATCATGGCCTACGACCCGGTGCACGAGGTGGCGGCGTTTGGCATCAGCGTGGTCCCGGGCGGAGGCGACACCACGGCCGGCGCGGCCGAGCAGGCGCGGCGCACCGCGATCGGCAACCTGAGCGCACCGTTCACGCGCACCTTCACCACCTGGGACGACTGCCCGCAGTCGGTGCTGGCCAGCTACGACGACAGCTCGACCGGCGCGGTCAAGGCGCGCGCCAACGACATCGTGACCAGACTTCTCGGCGGCGCGGCACCGACCGGGCTGCTGTCGGCGGGCGGCGCCAGCGGCCCGTTCAAGCTGCGGCTCGAGTACGTGCGCCGCACCGACCAGCGGCTGGTGATCGTGGGGGCGCTGATCCCGCGCGCGCGCGACAGCGGCGCCTCGCTGTTCCGGGCCGAGGACCTGGCCAATGGCTCGGCGCTGGCGCAGTTCGGCGACGGCGTCGGCACCCAGTGCGACGTCTTCGACGTGCAGAACAACGCGGTGGTCGACTTTCTCTGGATCATCGACAACTCGGGCTCGATGTACGACGAGCAGCAGACCGTGGCCTCAACCGCGACCGAGATGACCAACCAGCTCGCCGGCTCCACCCTCGACTGGCGGCTGGGCGTGGTCACCACCGACCTCAACATCAAGCCGACCCGCAACTGGGCCAGCTACTACATCTTCAACCCGGCCACGACCTACACCTTCGATCCGAGCTGCCCCAACGCGCTCTTCGGCCCGCCGTACCAGCCCGCCTACTGCGCGTTCACGACCAGCCCGACCGACTTTTCCAAGTGCGTCACCTCGCTCTACATCTGCGGCAACGGCTACGAGTCGGCCACGGCGTCGTTCGCCTGCGTGATGGGCAACAACTTCAAGGGCAGCTACTGGTGCGTGGACGGCACGCCGCCCAACCTGGCCGACGCCACCATGACGCAGCCACCTGCGGCGTACAAGATGCTGCCCAAGACCGCCGGCCAGGCGACCAAGCTGCGGCCCAACGCCCAGCTCGCCGTGATCATCATGTCCGACGAGCCCGAGCAGTCGGAGCGCATCGGTTTCCCGGCCACCACGCCGGAGGACTGGGTGCCGCTGCTGCAGAACTACGACGGCGCCGGCAGCCAGGCCTTTGTCGCCGGCATCCTGTGCCCGCCCGGCCAGAACTGCGCCTGCACCGGCGGCGGCGCCTGCGACACGTCGGACGACCGCTACCGCCGCATCGTGCAGGGCATGAACGGCGTCGAGGGCGACATCTCGACGCCGTCGACCATCCCGGGCACCATCAGCCAGATCATCACCGCGGTCGCCGGCAACGCCAGCCCCTACCACCTGACCAAGGCGCCGATCTCGTCGACCATCCGGGTCGCGGTCTCGACCAGCACCACGCTGGCCGGAGCTGGCTGCAACGCGCACCGCAACGACATCCCGCGCAGCCGGCAGCACGGCTGGGACTACGACGGCGCCACCGGCAACATCATGTTCTTTGGCGACTGCCGGCCGCAGGCCGCCGCCGGCGCGCAGATCGCGATCAGCTACCGCTACTGGATCGACCGCACGCCCGACAAGGGCGGCCAGGAGGGTTGCGACTGCACGCCGCCCGAGGTGTGCGACCCGGTGACGCTGCAGTGCTACTGCCCGCCCGACTGCGGAGTCAGCAACATCCCGCCCGAGCAGGTCTGCGACACCACCACCTGCACCCTGACCTGCCGGCCCGACTGCGGCGCCGGCTGCCCGGGCAACTCGGTGTGCGACCCGTCGCCCAGCGTCTGCGCCTGCGTCTGCCCGAGCAACCCTGCCGACCCGGATTACTGCGGTGGCCCTGCGCCCAGCACCAGCTTTGTCTGCGATCTCACTCCGTCGAGCCCGCACTTCTGCGAGTGGATCTGCGCGCAGTGCCCGGGCACGCCCCCCAACGGTCTGATGACCTGCGACTACAATACCTGCACCTGGACCTGCCCGGCCTGCGGCGACTGCCCAGGGCTGTCCTACTGCAACGACACCACCTGCCAGTGCGAGTGCACTCAAAGCATGACCTGCAACCCGGGCTACCGCTGGGACCAGATCGCGTGCGACTGCGTCTGCGACACGGCCTCGCTCGGCTGCGGCCCCAGCTACAGCGCGGACGAGTCGCTGTGCGCCTGCGTCTGCAAGCCCAACTGCGGCGACACCTGCGACGCGAACATGTTGTGCAACGAGAGCACCTGCATCTGCATGCCTATTGGAGGTTAGGGGAGGCCCTGCGGCCTCCCCCCGTCGAGGGTGAACCTCGACGGGGCCCCCCACCCGGCTCGCGCCGCTGTGCGGCGCGGCCAAGCGATGCGCAAAGCTGATCCCAATGACGCCTTGGCTACCGGC
>JAFGSX010000613.1 GCA_016934455.1 Deltaproteobacteria bacterium
GCGGGCAACATCAGCAACCAGGTCAACGCCATCAACGGTGAGCCGGTGTGCGAGTTCGACCACAGCCGGGAGCATCCGGACGCGCCCAACTGCTGCACCGGCAGCTACACCGTGACCATCACCCACACCGACACCGGGCAGGTCGAGGTCTCGCCCCTGCAGCACTGGGGCGGCAACCCGGCCGACTGCTACAACGGTGCCGCGTTCTGGGATCCCGAGGCCTCCCTGTCCGTCGACGGCTGGCCGGTGGCCCACATCGTCTTCGTCCGGGAGCAGAGCTGGAGCAAGCGGTTCCACTGGGAGAGGCTGTCGACTGACTACTTGTCCAACGTCGTGCTGGCCAATTATTTCGACCCGGCCGACCACCAGCCGGGCGCGGCGCCGGCGGGGTTTTTGGGCGCGTTTGCCGAGCCGGCTCACGTATTCCAGTGCTACGACCACGCCGAGGAGCTGCTGGCCGAGCTGCGGCTGGTGGTCAGGGAATGGAACGAGGAGGTCCAGTTTTACGCCGACGCCGATCCCGACACGACCGGAGTCGAGCCCTACAGCGGCAACCCGATCAACGACCGCCGCGACTGGGCGGATGCCACGCCGGGGTCGACGAGCTTCGTCGGCCTGGCCCAGTAGGTGCGCGCACGGCGTACCGTCTCTTCTATCTCGCCCTGCTGATCGCCCACGTCGCCCTGGTCTGGGTGCTGCCTTTTTTCCCGACCCAGGACGGCCCGAGCCACGTCTACAACCTGGTCATCCTGAAGGATCTGGTCGAGGGCGGCGGCGCGTGGGGAGAATTTTTCACCTACCAGCTCCGCGCCGTGCCCAACCTCGGTTTCACCCTGCTCACCTATCCGCTGCTGTCACTGTTCCAACCGCTCACGGCCGAGAGGATCTTCGTCTCCGCTTTCATCGTTCTGCTGGGTTGCAGCGTGCCGCTCTTTCTGAGGGCCTTTGATCGACCGGCGCTGCCGCTCTCTTATTTCGCCTTTCCCGTGGTCTTCAACTTCACGCTGCTGATGGGTTTTTACAGCTACGCCGCGGCCATCCCGCTCTACCTGATGGCATTTGCGTGGTGCTGGCGCTGCCGGGATCGATCGCGGTACCTGCGTTTTGCGCTCTACAACGCCGCCGGTCTGGCCCTGTTCTGCTGCCACGTGATCGCAGCGGTATTTTTCATCATCGCGGTCGCCACGATGGCGACGGCGCGCCAGGACAGCCGCCGCCGCTTGTTTGCCGAGATCGCGGAGCTATCCCTGCTGCTCTCGCCGCTGCTCATTGGCTTGGCTGTCTGGTTGACGCAGAGCCCGCTCTCGGCATCGGCTGGGATCGGCCTGTTCTCGCTCACCCGGATCGTCGATCTGTTGATCATGCTGGCTACCTTTTCGTCACTTAGCCTCTCTCCCTGGCAGTTGCTCTCGACGTCGCTGGTCATGTTCCTCTATTTGGCGATCGGCTACCTGTCGGTCAAAGAGATCTATCTGCGGTACCGGAGCCAGCGCGCCGTCACGGAGGCCGAAAGGACGCTGCTCCGGTTGGCATCGAGCATGACCGTGCTATTCATGGTGGCGCCGTTCCATTTTGGCGGCGGTGGCTACTTCAACGAGCGTTTCCCCTGGGTCTTGTTCCTGCTGTTGCTGCCCTTGCTGCAATTGCCCGCGACCGGGTACTGGCGGCGTTTGGGCCCGCCAGCGATTGCCGGCGCTGCCACGCTGGCGCTGGCTGTGACCGCCACCTGCATGTGGCAACAGAGCGCGCTTGTCGAGTCGTACCGGCGCGGGTTGTCGGTAGCGATACCCCGTGGCGCCATCGTCATGGCCTATCGCGCGCCCAAGCAGGAACCATGGCCGCGGGTCGACGTGCTGGCGCACACGGTGTCCTATTATGCCCTGGCCCACGGCTGCATCGACGCGGGCAACTACGAAGTCGAGACCCACTACTTCCCTGTCATGCGAAAGCCATCGGCGCCCGCATTGCCATTTTCCGGCACGATCCTGTTTGCGCCCGAAAAAATCGAGTGGCCGGATTTTCCGATGATTCGATTCGTGGTCGGCTGGCAGGTCGACCCGGGTAGCCGCCAGCGGCTGGATGGTTTCTTCGAGGTCATCTGGGAAGAGGATCGACTGAGCATCTGGCAGCGCCGTGCCACGCCAACCACAGCACCGTCCCCAGACTCACCAGCGCCAGCGGCGATACCAGCAGCGCATCCTTGAACAGCGTGCACGCGGCCACCGCGATCCAGATCAGCGCGACCGCGTTCACCTCGCGATCGCGCTCGAACCTGACGGCGAGCAGCGCGGGCAACAGCGCCAGCGGCAGGTCGTGGGCCACGGTGTGCGGCGAGGTCAGCACGGCCAGCGGGCCGATCAGCGCGCACCAGGCGCACGCTGCGTCGGCTCGATCGGAGCCGTGCCCGGCCGCTCCGCTGGCTCGCCAGAGTCGCCACGCGCACAGCGCGACCAGCAGCGCCGAGATCGACCAGGCCGCCGCCACCAGCGTTTGTCCCGCGAACGGCTCCAGCGCGAGCGCCGAACCGATGGCGTGCGCGGCGCCCACCAGGCAGACCATCTGGTGCTGGTTGGCCAGGTAGTCGCGGTCGATGTAGTCGCCGAGCGCCGAGAGCCAGGCGCCGATCCAGTCCGGCCCGAACACCGCGGCGCCGAGCGCGTAGAGCAGCAGCGCCATCGGCAGCGCGCCGGCCAGCACCCACCAGCGCCGCGCCGCGAGCGCCAGCCCGATCGCCAGCAGCCCGAAGTGCGGCTTGAACAGCCACAGCCCGAGCAGGGCGCCGGCCAGGATGTCGTGACGGCGGCTGCCCTGCCGCAGGGCGAGCATGGCCGCCGCGCACAGCAGCAAGCTCAGAGCGGTGTTCTGGCCGCCCGCGATCGACAGGTCGAGCGGCACCAGGGCAAACATCAGCGCCGCGGCCTCGGGCCAGCGCCGGACACCCGCCGGGTGCAGGCGACAGCCCGCCAGCAATCCGGCCAGCGCGCACAGCAGCATGAGCGCGCCGAACGCGGCCTTGGCCGCCGCCGGCGGCAGCAGGCCCAGCGGCGCCAGCAGCGCGGCGTAGAACGCCGGGTAGGCAAACGGGA
>JAFGSX010000052.1 GCA_016934455.1 Deltaproteobacteria bacterium
CCAAGCTGGAGGAGCTGATCGCCCAGGACCTGGCGCTCGAGCCCGAGGCCAACGCCATCGAAGACGTCGACCGGTTGCTGCACTACCAGCGCGACCTGTTCACGCTGCTCAACAACTTTGTCTCGTTTCGAGACTTCTATCAGCGGCGGTCCAAGGCGGTGTTCCAGGCCGGCACGCTCTTTCTCGACGGCCGGTCGTGCGACCTGTGCGTGCGCGTCGACGACGCCGCCAAGCACGGCGCGCTGGCCGTGCTCGCCCGCACCTATCTGGTCTACTGCGATTGCACGCGCCGCGGCTCGGCCGACAGGATGACCATCGCCGCTGCCATGACCGACGGCGACAGCGACCAGCTCATGGTTGGCCGCAATGGCGTTTTCTACGACCGCCAGGGCCAGGACTGGGACGCGACGATCACCAAGATCGTCGAGCACCCGATCAGCGTGAGGCAGGCGTTCTGGTCGCCCTACAAGAAGATCGCCAAGATGGTCGGCGAGCAGATCCAGAAGTTCGCGCTCTCGCGCGAGAAGGCGGTGCAGGACAAGGCGGCCACCAACATCGTCAGCACCGGTGCCAAGGTGGAGGCGGGCAAGCCGGGTGCGGCGCCGGCCGCCACGCCGTTCGACGTCGGCAAGTTCGCCGGCATCTTCGCCGCCATCGGGCTGGCCCTGGGCATGATCGGCACCGCCATCGTCGCGGTCGTGACCGGCTTCGTCAGCCTGCGCTGGTGGCAGATGCTGCTGGCGGTGCTGGCGATCGTGCTGCTGATCTCGGGCCCCTCGATGCTGATCGCCTGGTTCAAGCTGCGCGGGCGCAACCTGGGGCCGATCCTCGACGCCAGCGGCTGGGCGGTCAACACCCGGGCCAGGATCAACATCCCGTTCGGCCGCTCGTTGACGGCGATGGCCAGGCTGCCGCCGGGCGCCGAGCGCTCGCTGAAGGATCCGTATGCCGAGAAGAAGCAGCCGTGGGCGCTGTACATCATTCTGATCGGCATCGCCGTCGCCGCGATCGTGCTCTGGCAGCAGGGCTACCTCCGCCAGTGGCTCGATCTGCCGCCCGCCGCGCCCGCGGTCGAGAGCCCGGCCCCGCCCGCCGCTCCAGCGCAGCCCGCCCCGTAGCACCGGGCGCCAGCGCGCCCGTCCGGACGGTGGCGGGGCAGGGGTCCATATTGAGGTCAACCCCGGTGTGAGCTATTCTCGGGCATTCGCGCAACCGTTTCACCCGCGTCCGGGGGGGTCATGACAACGACTCGAGCGATAGCAGTGTTCGGGGTGTTGGCGTTTGCCGCCTGCAAGCAGAAGGCGCTCCCTGTCGACGAGACAGCGGTGCGCAAGGCCGTGGCCGACTACATTTCGGAGCACAGCACCAACCCCGTGCCGGCGGCGCAGGTCAACAAGTTCTATCTCGAGTCCCGCCGCCTCAACAAGACCGAGCAAAAGCGCTTTCGCGAGACCTACGACCAGACGCTCAAGCTGTACGAAAAGGTGACCAAGGACCGCCGTTCGCAGCGCAGCGTGCTCGACTTTCTGGTGCGCACGGCGGCGGTCGGAGCCAGCCAGGAGGCGCCCAAGGCCGAGCCGGGCGCGGTGACCAGCCAAAACTCGACCTACCTCGCCTTTGCCATGGCCAGCGGCAGCGGCGTCGACTACGACAGCATCGACGAAGTGGATTACCTCGACCGGCTGGCGCGCGCCTACATGGTGCCGCGCGCCGACGTGGAGCGGGCAGTCTACGAGAGCCTGATCCAGGACCGGGGTGAGCTGGTCGCCAAGGCGGCCGGCGTCGTCGAGCTCAACCTGGCCGGCGTCGACGCGGCGACGCCCGAGCAGTTCGCGGTCAACGTGCTGCTCCCCTATCTGACGCTCGTCGTCACCGGCAGCAACCTGGCCGAGAAGCACGATGCCCAGGTCGCAGCCGCGTTTCGCAAGAAATTCGGCGGCGATGCCGATCCGGCTCCGCTGCCGACCCTGGTCGAGAAGTTTCGCGCTTTTCTCAAGGGTGAGGACTTCGATACCCAGCACCTGCTGCGGGTGAACACGGAGCTAAAGAAGCAGTCGCTCTGGCTGTATCTGCAGGAGGGACACGCCAGCATCTACAAGTTGCTCGACCAGAAGGTCGACGTCAACAGCCGTGGCCTGCAGCGGGTGCGCGCGATGCAGCGGCTCGGCGTGTCGCTGATCCCGGTCAGCAACGCGCTCAGCGTCTACCAGGATCCCGACGTGATGCTGGTGGTCGATGCGTTGCGACGGAGGCAGCTCGAGGTCGCGGACACCACGGGCGGGGGCAAGAGATTTTTGACCTTCTCGAAGTTCACCATCGAGAGCTGGCGCGAGCTCGAGCTACCGCTCGACGAGGGCAAGGCCTACGCCGCGGTCGAGGCGCTGGTGCGCAGCGCCTTTGAGCAGCAGAGCCCGGACCAGGTCGCCGCCGCTCTCTTTCGCGGCGCGGCGATCCACGCCACCAAGCGCAAGTGGGATGAGGCGGCGGCCGAGGCAGCGGAGTGGGTGGCGATGGATTTCGAGATCGCCTCCTCGCTGACCGAGATCGCGCTCGGCCCGGCGCCCGCCTATGGCCTGGTGTTTCTGATCGAGCGGCTGCAGGACTTTTACGCCGAGCAGTCGCGAGCGGTCGAGGGCGCCCGGCTCTCCGAGGAAGGGCTGGCCCAGTTGCACGACCTGCTCAAGAAGAGCTGGCAGCTCGCGCTGGAAGTGCAGGAGCAGCACAAGCCGGCCAAGGATCTGCAGGCGGCCGCCCGCGAGCTGTACAAGCGCTACCGGCCGGCCAACGGCAAATCGCTGACCGACATCGAGGCCTACCGCAGCGAGATCTACGCCCGGACGATCGAGCGCGCGCAGCCTTTCAAGCTGTAGGACGCGGCGGCATCGCCAGCCGGTCGCGCGCTCATTCTTCCCTCTTGGCCTTCTTTTTCTTCTTCTTCGACTTCTTCACGGGCGCGGCCTTCTGTTCGTCGCCCTGCTGCTCGTCGCCGACCCCGAACAGGTCGCCGACGTCGGGCTGCGACTGGGGCTGGCTCTCGGCCCCCTCGGCGGGCTTTGGCTCTTCCTTGGGCTTGCCCTTGTCGGTGTTCTTGAAATTGAACGGGAAGGTCACCGTGACCACTCCGCCCTTGGGCTTGGGAAAGGTCCAGTTCTTGATCTCGCCGGTGATGCAGCCAGCGGTCTCCTTGTCGTCGAGCGACGACTCGACCACCTCGCACGACTCGACGTTGCCCTCGGGGAAGACCTTCCAGCGCACCGTGATCGATCCCTCGATGTCGGGCTTGCGCAGCTTGGCCATCTCGTAGCACTGCTTGATGCCGGCCTTGTTCTGCTCGACCACCTTCATGATCTTGTCTTGCGGCAGCGTGCCCTCTTTTTCGGACTTGGCTTTCTTGCTCTTGCGCGCTGCCTCGGCCGCCGGCGTCAGCAGCAGCGCGCAGATCGTCATGGCCACCCACGCCGGTCGCAACAATCGCAGGTTCATCATGGTCGGTTCCCTGTGCTCCCTGTTGAAGAACGGCGGCGATTGTATCTCCCGCCCTGATCAGCGTCCAGAGCGGGTCTTGGATGTTGCAGTGCGACCACTCGTGCTACAAAGAACAGCATGAGATCCCACATCCCCAGCCCTTGGTCTCGAAGATCGTGGACGCTGGCAGCGGCGCTCGCATTCATCGCGCTCGGCGCCGGCTGTCGGACTCCGGCCAGCGCGGTGACCGCGGCCAGCGCGGCCGCCGGCCAGTGCCGCTACACGCACCTGGTCGACGCGACGGCGGTGCCGGCGCAACCGATCCAGCAGGACGAGGTCGCCGCGTTCTGCGGCGCGGCGTTCGAGGCTGCGGCGTGCGGGCCGTGCCGCTGGTCCATGGCCGTGGCCAGCCGCTGCGGCGGAGCCGAGTCGAGCCCGGCGCAAGATCTGATCTGCACCTGCAACCAGTGCTTGCAGGACGGCGATTGCACGGCTCGGCCTGATGGCCGCTGCATCGCGGCGCGCGACCGATCAACCACGGTCCAGATGTGCGTCTACGCCGGGGGGGCCTGCCATCCCGCCGCCGGCTGCGCCGCGGGCCAGGAGTGCGCGATCGATGGCGCCGGCGCGCTCGTCTGCCAGCCCGCCGAGCCCTGCGGCGGTGCCGGCTGAGGCGTCGACCGTGGCCACCCAGCTCACCATCGTGGCTTTGGCCGACACCCACGGCTGCCACCGGTCGTTAGCGCTGCCGCCCGGTGACGTCCTGATCCATGCCGGCGATCTCACCGACGGCAGCGGCTTCGACGGCCTGGCCGACATCTGCGACTTCCTGCGCCGGCAACCGCACCGCCACAAGATCGCGATCGCCGGCAACCACGATTTCTGCCTGCAGGACGAGCCGGAGCGCGCGCTCGGGTTTTTCACCGGCATCCATTACCTGCTCGACCAGCAGATCGTCATCGAAGGCATCAAGTTCTACGGCAGCCCGTGGCAGCCGCGCTTCGCCGATTTCGCCTTCAACCTCGACCGCGGCCCGCCGCTGGCCGAGCGCTGGGCTCAGATCCCGGACGACACCGAGATCCTGGTCACCCACTGCCCGCCGCACGGGATCGGCGATCGCACTCACAGCGGCCGTCACGCCGGGTGCGAGGATCTGCTGGCGCGGGTGCGCCAGGTGCGCCCCGCGCTGCACCTGTTCGGCCACATCCACGAGGGTAACGGCCGCTGGCAGATCGACGACACGCTGTTCGCCAACGTCACCACCGGGGTGGGGCGGCTGCCGGCGACGGTGCTGCAGTACACGCCGCGCCTCCGGTCATGACGCGGGCGGCAACTGCCGCACGAAGCTCATGACGTCGGGAAAGAAGACCAGAAAGTCCTGCTCGAGCCCGCCGTAGTTGCGCTGCAACTCGCGCGCTCCCTCGCCCAGGCGGCCGGGTCGGCGCAGCCGCGAGGCGGCCCGCCGCAGCGCACGGCCGACCTGCTCCAGGTCGCCGTACGAGGTCAGCCATTCCAGCGCCGAGCCGCTCTCGACCGAAACCCGGATCCGCTCGGGCAGGTACTCGAGATGGGTCAGCAACGCGGCGTGCACGCGCTGCGCGAACTCCGCCAGCGGCGCGTCGGAATAGCGATCCCAGTGGCGGGCGAGAAAGTGATCGTAGAAGACGTCCACCATGACCGGCCGCACCAGGTGAAAGCTCGCGTCGATGCGCTGGCGGCTCTGCCGAGCCCGCGGGTGGTGGTCGGTGAAGGCGTCGATCTGGCGGTGGCGCACGACGGCCGCCGCGATGGCGCCGGGAAGCTGGCGCGACGGGTCGCCGCGGACATGGTCGCCCAGCAGCGCGCCGGCGATGGCGGCTGGCGTCTCCTGCGAGAGAAAAAAATGGGCCAGGTAGTTCATGTGAAATTCTGACTGGCCGGTATGATCCAAAGTGCATCATTTCGCACCTGCCGGCCGGCTCCAAGGGTCGAGGCGCTCATGTAAAAAACATTTAATATCAAATAATTATCTATCGTCAGATGAGTTGGCCCGCGACTTGCTCAGAAATCTCATCGACAACGCACCGAGACGCGCCGAGAGGCCGACAGCAAGGAGAGAGCCATGAACTC
>JAFGSX010000053.1 GCA_016934455.1 Deltaproteobacteria bacterium
CGCGCACCGCGACCCGCAGCGCCGCCGGCAGGCCGGCGACCTGCGCCGTCGCCTGGGTCTCGAGCTCCGCCAGCGGCGGAGGCGGAGGCGGCTCCGCGGTCGGCTGCCCGGTGATCGGCACGATGGCGTCGAGGTTGCAGCGCTGCACGCAGATGGCCGGATACCCGCCGCAGCCGTTGCACAGGTGGGTGAAGCGCGGATAGCCCTCGTCGTCGCGCTCGAGGCCGGGGCAGATCAGGCACAGGTCGCACTTCTTGCACTTGTCCCGGTCGATGGTGAAGCGCGGCACCCTGAGCTTGGCCGGCAGCTCCTGGACGCAGTCGCCGCGGATCACCAGCGCCGTGAACTCGCCCCGGCCGGCCGCCTCCAGCGCGGCCCGCAGCGCCGCCTCGATCGCCGCCATGTCAAAGGCGTCGAGCAACTGCACCTGCGCCCCCTCGGCGCGCAGCGCGGCGACCAGATCCAGGCGGTTGCTCTGGCCGGCCAGGTTCTTCTTGGAGGTCGGCGCGGGCTGGCCGCCGGTCATGGCGGTGGTGAGGTTGTCGAGCACGATCTGCACGCCCGGCGTGTGGCGAAAGACCGCGTTGCGGGTGGCGGCGAGGCCGCTGTGGCACTCGGTCGAGTCGCCGATCACCGAGATGGCGCGGTCGGCCAGCGTCGCGTCGCACAGCACGGCGCCCTGGCGCGCCGAGTCGGAGGCGCCCATGCAGGCGCAGGTATCGGTGGCGTCGAGAAAATGGAGCAGCGTGTTGCAGCCGATGTCGCCGAAGACGGCGGCGATCTTCTTCTTCTTGCGCAGCCTCTGCACCGCCAGGCCGAAGGCGCGGTAGGGGCAGCCGGCGCAGATGGTGGCGGGACGCGTGATCGGCGGCAGCGCGCTGGCCGCCCGCGGCGCCGGCCGCGCGGCCCCCAGCCGGTGCGCCACGAGATGCGGCGACCACTCGGTCAGCGCATCGCCCGCGCCCTTGCCCTCGACCGCGATGCCGTGGCTGGCCAGCTCCTCCTGCACGAAGCGCAGGCCGTCGCCGAGCACGACCACGCGGCCCTGGATGCCGGCGGCGAACTGCCGCGCCTTCTCGATCGGCAGCGGCCAGGTGGTGTACAGCGACAGGAGCGACGGCTTGACCGGCAGCCCGGGCCACGCCTCGCGCAGGTAGCGCTCGGTGATGCCGTGCACGACGACGCCGAGGCTGCGGTCGTGCCACTCCATCTCGTTGAGCGGGCTCTGCTCGGAATGGGCGCTCAGCCCCGGCCAGCGCGTGCCGACGACCTGCTGGTAGTTGCGGCGCGCGATCTCGGGCAGGTTCATGAAGCGCGTGTAATCGTCGTTGGCCGCCAACCGCGGCACGCTCTGCCTGGTCGGCAGCGAGACCAGCCCCTCGCTGTGGCAGAGCAGGCCGTTGGCCAGCACCGCCACCGGCGTCGCGTGCTGCCGGCTGAGCGCGGCCGCCAGCGGCGCCACCTCGATCATCTCCTGGTGGGTGCGCGGCTCGAGGATCGGGATGAAGCAGGCTTTGAGAAAGTAGCGCGGATCCCAGACGTACTGCGTCGACGACGGCACGAAGTCCGAGGCGACAAACAGCACCAGCCCGCCGCGCGGCGCCGTGAAGTTGGCCAGCGTGGCCAGCGCGTCGGCGGCCTGAAACAGCCCCGGGACCTTCATGGTGACGACCATGTCGCCGCCGGCCATGGTGAAGCCGAGGCCGACGTTGACCGCGGTCGCCTCGTTGACCGACCAGCCCACGGTCATCCGGTCCTGCACGTGGCACAGCCCCTTGTCGATGACCTCGGTCGACGGCGTGCCCGGGTAACCGTCGGCTCCGTGCAGGCCGCCGCGCGCGCAGCCGACGGCAAAGGCGAGGTTGCCCTGCAACACGACGCGGGTTCCTGCCTCGGCGTCGCACAGCTCGACAAAGCGATTGCCTGCCATCTCACTCCTCCGCTGAGGCCCCCTCTTCCGCCACCGCCGGCGCGCGGCCGCCGCTGGCGCGAAGCTGATGCAGCTCGGTGCCGCCCCACACCGTGTTCGCGGGCAGCACCCGGTTCTTGGTCGCCACCGACATCGCGGCCAGCACCGCGCCGTCCTCGATCACCACCCCGGGCATGACGCAGGTGTCGCGGCCGATGGTGCAGCGCCGGCCGATGCGCACCGGCGCCATCCGCAGCAGCCCCTTCTCGCCGACGTGGGCCAGCAACACCGCGTCGTCGCCGATCATGGTGTCGTCGCCGATGCTGATCAGATCCCAGTCGCAGACGATCGAGGTGTTGACGATGACGTTGCTGCCGATGCGCGCGCCCAGCGCGCGCAGGAAGAGGTTGAACAGCCAGGTGCCGCGGACCAGCGGCAAGAAGAAAAAGCGCGCCAGGTCGTAGACCTGGGCGGTCACCGCCCAGCAGGCGACGTGAAAGCTGAAAAACCGCCACTCGCCCGCAACCGCCCGGTAAAAGACGATCCACTTGAAGGCGACCACCACCGCCAGCAGCGCGACGCCGAAGACGAAATAGGCCGGCCCGATGCTCAACACCCCCACCACCAGGCCGTGGCCAAAAGCCCAGCGCACCAGCAGCGCCGCCGGCAGCAGCGCCACCCCGGCCAGCAGCCCCTTGAGCAGCCACAGCAGCGGCGTCAGCACCACCTCGAGCGCCATCAGCAGCACTTTCATCGGCCGCCCTCGCCGCGCGGCGCGCGCGCCAGGCCCGCCTCCTGCAGCAGGCCGAGCACGCGCCGGTAGCGTCCCAGGGGAACCGCGAGCTGCAGCCCCTGCACCAGCGGCCGCACCCGCTGCAGGGTCTCGACGGCGATCGCGATCCCCTCGTCCGCGGCGCGGCCGGCGGCCTCGGCCGCCTCGAGCCGCGCCATCAGCGCGTCCGGCACAAAGGCGCCCGGCACCTCGTTGCGCATGAACTGGGCGTTGCGCAGGCTGGTCAGCGGCCAGACGCCGGCCAGCAGCGGCACCCGGCAGTGCCGCGTGCGCTCGATGAACCGCTCGAGCAGCGCCGGGTCGAACACCGGCTGGGTGATCGCGTACTCGGCGCCGGCCTCGACCTTGTATTCGAAGCGCCGGATCTCCAGCTCCAGGTCGAGCGCCCCCGGATTGACGCCGACGCCAAACACAAACGCGGTCGCGGCGCCGATCGGGTTGCGCGCCACGTCGAGGCCGCGGTTGAGCCAGGCCACGATGTGGGTGAGCCCGATCGAGTCGACGTCGAAGACCGCGGTGGCGTCGGGGTAGTTGCCCAGCTTGGGCGGGTCGCCGGTGACCAGCAGCAGGTTCCTGATGCCCAGCGCGGCCGCGCCCAGCAGGTCGGACTGGATGCCCAGCAGGTTCCGGTCGCGGCAGGTGTAGTGCAGGATCACCTCGACCTGGAGCTGCTGCTGGATCAGCACGCCCAGCGCCAGCGGGCTCATGCGCGCGCTGGCGCGCGGCCCGTCCGGGATGTTGACGGCGTCGACGTGCGGGCCGATCGCGGCCACCCCCTCCAGCGTCCGGCGCGGGTCCGGCCCCCGCGGCGGCGTGAACTCGACCGAGACCGCGAACTCGCCCGCCTTGAGCTTTGCGCCAAATTTTGATCGCTGTTCGATCGGCGCGCATGAAAGAGGGGGGGACTGGCGCTGCTGGTCGGCTGGGACTCCGTCCGGACTCGCTCCCGACGGGGCGGGCCGGCCCGATGACCCTGGGAAATCCCCGACGGGGGACGGCCCGGCGGAGAGATGCAGGCTCCTCGGCCGCAGCGCGCGGATGGCGTTGCGCATCGCCTTGATGTGAGCGGGCGTCGTCCCGCAGCAGCCACCCAGCACCGACACGCCGGCCGCGATGAAGCGCTTGGCGTACTCGGCGAAGTACTCGGGAGACGACAGGTAGATGTTGCGCCCCTCGACCGCGCGCGGCGGCCCGGCGTTGGGCTGCGCGGACAGCGGCAGCCGGGTGCCGGCCGCCATGCGCTCGATCGCGGCCAGCGTCGGCTCCGGGCCGACCGAGCAGTTGACGCCGACCACGTCGACGCCGAGCGCCTCGAGCGCGGCCGCGCAGCGATCGGGCGCGGTCCCGTACAGGGTGTAGCCGTTGTCGCCGACCGTCACCTGGGCCACCAGCGGCAGGCCCGGCCCGGCTTCGCGCGCGCCGAGCACGGCCTGCTCCAGCTCGGCCAGGTCGCCAAAGGTCTCGAGCACGAGCAGGTCGACACCGCTGGCGACCAGCACCGCCGCCTGCTCGCGGAACAGCGCGCGCGCCTCGTCCAGCGAGGTCGGGCCCAGCGGCTCGATCTTGATGCCGAGCGGGCCGATGGCGCCGGCCACCAGCGCCTTTGCGCCGGCGGCCTCCCGCGCCAGCCGCACGCCGGCGGCGTTGATGTCGGCCAGCCGTTCGGCCAGGCCGTGCGGCGCCAGCTTGACCCGGTTGGCGCCAAAGGTGTTGGTCTCGACCACGTCGGCGCCGGCCGCCGCATACTCGGCGTGCACGCCGCCGACCAGCTCGGGCGAGGACAGGTTGAGCTCGTCGTAGCAGCGGTTGATGTAGACGCCCCGGCTGTAGAGCATGGTGCCCATGGCGCCGTCGAACAGCACCACCCCGCGGCCGAGCAGATCGCGAAATTTGTGGCCGTCGCCCATGGACGACCGCTAACCTACTCGCGTCACGACGGCTCGGCAAGCGAGGGGTCGCACGGAGCCGCCTTGAGGGCCGCACCCGGCCCGACTATGCTGACCGGCGAGGAGGTCCCGATGAGCCGAGTTTCGATGCTGCTGGTGGCGCTGCCCCTGGCCCTGGCGCTGGCGTCGTGCAGCCAGACCGTGGTTGGCGGCGGCACCGCGCTCGAGCGCTACGACGTCGAGCTGCGCGAGAAGATCAACACCTGCAACGAGCTCGACCCGCAGGTGGCGCGCGAGACGATCTTCATCGAGCGCTTCGGCAAGCAGGGCGTCCTGCACCTGGGCGCCGACCTGGCCTTTCCGGTCAAGATCGAGG
The DNA here is from genome assembly GCA_016934455.1 of Deltaproteobacteria bacterium. GTDB lineage: Bacteria > Myxococcota > JACRCW01 > JAFGSX01 > JAFGSX01 > JAFGSX01. The sequence goes on from JAFGSX010000053.1 coordinate 4,965, forward strand.
GCGGCGCGATCAGCGGCCGCTTCCTCGAGGCCGACCACACCACGGTGGGCGGCCGCCACGTCGTCTGCAAGCGGATGACGGCCATCGACCTCGCCGTCAAGGAGGGCGCCATCGACGGCACTTACGATCGCAAGCGGCGGCAGGAGTGCCTGCTGGAGGCCAAGCCCTGCTTCACCACCTGGAGCATCACCGGCAAGCTGATCGAGGACTGATCGCGCTGCTCGGTTTTCTTGAGCCAATTTCTGGCGGGGGCCCGCTGATCGGCGTAAGTCTTTTTATCGTCGCTGCGCGGCGAAAAAAGCCTCCCGCCGGCCCCCCGCCACGCAGGATCAACTGCGGTGAGCAGCACAATGATGGCGCTGCTCGGTTTTCTTGAGCCAATTTCTGGCGGGGGCCCGCTGATCGGCGTAAGTCTTTTTATCGTCGCTGTGCGGCGAAAAAAGCCTCCCGCCGGCCCCCCGCCACGCAGGATCAACTGCGGTGAGCAGCACAATGATCGCGCTGCTCGGTTTTC
>JAFGSX010000054.1 GCA_016934455.1 Deltaproteobacteria bacterium
CCGAACCAGATCAGGAAGAACTGCACGATCTCGGTGAAGATGGCGCTCATCAGGCCGCCCAGGGTGATGTAGCAACCGATGGCGATGGCGGAGACCCACATCGAGACGTTCCAGTCCCAACCCAGGATGGTGCGGAACACCAGAGCCATCAGGTAGAGATTGATGCCCGACATCAGCAGCGTCATCACCGCGAACGAGATGGCGTTGAGCACGCGCGTGCGCTCGTCGAAGCGCAGCTTCAAATAGCCCGGCACCGAGTGGATGCGGCTCGAGTAGTAGAACGGCATCATGTAGAGGCCGAGGAAGAGCATGGCCGGGATGGCGCCGATCCAGTAGAAGTGCGCCACGAACATGCCGTACTTCATGGTGCCGCCGGTCCAGCCCAGGATCTCCAGCGCGCCCAGGTTGGCCGACAGAAAGGCCAGGCCGGCGACCCAGCTCGAGTTGCGGCGGCCGGCCAGGAAGAAGTCGTCGCCGGTGCGGGTGTAACGCCGCAGATAGACGCCGATGCCGACGATGGCGACGAAGTAGAGCGCGATGATGGCCCAGTCGACCCAGGCGAGCTCGAGTATCGCCATGCCCCAGACCTCTTCGCCGTCACCAGGCGGTCGCAGCGTGATAGGTTATAGTCTCGCCGCAGCAGCAGGAGCAAACCATGAATCGCGCGCTGTCGGTCTGGAGCGTGGTGGCGCTGCTACCGGGGGCCCCGCTCTTCGCGCAACCGCTCGACGAGGTGCGTTTTTCCGGCCGCGTCGTGGCCCGCAGCCATCTCGCCATTCGATACGTCGCCGCCGAGCGCTGGCTCGAGACGATCGATCTGTCGGGCAATGACCTCACCGCCGCAGCCTGGCAGGCGCTGGCGCGCGTGCCCGCCTGGCTGCGGCCGGATCTGCGCAACACGCTCGCGGTTCTCGACGACAACGCCCAGGACTACTACGGGAACCTGATCACCGGGGTCGCCGATCCGCTGCAGGTCGACGAGGTGGCCTACGCGGTCGCGCACTCGGCGATCGAGGATCTCGAGTTGCTCAACGGCGATCTCTTGCTCGAGAACGCGGCGTCGATCTACGAGATCGCGGCCGAGCTGAGTTTTGCCGAGCTGGTCGAGCACGGCCAGCCCGGAGACGACGACTACCACACGACCGTGCGCCACGCGGTGCTCGTCGACGGCGTGCGCGAGCACTATCTCTTGCCGCCCGAGATCTACTATCGATACGTGGTCGTTCCGGTCGTCGGCTTCGAGATGCTCCGGTGGCTCGATCCGAGCACGGGCCGCGTCTCCGTTCCGCCGACGGGCGTCTTCTGGCGCGATTACCTCTACTACGGCGGCGCGGGCGACCGCGGCTACCTCGCGCCGTTTTGCCTCAAGTCGCCGCACAAGATCGACGACGCGGTGCTGGCCGCCGCCGATTTCGGCGTCGCCAGGGCGTACGGTTCGTTCATCCAGCCCGAGTCCGGGGCGGTCGAGGCGATCCGGGACGCCGCGACCTGTGCGCCGGTGGCCATCTCCTTCGTGCACGGCGACGGCCGCTGTTGCACCGGCGACTGGCCCAATCCCGACGGGACCATATTTGCGACTCTGATGCCGCTCGAGCTGGCGGCGGCCAACGGCTCTCCCGAATTGCTCGAGAACTATCTGGTGGCCGGCAATGCCAATGCCCGCCTCGACCTCGACGTGAGCGTGGACACGGATCTCGCAACCTGTGAGTTCACCGAGCAGAGAAGACGGATCCTGATCGTGCGCGATCGCGTTCCGTTCGATCTGGCGACCGATCCCAACGAGAGCGCGTTGGCCGCGACCGGATTCGGCAGCGACTACGACGTGCGCTCCAGCTCCGAGCTGCCCACGCTGGCGCTCTCGTCGACCGGGTCGCCGCACGTGAATCTCGAGTACGCCAAGATCGTGCTCGTCTCGGACCAGCCGATCGACTTCTATCGGGCGGTCGCGCAAGCCGCGCCCGCGCTCGAGTCATTTGTCGACCTGGGCGGTGTGCTCGAGATGCACTTGGCGACCCGCCGCGCCGACGATTGGAGCGGGCTGCGCATGCCCGGCGGGGTTCGAGCCACGGCGCAGAGCGAGGGCAACCGCGTGTCGGCGGTGCGCGCGGCTGGCTATCCGTCGCTGCGCGAGGTGCTGGCCGGAGCCAGCGCCGCCTGGGACGGCAGGTCGTGGCCCGGCCTCGCCGGCGACCGCGTCTTCGACCAGGCCGAGTCGGCCCTGGCCCGGATCGGCTGGTGGGGCGTGCGCAACATGCCCATGAATTTTGCCGAGATCATGGCCTGGAAACGCTGCCGCGGCCTGGTGCGTTCGTGGTATCCGGTCCAGATCGCTTACAACAAGTACGGCAACTGCGGCGAGATCGCCGACCTGCTCGATGCGGCCGCGCGCACCGCGCTGATCCCGGCAGTGGGCGTGGGCACGCCGCTCGAAGACCACCACTGGGGCGAGTTCTTCCTGCTCGACCGCTGGCACCCGTTCCAGAATGACTGGAGCGCCGCGGCCACCCGCATCGACACCTGGACCATCGCGTATGACGCGGACACCGGCGGCAGCAAGTCGGTGACCGAGGTGTGCAGCTACCGCGGCGACGGCCTGATCGAGACCGTGCTCGGCCGCTACCCGCCGGTCGAGGTCGACGCCGCGGGCCACATCGCGGGGGATTACTCGCGCTACGTCACCATCGAGGTGGCGGTGAGCGATGCCGACGGTGTGCCGGTGGATGGCGCGCTCGTGCTGGTGGCCACCGAGGCCTACGACGATCCGGCG
>JAFGSX010000055.1 GCA_016934455.1 Deltaproteobacteria bacterium
CCGATCCTGCACAAAGGGCTGCAGGGTCTCGAGCACGAACAGCGAGACCTTGATGCCGTTGAACAGCAGGTGCACGGTGTCGGCGCCGCGCTCGAGGACCTCGACGCGGCCGTTGCGCTGCAACTGGTCCAGAAGCTGGTCGAGACTGCGGGCGTCGTTCACCCCGAAGTCGACGTCGCGGCTGGGGCGGTAGGGGCAGAAACAGCGCATCGCCTGGCCGCCGATGACAAACCAGGTCGACAGCGGCTCCACCACCGTCGCCAGATCGCGCGGCATGACCTGCGCCGGCGCCAGTGGTGTCGGCTTCACGCGATGCCCCGCGCCTCGAGCACGGCGTCGAGCAATGCGCGCGTTCGCGGTCGCCAGCCCGGCGTGCGCGCGGCCTGGTACAGGTCGAGCCAGGGCATGCCCGAGGCGAAGCTGAGCGCCCGCAGGTCGCCGTGGTGAAAGCAGTAGAACGCGAGCTGGTGCCCGGGCACCGGCCGCTGCAGGTTAAGGTTGTACAGCGCCGCCCGCACCGGCTCTGGCAGCGCAGACGGGTCGTAGCTGTGACCCTCGATCTGGTGCAGCAGCTTGTAGACGGTCGCGCGCGACGGGCAGGCCTCACCGCGCCGGCGGCAGCGACGGCGCAAGGCCGACAGCAGGTCGACCATGCGCGGCCGCTCCTGCTCGAGCAGCAGCCGGCGCAGGTCCACCATCACGGCGGCGGGCAGGCGCGGCTGGCCGGCGTCCGCGCGCCGGTGCGCCGCTGCTCCGCCCAGCCTGAGGGCGGCCCGTCTCAAAGCCTGCTCGAGATCGATCTCTGACATTTCTGTTATTAATTCTATACAAAATGGGATTTTTCAATCAACAAATTTGACGGCACCGCTCTCCTTATGCGGATCTGCAGCAAGTCATCGCGCGCCATCCAGGTAGGCACGCACCGCGTCCTTGACCGCCCGCTGGATCTCGCGCGGCACCGCCTGCGAGCCGGCGCCGCTTGTGCGGCAGGCAGCCAGCGTCTGCCGAAGCGATCGGCAAACCGCGGCGCAGCGCGGGCAGGTCGCCACGTGCTGTTCCATACGAGCGCAGGTGGCGGCGTCGATCTCGCCCTCGAGGTGCCGCGACAGGAGCCGAGCCGTGTGCCGGCAGTGCACCCCGCTCGCCGGCTCCAGCGCCAAATCGAGCGCTGGCGCCACCTGGCGCCGCACCTGTTCGCGCGCCCGGTGCAGGCGCGATTTGACCGCCTCGATGGTCAGCCCGAGCACATCGCCCACCTCGGGCGCGGTCAATCCCTCGATGTCGCGCAGCACCAGAACCTCGCGATACTTGGGGTCGAGCCCGGCGATGGCATGGTCGAGCGCGGCCTGCACCCGAGATGCGACCAGCCGGTCGTCCGGCGTCCGCCCCGGGTCGACCAGAGCCTGCGGCCAGGCCGGCATGAGCTGCTCCAGCGACTCCAAGCGCGACGGCGCATCCTTGCGCCGCCGTCGCTTCTTGATGCAGAAGCTGCGCGCCACCGCGTACAGCCAAGTCGACAGCGAGGCCGTGCCGCGATAGCCGCCCAGCGAGCGCGCCATGGCCAGAAAGGTCTCCTGCAGCACGTCCTCGGCGTCGTGCGGGTCGCCGCACAGGCGCCGGCCAAAGCGGTAGACCTGTCCCTGGTGGCGCCGAATCAAGGTGTCGAGCGCGCGCCGGTCGCCGGCCTGTGCCGCCGCGATCAACTGCTTCTCGTCCACCGCTGACGTCTTGGGCTTTGGCGCCATCGCCGCCTCCGCTCCCAGTACAGTTGCCGCCGCCGGCGCCTGGCCGTCGGGGCCGCGACCGCTCAGCCGCCGCGCTGCAGCCGTTGCAGCAGATCGGTGGTCGAGTGCTGCTTGGCATCGCCCACGATCGCGACCCGGCCGCCGTGAAACCGCACCGCGGTCGCCTCGGGCACGCCCTCCGCGGTGTAGTCGGTGCCCTTGGCATGAACGTCCGGCTGCAGCGCCTCGATCACCGCCACCGCGTCGGGCTCGTCGAACAGGTGCACCGCATCCACGCAACGCAGGCCTGCCACCAGCTCAAGCCTCTCGGCCTGCGGCACCACCGGCCGTCCCGGGCCCTTGAGGCCGCGCACCGAGGCGTCGGAGTTGACCGCGACCAGCAGCAGATCGCCCGCGGCTGCGGCACCCTCCAGGTAGCGCAGGTGGCCGACGTGAAACAGGTCAAAGGCGCCGTTGGCGAGAACGATGGTCTGGCCCGCCGCGCGCGTCTGTTGCCGCAACGCGACCAGGCCAGCGCGGTCCACGATCCGCGCAGCGCTCCTGTCTGTCACCGCGCGCTCCCCAGGCCGAGCGCGGCGCGCACCTCGTCCGGTGATGCGGTCGCCGCCCCCAGCTTCTGCACCACGATGGCGGCGGCCACGGTGGCCAGCGCCATGGCATCTGCGGCGGGCGCGCCGCAGGCGAGCGCCAGCGCCAGCGCCGCGCCGACCGTGTCGCCCGCTCCGGTCACGTCGCTGACGTCGTCGCTGCCGTGGATCGGCTGGTGGCTCACCTCGCGTCCATCACCGACCCAGGTCATGCCGCCCCGGCCGCGCGTGGTCAGCACGGCAGCCGCGCCGTTGCGTTCGACCAGGCGCCGTGCGGCCAGCGCCACCTCGGCGTCGCGGTCGGTCGGCAGGCCGGTCGCTGTTGCCAGTTCGGGCGCGTTGGGCTTGAGCACGAAGCGGCCGACGAACCGGTCGAGCTGGTAGCGCGAGTCGACCACGACCGGGATGCGCTGCGCGGCCCGCGCCAGCAGCTTGATCGCGCCGCGGTCGATGGTGCCGCCGCCGTAATCCGACACCAGCACACCATCGGCGCGCGCCAGCGCGCGCCGCAGCGCGGTCTGAAATCGCCGCCGCGTTTCGACCCGCGGCTGGTCGCTGGGCTGCCAGTCCACGCGCAGCACTTGCTGCTTGCCGGTGCCGACCGCGCCCGCCAGAACGCGCAGCTTGGTCAAGGTGCGGCGACCGCGCTCGCGCACCACCGGCGAGGGATCGATACCGGCGGCGCGCAGCGCTCGAAGCAACGCCTGCCCCGAGCGATCCTGGCCGGCCACGCTGGCGATGGTGGCCCGGCCGCCCAGCGCCACCACGTTGCGGGCCGCGTTGCCGGCTCCGCCCAGGCGGTGCTCCTCGCGGTCGTAGATCACGATCGGCACCGGCGCCTCGCGCGAGACCCGCTCGGTGGTGCCGTAGAAATACCGGTCGAGCATGGCGTCGCCGACGACAGCGATGCGAGCATCGGCGATGCGATCGAGCAGCTCGGCGATGCGGGATGGCCTGATCACGAGGCCTTACCTGTCACAGGTCGCAGCGCCGTGCAACGGTTTGGCGCGCCCCGTCAGCGCTCAGAGCGAAATCGCGCCGCCGACCGGCGGCTGCTCGACGCGGCGCAGCCGGCCATCGCGCCAGCCCAGGAACCAGAGCGCGGGATCGTCGAGCGAGCGATCGAACTTGAACTCCACGCGGGTCACGCCGCGGTCGTCGACCGCGCGCACGACCGCGCGCATGCCGGACAGCTCGACGCTGCTGCCCGGCCGGAGCGCGGCCGCTGCCAGCGCGCCGCCGATCAGCTCGAGCTCGAGAGTGTCGCCAGCGGTGCGCGTGAAACGGTGCTCGGCGCGCGCCCACGACAGGGTGCGCCACGACCCTGGCATCGGCAACCGATAGAGCTGGCGGTAGAAGAAGGCGTGCAGCCCCACCACCAGATCGGGCGCGCGCAGCACCACCACCCGCTGCGAGGCCAGCCGCTCCGCGTCGAGCTCGACCTGCTGCATGGCCTCGACCAGGCGCGTGTTCATCAGCCAGCGCAGCACGGGCGGCGACGCCAGCCGCTGGATCGGCGCCACGCCGAGATGGATCGCGGCCAGCAGGATGCAGCCGGCTCCGGCCAGGCGCGATCGCGTTCTCTCCTGGTGGCGCAGCGACGACCACCCCTGACGCAGCACCGCGGCGATGGCTGCGCTGCCGCCGAGCAACGGCAGCACCAGGCAGCGCGAGCCGATCGGCGCTCCGGCGAACGGTACTGCCGCCGCCATCGCTCCGATCGTCAGCCAGCGCAGCGCCGACCGCTCGGCTGTCGGCACGCCCGGCCAGACCGCTCGCATCAGAACCGCCAACAGCAGCAACAGCGCAGCACCGACCGCCATGAAAACCGGCCG
>JAFGSX010000056.1 GCA_016934455.1 Deltaproteobacteria bacterium
CGTAAAGGCGCGTCTGACCGCGGGGCGATACCGGCGGGACCCGGCCAACAGCGCCAGGATCGGGATCGCCCCGACCATGCGCACCGTGGTCGCCCACCAGAGCTCGCTGGTCTCGATCACGGGCTTGGCCACCACGATGGCCGATGCCATGAGCACCATCGAGAGCACCCCGTAGCCGATGCCGAGCAGCAGCTCGCGCCGGGCCAGCGGCGGGGCATCGAGCGCCGGCTCCCAGGTGCCGATGAAGATGGCCGAGCCGATCAGGATCACGGCGGCGATCATCGTCCCGCCGACCGGCTCGCGCAGGTAGACGAAGGCGCATCCGATGACCAGCGGGCTGTACAGGCAGTCGACGATGGCCGAGCGGCCGGCGCCCAGCCGGTTGAGGCTGGCGAAGAAGAGAGTGTCTGCCAGCGCGATGCCGAAGGCGCCGCTGCCCAGAAGCACCAGGTAGTCGGCGGCGGTGCGCTCGGCCGGAAAGAGCGGCGCGCCGATCGCCAGCATCGACAGCACCAGCAGCACCAGGCCGACTGTGTTCTTGAACAGGTTGAGCACGACCGGCGGCACTAGGTCGCCGCCCTTGCGAAAATAGATGACCGCCACCGCCCACAGGACGGCGGAGGCCGCCGCGTAGAGCTCGCCGCTGTGGAGCAACCGTGTGTCCTATGGGCTGGTCTGCTGCAGGGTGTTGAGGATCTCCCCCAACCTCTTCAGCTCATCGCCGTAGCGCGCCCAGTCCCCCTGCCGCTGCGCCTGAACAGCATTGTCATAAGCCTCCCGGGCGGCCCTGAGCAGGTCGCCGTGGCCTGCCGCGGCCGGTGCCGTGCCGGGCAGAGCGGCAACCCCGACCTCGGGCTGGGTGGCGGCCGGAGACGCGGGCAGCGTGGCGGCGGCGGGCGGCGTCGTCGCGGCCGGGAAGAGGCGCGCCAGCGAGGCGTCGAGCGTCTCCTCCATGGCGATGCGGTTCTCATAGGCCACGATCACGCGCTTGAGCTCCGGGATCTTGCCCTGGTCGGATCTCAGGTAAAGCGGGCGGACGTAGATCAGTCCCTCCTCGATCGGAATCACCAGCAGCGTCCCCTGGATGACCTGCGAGCCGCGCTGGTCCCAGAGCGAGATCTGTCTGGAGATCTCGGCGTCCTGGTTGATGCGGGCGACGATCTGCTTGGGACCGTAGACCAGCTTTTGCTTGGGAAAACGATAGACCGCCAGCTTGCCGTAGTGCTCGCCGTCGCTGCGCGCCACCATCCACGCCGACAGGTTGTCCTTGCCGCGCGGCGTGAACGGCAGCATCAGGATGAACTCCTCGCGCTGCTCCTGCGGCAGCCGCATGATGGTGTAGTAGGGAGCCATCGCCTTCTTCTCGCTGCCCGAGGCGATGATCGGGATCTCCCACTGGTCCTCCTTGTTGTAAAAGACCTGCGGGTTGGTCATGTGGTAGACCGCATAGACGTAGGTCTGCAGCCGGAACAGGTCCTCGGGGTAGCGCATGTGCGCCCGGATGTCGGCCGGCATCTCGGACCCGGGTTTAAGCAGCCCCGGGTAGATCTTCCGGTATACCTGCACTATCGGGTCGGTCTCGTCGACGACGTAGAGGTCGGCGCTGCCGTGGTAGGCGTCGACCACCATCTTGACCGAGTTGCGGAGGTAGTTGCCCACCCCCTGCGTCGGCAGCGCATAGGGATAGCGATCGCTGGTCGTGTAACCGTCCTGGATCCAGAGCAGCTTGCCCCCAGAGACCACCAGGTACGGATCGCGGTCGAGGATCAAAAACGGGGCCAGCCGGCCGAGTCTGACCCGGATCTCCCGGTTAAAGAGAAACCGGCTATCCGGCTTTAGCAGCGGCGACAGCAGGATGTTGATGTCCCTGAAGTGCAGGGCGAAGAGCAGCTTGCGCAGGAACGAGTTGACCCTGACCCCGCCTGTCCCCTCGTAGGTCGCGTAGACGTTCTCCTCTCCGGACGGGTAGTCGAACTCCCGAGCTCCGGTTCGCACCGCCACGTAGCCGCGCGTCAGCTCGCCGTAGTAGATCTCCGGCCGATCGATCTTGAACACCGGGTCCTGCCAGTGGGGCGGGATGTCCTGGATCAGGAGCTGAGGCAGCCCCTCGGGGGTCACCCGGTTGACCGGCCCCAGCGTGATCCCGTAGCCATGCGTGTAGCTCAGGTGCTCGTTGATCCAGTTGCGCTCGGGCAGGCTGGCAGAATCGAGCTCGCGGGCCGAGAGCATCGTCTGTCGCGGCACTTTGTCCAGCAGGTAGCGGTCGTTGTCCACCGAGATGAAGTCGTAGTAGGTCCGGATCTCCTGGATCTGGCTGAAGGTGTCGAGCAGCGGCTCGTGGTCCCAGAGGCGGATGCTGCCGATGGTCGCGGCGTTGGCTTGGATCTCCTGCGCCGTCAGCGCCTCGTCTCCCACCAGGTTGCGATCCTCGACCCGGCTCAGGTTGTACGCCTGCAGGGTGGCATCGATGTTGTGCAGGATCTGGGGCGACTCCCGGGCCAGCTCGTTCGGGTCGACGACCAGCTTCTGGAGCGCGGGCGGGTAGGCCTTGACCACCAGCAACGCGATCAAATAGAGAGCGACTCCGACCAGCGCGGTTCGGTTTCTCGACGACCAGGCATTGACCGCGAACAGCACGCCGCCGGCCACGGCGCACACGGCCAGCACCGACAGCAGAGGGAGCCGCCCGTGCAGGTCGGCGTAGTTGGCCCCGGCCAGCAGCTCGTGCCGGGAGTAGAGCAGCAGGTAGCGCTCCAGCCAGGCGCTCGCGCCCAGAAACAGCATGAACAGCGCGGCCAGCAGCGAGAGGTGCTTTTTGGCCCGGGGGCTGAAGAGCTCGAGCGTCAGACCGCGCAGCGCCAGGCTGCCCTTGAAATAATAGATGGCACCGACGCCGGCCAGGCACAGGACGCACAGCGTCAGGCCCAGCTTGACCGCAAGCTGCAGCAGCGGCAGCGTGAACACGTAGAACGAGATGTCGCGGGCGAAGATCGGGTCGGCCTGGCCAAACGGGACCCGGTGCCACCAGCGCCAGATGATCTCCCAGCGGCCCGCCGCCCAGAGCGCGGTCAGAGCTGCCAGGGTGATCGAGATCGCGATCAGCGCTCGCTGCACCGGCCTCTGCGCCAGCCGTATCGTGGAGACGCCGGCATCCGTGGTGGCGAGACGGATCTCGATCGCGCCACGCCCGCGGTTGGCCAGTGAGAGGTTGAGGAGGGCAAAGCCGAACACAAGTATCAGGCAGACCACCCCGGTCGCGATCTTGGCGCCGATCGCGGTGGCAAACACCACGGTCTGCTGGAGCTCCTCGAACCACAGCCAGTCCAGGTAGAGAGTGGTCGCCAGGATGGCTGCCAGCATCAGCAGCGCGAGCAGAACCAGCCACCAGATCATGCGTTTGCTCATCGTGTGCTCTCCAAGACGGTTACCCCTCGCATGCCTGCTGCCACCGTCACCCGAGCGCCGGCACCGCGATCGCGATCAGCGCGCGCGCCGCCGCTGCCAGGCGCGCCGGATCGAGGCGATCGGCGGTGTCGTCGAGGGTGTGCACGAAGTCTTTCTCCGCCGGGTCGGTCAGGCTGGCCACCAGCGGCAGGCCGCTCTCGACGAACGGCACGGCGTCTGAAAAGCCAAACGGAGCCAGCGGCCGCAGCAGCACGCCGACGTCGAGCTGTCGGCACGCCGCCATCAGCGCCGGTTGCGCGCGCCACGCCGCGGTCGCCAGCAGCGGCAG
>JAFGSX010000057.1 GCA_016934455.1 Deltaproteobacteria bacterium
ATCATCGACGACGGGAGGCTGGTGCAGGTGGCCGCGCCACAGCAGATCCTGCGCTGCCCGGCGACCCCGTTTGTCGCCCGCTTCACCCGCACCCGCAACCTGCTGCCCGGTCGCGCGGAGCCGGCGGCGGACGGCGCGCTGGTGCGGATCGAAGGCGGCCCGGAGCTGCGCTCGACCGCGCGCCAGAGCGGACCGGTCATCGCCGCCATCCGGCCGGAGTCGATCGCGCTCCTCGGCGCCGGCGACAACGGCCCGGCCGATAACCGCTTTGACGCCACGGTCAGGCGCTGCACACCGCGGCTGACCCACGTCGAGCTGGAGCTGGACGCCGGCATGCCGCTGATCGCCCACCTCGCCCACGCAGCGGCGGCGCCGGAGATCGGCTCCCGGGTGCGGGTGGCGGTGTCTCCGGCCGCGGTCTGGCTGCTGCCGGTAGCGACGGCCTGACGGCCTTGATTACTCTCATTGAGCCTGTCGATACGTCGCTCGGCAGCGCGATCGCTCCAGCGTCAGGGGGCCGGGGCGCTCTTTTGCAGCCACAGGTAGCCCTGGGAGACGCGCTGTCCGTCGCGCGTGATCAGGCTGCAGTCGCCCTCGCGCACCACGAGCAGCGAATCGCACAGCGCCGCGACCTCGGCTGCCCGACAGAAGTGATCGGTGACCCCGGCCAGCCAGGGGCTGTGACGGAAGTTCTCGGTGATGGGGTGGCCCAGCGCTCGCCTGAAGTCGTCCGGCCGCAGGAAGTCGACCAGCAGCCGCCCGCCCGGCACCAGCACCCGGGCGATCTCCTCGAGCACCGGCCGCTGCGCCGCCGGCGGCAGGTGCACGAGGGTGCCCCATAGCAGGGCCAGATCGATGCACCCGCTGCGCACCGGCAGCGGGTCGCACAGGTCCTGGATCAGCACCGGGAACAGGGACGCTGCGCGGGCGGCCGGCGATCTGTCGATGCCGACCGCGCGGCAGCCCAGGCCGTGCAGGTACGCCAGGTGGCGACCGCCGCCGCAGCCCAGGTCGAGCGCGCGCGGATGGCTGGCGCGGGTGAGCCCGTCGCGCACGAACTCCATGACCTCGTTGTCGGCGGCCGCGGTGCTGGTCTGCCGGATGTAGTCAGCCCAGGGATCGTGGTCCTTCAAAGCTCGTTCACCTGGTCCCGCGACTCCTTCGCAGCACCCGATGCCGCCGTGAGAACCAGTCTAGCACACGCCGCAAGCCGTCCGGCTATCTGGACAACGGGCTGGACAACGGGCAGCGTCGGCATGGGCGCGGCGTCGTGCTCACCGCCTGGCCAGCGCCAGCAACCGCTCGCCCTGGATGCGCACCGTCACCTCGCGCAAGCCGGCCGCCTCGAGGGCGCGCGCCAGTCCGTCGGCCGAGAAGGGCCCGTGCGCGCCGCGCGGATGCCACAGCATCATCAGCCGGCCGATCCAGGTGTCGCGGAAATCCACCACGACCATGCGGCCCCCCGGCCGGAGCACGCGCGCAAACTCGCGCAGGGTAGCATCCACGTCCTGCAACTCGTGCAACAGGCTGTGCGAGATGATCAGGTCGACCGATCCGTCGGCGAGCCCGGACGCCGAGGCGGGTGCCTGCCGCGCCACGACTCGCTGCTGCAGGCCGGCCGCGGCGGCGCGCTGTTCGAGCTGCCGCAGCATGTCGGCGGATAGCTCGAGCGCGATCACCCGGCCGGTGGTGAGCGCCGGCGCCAATGCCAGGGTCAGGTAGCCGGTCCCGGCCCCGGCGTCGAGGACGGTCGCGGCGCCGTCCAGATCCCGCAGCAGCAGATCGAACAGAGCCGCGTCCTGGCGACGCCGCTGCGCGCGATCGAAGTGCCGCCCGGCGCGGCGGGCCCGCGCACCGGTCCACTTGGTAATCGGCTCCGCCATGATCGCCACCGTCAGGCTCCGGTCGCCGGCTCGCTGCCGGTGATCTCGCCTTCTCCATGGACCAGCGAGCGCACGCGCTGCGCGAACCGGTGACCGTTGTCCTTGTGGTTAGAACCATCGCGTTGTCCGTGGCCGCCTAGCTGCCCCTTGAAGAGCAGGTGGCAGAGGATGAACAGCCCCACCGCCTGCCAGTAGCCGATCTCGGGTACCCCCAGCAGCGGCGGCAGCAGCCAGTTCCACAGCAGCATCACCGCGATGCCGAGCCCGAGACCGATGGCCGCGGCGCCGACCACGCCGAGCACGATCCAGCCGATGATCTTGATGACTCTCATCTCGCTCTCCTTGTCGCCGTGAGCCCCGCGCTCACCCGAGGTATCCCTGCTCCCTCAGGCTGGCGCGCAGGGTGTCCACGGCCTTCTTCTTTCGCGCCATCAGCGTGCCCATCGGCACGCCCCACGCCTCGGACAACTCGCGATAACTCATGCCGTCGAGCGCGTTGCCGACAAAGACAGCGCGCTGCTCCACGGGCAAAGCCGCGATCTGCCGCGCCACGAACTGGCAGACCTCGGCGCGCTGCATCAGAGCCAGCGGCTGGACGCTTCCGGCAAACAGCTCGACCACGCCCTGCGCGCTCTCCCGCGCGCGCCGACGGCTCTCGGACCGCATCAGGTCCAGGCAGCGCCGGGTCACCAGCGTCAGCAGCCAGCCGCCGAGCCGTTCGACGCCGGCGAGCAGGTGCGGCGCCCGCAGCAGGGTGATCATCACCTCCTGCACAGCATCCTCGGCGTCGGCCTCGGCGCCCACCACGCGCCGGGCTCGACGCAGCAACGCCAAGCGGTGCTCCTCGAACAGCTCGGCTATGGCATCCGCTGCGCTCACGAGCCTCCCTCGATTGCAGGTCGTCACCGCGGCAGAAACTATTGCCGACATCCGGTCCGGGCAGTGGCAAAATCGCCCGATCCGGTATTCAATGTCCGGTCACCGCGCTCGAGCCGGGGAACGAGACCGAGCCCTCGTTCCGCGACCTAAACGCACCGGCAGCGAGAGGTCACCAGCCGTGAACGACGACGATCGCGAGTTTGCCTGTTGCCGATGCGGCACCCGCGCCTGCGAGGCCGCGCCCGGCAGCAAGCAGATGCCAACGTTTTGCCCGATACCGAGCCACGAGCGGGAGCTGCAGGCGGCCGAGCGCGCTTACCTCGACGATGGGAGAGTGCGCGAGCTGGCGCTGGCAGCGTCGCGCACCGAGGCCGCCGGCTACTGCCGCAACACGCGCGTCCAGGAGATCATGGACTTCGCCCAGCGCATCGGCGCGCGCGCGATCGGCATCGCGCACTGCGTCGGCCTGATGAGCGAGGCCAAGGCGGCGGCCGAGATCTTCGCCGGCAACGGCTTCGAGGTCCATACCGTCTGCTGCAAGGTGGGCTCCCTGCAAAAGGAAAAACTGGGCCTGCAGGACGCGGAAAAGGTCCACCCGGGCCAGTACGAGGCGGCGTGCAACCCGGTGGCGCAGGCCGCCCTGCTGGCTGCGGCCGGAACCCAGCTCAACGTCGTGGTCGGCCTCTGCGTCGGCCACGACAGCCTGTTCTTCATGCACTCCCGGGCGCCGGTCACGGTGCTGGTGGCCAAGGACCGGGTGCTGGGGCACAACCCGGTGGCCGCGCTCCACACCAGCCACTCGTACTACCGGCGGCTCAAAAAGCCGGCCGCGAAATGACCGCGCTGGCAGGCAGCGACGGCGGCTGGACTACGAGTCCAGCGTGAACTCCCAGGCGCACCACCAGTCGTCGGGGTGCGGGTCGGGCGGGCAGCCGATGCAGCGGGTCCTGAGGCGCGGATCGATGGCGCTGGCAAAACCAGAATACTCGATGATGCCGGCCGACTTGCACGGGTAGTCGGCCAGCCCCTTGCGCCGCCTGGCCACCTGCACCCGGCACTCGTTCATGTGAAACACCAGATGGCGCTGGTCGCGCTCGACGATGCGCTGGCGGTTGACCGAGGCGTAGATCCTGAAGCCGAGCGCCTCGGCCAGCGCGTCGATGCCCTCGCCCGGCTGCCGGCCGAGGAACTGCAGGATGCGCTGCGCCTCGATCACAGTGAAGCGCTCCCAGGCGGCATTGTTGTAGCGCTGCGCCGCGACCAGCCCCAGCTCTCTCTCGATGCCCTGAAACCAGCAGCCGTCGTGGGCCAGCCAGTTCTTGGCGTAAACCCCAAGCAAATCCCGCAATCCATTGACATCGAGGTCTTCGATCGTGCGCACGCTCGCTCCTCTCACACGAAATCGTCTTGATCATTACGGTGTGGGGGGCCAAGGCGACACTTTTGTCCGAGCCAGTGACCCTTGGAAATCCCTGACGAGGGACGAGGACAAAAAGGGTCGCCGGTCAAGGCAGAGCCCCACCACATGGTCGTCAGACGATTTCGTATCACTTGGCCGCGCTCCTGGCCTCATAGACCTCGTGCAGCACGTCGATGATCACCTCGGACTGCATGTCGTAGAGATACTTGTGACCGTCGATGAAGAGTGTGGGCGTGGCCGTCACCTTGTTGCGGATGCCCTCCTGCTTGGACGCGACCAGAAACTCGCGGGTCTTGGGGTCGGCGACCAGTCCTTCTAGCGCTGCCTTGTCCAATCCAGTCTCGGCCGCCCAGTCGGGCAGCAGCTTGGGGCAGTAGACGTCGTAGCGCTCGTATATTTTTAGCATATACGGCCAGAATCCGCCCAGCCTCGACGCGGCGACCAGAGCCAGCCCGCCCTCGGTCGAGCCCTGGTGGTCCTTGAGTGGAAACTGGCGAAAGTAGAGCCTGGCCTTGCCCTTGAGCGACCCCTCGGTCACCTCGCGGTGAAGTATCGGTATCACCACGCGGCAGTAGGGGCAGCGCACGCAGGCGTAGACCACCACCTGCACCGGCGCCTGCGGATCGCCGGCCAGCGTGCCACTGTCGATGGCGATGGCGCTGGGCTTGCCCATCGCCAGCGCGCTCTGCGCCCGCTTGGCCAGCCCGTGCTCGATCTCCTGCTTGCCGCGGCCGGCCTTGACCTGACGGCAGATGTCGCTGGCCAGCCGCAGCACCACCGGGGACACCGGCTTCTTGGCCAGACACTGCTCGAAGGTGGCGTCGCAGCCGTCGTACGGGTGCAGCGCGGCAAAAACCGCCTGCTTGGCCTGCTGCTGCTCCGGCGTCAGGGCGTCGCACGGCGGCGTCTGGGCCAGTGCCAGCTCACCGACGCAGATGGCGGTGACCGCCACCAGCACGGCCGGGTCGCTTCGTCTTGTCGCATTCCATTTCATGGTCAGGTCACTCCCTGGTTCGAGGTCGCGGCGCGAACGCGCCGCTGCGCCAGCCAGCCGTCGATCCCGATCGGTATCCGGTCTAACAGCAGCGCGTAGAGCGCCAGCAGCAGCCAGCCGCTGTCGCGCACGATGGTCCGCCACGAGATGGGATCCTCGGCCGCGCCCTGCGAGGCGAAGCAGCCGCAGGACATGTCAAGCCCCTTGTGCAGCGCGATCGAGATCGCCACCACGAACATCACCATCATGCCGCTGATCAGCAGCGCGGCGGCGCGGGTGCGCCAGCCGATCAGCAGCATGATACCCGCGGCCAGCTCGATCCAGGGCAGGATGATCGCCATCAGGTTGATCAGCTCGAGCGGCAGGATCTGGTAGGTGGCGACATCGACGGCAAACATCTCAGGGTGCACGATCTTGTGCCAGCAGGCGTACAAGAAGACCCAGGACAGGTAGACGCGAGCGGCGAGCGCGAGCCAGGCGTGACCGCGCCACTCGAGCAGCCGCCTCATGGCTGGCCCCCGGACGGCGCGCCCTTTTGCAGCGCGGCCGCGCCGCCGGTGACGTAGCTGACGTTGCGGATGCCCTTGCCGGACAGCTCGCGGGCGAGCTGCTCGCCCGAGTCCGGATCCGCGCCGTCGCCGTAGACGATCACCTCGGCCGCGCCCGAGGCGGCGATGCGCTGGATGACGGCGGGCGGGGTCGGCTCGAGGTAGTCGTAGGGCACGTTGAGCGCGCTGGCGGTGTGCCAGCGCTCGAACTCCGCGGCCGGGCGCGCGTCGACGACCAGCGCGCGCGGGCTGCGCAGAGCCGGCGCGTCCGGAGCGAGCGCCGTGGCGTCGCCCATGGTCTCGGGGCAGGGCACCAGGATCTGATACTCCTCCTTCTGCACGAGGGGGATGCCATCTCCGCGGACGGCGTTGAAGACGAGCGCCACCAGGGCGCATCCGGCGACGATCGCCGCCGCATCGCGCAGCGCGATCGCCCACCTCATTCCACGCATGACGAGCTCCGCTGAGCTGCCTCGTCCTGCCGCAGCAGATCCTGCAATCGCTCCTCGAACCCCGCGGCCGCGATGCCGTGGTCGAGCGGCACATGGCCGGCAGGAGCGACCGTGGCCGGCGCCCACGGGTCGAGCGTGAAATTCCAGACCAGCTTGAGCAGCAGGCGGTGATCGGTGTAGCGGTAGAGCGACGTCGTGCTCAGGCGGTTGGAGAATTCGTAGGTCAACCCTGCCTTGAGCCCCTGCCAGAACGGGCTGTAGCCGCTGGCCGAGACCTTGATCAGAAGATCGCTGCGCCTCTCGTCGCGCAAGGTCGGATCGAAGTAGCCGGCCGAGTGGGGATAGTGATCGCCGCTGGCCAGCGCGCCGGCGCGCAGCGACCAGTCCGCCGGCAACTTGAACTCGGCCGAGGCGAGCAGCGTGCCGCCGAGCAGATCGTAGCCGGCCTTGTCCGCCTTCTGAGCGCGGCCGGTCAGCGCGGCCAACAGCCGCATCCAGTCGAGCGGCCGCAGGTTGCCGCCGGCGCCGGCGTCGACCTCGATGCGGCTGCGCCCCAGCTCGCGAAACAGCCGGCGACCGCCGCCGCCGAAGACCGTGAAGCTGGGCGTGGGCGACAGCTCCAGCTCGAGGCGGTGCGCGTTGTAGAACCAGAGCGGCCCCTCGTCGTAGCGATCGCCGCCCGCCAGCAGCAGCGCGTCAAAGCGGTAGGCCAGCAGCCGGCTGGGCGCGCCGCTGCCGACGTAGAGGCCGGGCCGGGCGCCGAGCAACAGGTAGCTCAGGCCCTGGCCCCGCTCGTTGCTGTAGCCGGTGGAGCGGGCTTCGAGCTCCAGGCTCGGCCGCACCCACTGCGGGTCGGGCATCAACAACTGCAGCCAGCCGTTGAGCTGCCCGGCCGGGCTCGACTCGTCCAGCCCGGTCGCGGCCGGATCGGCCGGCGATCCGGCGCGCGCGTTGGCGGCCCAGCCCAGGTTGAGATCGAACCGGCCGGTCAGCGGCGAGGTGCGGCCGGGCTCGACCCTGGCCAGGAGATGGTCGAGCACCGCCTTGTCCTCGTCGAAGACGCGGCCGACCTGACGCGCGGCGGTCAGGTGCGCGCGGGCCTGCTCGAGGTCGCCAGCGTGCTGCTCGACCATGGCCAGCAGCAGCGACCGGCGCGCGGCCGCAGCGGTCGCCGGCGCGCAGGCGGCGGTCTCGAGGTACTCGCGCGCCTCGTCCAGGGATCCCTGCTTCAGCAGCACCCACGCCGTCCACAGCGCCGGCTGACAGTCGCCGGGGTCCAGCTCGGCCAGACCGGACAGCGTGCGCAGCGCCCAGAAATCGTTGTTGTCCATCAGGTAGGCGCGCGCCAGCAGCCAGCGCGGCGCGACCGCATCGGGCTGCTGCGCGACGGCCTGCTTGAGGAGCGCGATCGCAGGTTGCGCCTGGCCGCGGTCGAGCAGCGCGCGCGCCTGCTGCTCGGCGTCGGAGATCTGCCCCATCGCCGACGCCATCGCCACCCAACATGCCGTCAGCAGCGCGCCCACGTCACCGCTCCTCCATGGCGTTGTGCCGCATCGCCGAGAGGACCGCGGCGTCGACGCCGCTGGTCGCGAGAGCGGCCGCGATGCCGCCGCGCCGCTCGATCTCGTCGAGCACCGCGCTCATGCACTCGCTCTTGACCGGCACCCCGGCCAGCGCCGAGAGCGCGAACTCGTCCAGCACGGTCTGCCGATCCGCGCCCAGCGCGAGCAGGATCAGGGCGCTGACAAAGCTGGCTCGGTCGCGGCCGATCTCGCAGTGCAGGTAGACGGGATAGCGATCGGCGTCGGCAAGAAGAGTGAAAATCTGCTGGATCGCCGCGGTCTGCTCCAGCAGAAGCAGGTAGTTCTCGGGTGTGTCGGGCAGCTTGGGCATGGCCGCCGACCGGTGCTGCGCCGCCCGGGTGGCGCAGGCTGGCGGCGGCGTCTCGTCCTGCACCGCCTGCTCGCGCAGGTCGACGATGGTGCGGATGCCGAGGGCGGCGAACTCGCTGCACCCCGCCTCGGTCAACCCGGTGAGCGCGCCGCCGCGCAGCAGCCGCTGACAGGGGACGGTGCCTTCTGCCACTGTCCAGCCGCCGAGGTCGCGCGCGTTGATGACGTCCTCGACGAGCACCCGGCTCTGGCAGCCGCCGGCCGCGCCCGCGCCCTGGCACGGCAGGAGCGCGCCCGCGTCGCAGCCCGCGAGCAGCAGGGCCAGCAGCATCGCGAATGCGCGCATCATGGGCTCCGGTCCTTGCAGCAGCGAAATCCCTTGGCCGTCACGTACCGGGTCTCGTCGTGGGTGCACTTATGCAACTCCACGGAGTTGATGCAGTTGTAGGCGCCGCCGCGAAAGTGCTCGAGGCCATCCGAGGTGTCGACGATCTCCCACACATTGCCGTTGATGTCGAAGATGCCATGGCTGTTGGTACACGAGGGAAAGCTGCCGGTCGGCATGTATTGCGGATAGGAACCGCAGGGGCCGCCGATCTCGGTCGTGGAGGGCTCGTTGTAGCAGTGCGGATAGGGGCAAACGGCTAGTCCAGCGCAGGATCCCGAGGAACAGTAGCAGTAGGTGTCGATGCCGTTGCAGATCACCGGGTCGTATTCGGGGCCATAGGAATAAGCCAGATGGTCCGGCCCCTGGCAGGCGGTGATCCACTCCTCGGGCCGGCACAGCCGCTTGCCCGCGGCGGCGCAGCCTGCGCGAGCCTGTGCCAGGGTGATCGGGAACCACGGGATGACACCGCGCTCGCTCCGGGCGACGTTGGGGTTGGAGCCGGAACGGGACGCCTCGTAGATGTCGATGCAGAACGAGCCGATCGGCACCATGTCGGACGGACAGCCAATGCCTCTGTCCTCGGCGCCGGCGTCCTCGGCCGCGGTGTCGCTGCGCGCTGCATCGCACGGCGCCCCGTCGCTGGCCGCGGTGTCGCCGACCGCGGAGTCGCTGCGCGCCGCGTCTCCCGTCGCCGCGTCGCCGACCGCGGCGTCGCTGCCGCCGTCACCGGGCACCCCGCGGTCGTCGTCGATGCAGCCGCTCTCGGAGGCGGCGTCGGCATCGGCCGCCCCGCCGTCGGCCGGGCCGGCCTCGGTCGGTCCCGCGTCGTTCAGCCCGGCGTCGGTCGTCACCACCGGCGTCAGGCAGCAGCGAAAGCCGCGCGCCGACGGGGTCCAGGAGGTGGGGATGTAGTCGCACCGCTGGTAGGTGGCCGAGTCGCCGCAGTTGTAGGCGCCCCCGCGAATGGTCGTCTCGTCGCCGCCGGCCACGTGCTCCCACAGATTTCCGTTGAGATCGAAAGCGCCCCACTCATTGGTGCAGCCGGGAAAGGACCCGGTCGGCAGCAGATGAAAATTGTTGCGGCCAAAGGTGTCGATGCCATTGCAGGTCTGCGGCTGGTATTCATTGCCGTAGGCATAGACCGTGCGATCCGGGCCCGTGCAGGCGTACTGCCACTCGGCCGGGCTGCACAGCCGCTTGCCCGCGGCCTGGCACGCCTGCTCCGCCTCCTGGTTGCTGTCCACCTGCCACGGGATGCGGTCGGCGACACTGCGCGGCATGGACTCGTCGGTGCCGGCGTGGATGGCGGTGGCGTTGTTGCGCGACGCCTCGTGGCGGTCGATGCAAAAGGCATTGGCCACCGAGACCATGTCGGCCGGACAGACGACCGGGCCGCTCGACGTCGGGCGGCACCGGTGATCCACGCAGGTGAACCCCACCATGCAGTCGGCCTGGGTCTGGCATTCGTAGACACAGCGACCGGTCGGGCTGCAGATCTTGGGCGTCGGGCAGTCGGCCTGCTCGAAGCAGCGCTGGTCCACGCAGCCGGCCAGGCACCAGACACCGGCGACGGCGATCAGGCAACCCGGCATTGGCCTGGCGCGACCACCGATCCGTCCGTTGTTCGCCATCGCAGACATCCCCGCCATCCATCCCTCGCAATTGTAGCGCGTCCTGTCTCCTCTTCACGGTCAGCGCCGCGTATCCGCGCCATCGAATTCGAGCACCGAGCCGGCCTGGCCATAGGCAATGGATTCGCCGATCATTCGACGCAGCAGCTCCCGCGACTCTTCACCCGTGCAGTGGCAGGCGACGATCGAATCCGGGCTCAGCTCGCGCAGCGCCTCGGTCGTGCGCTCCAGGCGCGCGACGCTCGCGTGGACCAGGTGAAAGCCGCCGATCACCGCCCGGATGCGCTCGACCCCGCTCTGCCGTTGGGCGTACCGCAACGTGTTGATCAGGCCAGAGTGGCTGCAACCGGTGACCACGATCAGACCCGCTCCAGTGCGCAACCATAGCGCCTGATCGTCGACGATCTGGTCTGGGTAGTCGCCATCGGGATCGATGAAAAATGGGCCGCCCGTGTCCTCGTACTCCGTGCGCCTGGGAATCGGGCCGCTGAGATCCACGCCCGGCGCCAATTGGACCGGTCCGTCGATCCAGCGCACGCGCCCGGGTGGCAACCCCAGCAGCGCCGCCCGAGCCGGGTCGGGCATGTCCACCGGCCTGGCTTGTCCGTCGCTGATCGAGTAGCGCGGGATCAGGGCCGCCGGGTGGCAGCAGACCACGGCAGCGGGCGCGCGCTCGAGCACCCAGGGCAGGCCACCGCTGTGGTCAAAGTGGCCATGGCTGAGCACCAGCGTGTCGACATCGTGCAGCCCGGCGGCGAGCGCCACGGCGTTGTGCTCCAGCGCCGGCCCCTGCCCCGAATCGAAGAGAATGCGCCGGCCCGCGGCCTCGATCAGGGCCGAGAACCCGTGCTCGGCCAGCAGCCCCGGCCGCGCCTCGTTGTCGACCAGAATGCCGATACGGATCGATCCCACACCACTGTTCATCGCTATCCCCCGGGTCGCGGCTCGCGGCGCCGCGGTTGCCCGCGCTGCGGGCGCTTCAACGCATGGCTGCCGATCGGCAGCTCGACCTGTCGCGAGACCACCGGGCACTTGACCTTGAACAGGAAGAACAGGTTGCCTGCGACGTCGCTGAGCGTCTCGTAGTTGCCCTGACCCTTGGCGATGATCAGGCCGGCGCTCTCGAAGCGCTGCCGGAACTCGTCGCTGCAGTCTGCCAGGATGGTGCCCGGGGCATCGGAGCCGTTGTCGATCACCGCGACCAGCCGGTGCAGCCCCGCCTCGCGGGCGTCGGCCTGAGTGGCGTCGTTGACGACCGCGCCGCCGCGCGTGGCCAGCGTGACGCGCGTCGGGCCGAGCTGCTCGATCAGCAGCCGGTCGACCGCGATCTCGCCGGCGTTGTCGGCCAGATAGAGGATGTCAGCCGCGCCCTCCAGCGCGGCCCGAAACTCCTGCCAGTCGCCGAGCAGCGGCTGCTGCGCCGCGGCGCGCAGCGCGGCCAGCACCTCGCTCTCGACCAGGGTGCCGCTGACGCCGAGGTCGATGGCGTTGGCCGCGACCGCAAACTTGGCCGCGGCCAGCAGGGGATCGGTCGCCTGCTCGACGACGGCGCTGAGCTCGGGCAATACCGCCAGGGCCAGTTGGTTGTAGCGGCTCTTGGCCTCCCGGTAGGGGTCGTCCGAGCCGCTCATCCGACGCAACCAGCGGTGGATTAGCTGCCCCATGAAGGGCGGTGGCCGATCGAGATCCAGCTCGGCCGTCAGGCGCAGCAGGTCGCGCATGAGTTGCTCGTGGATGCGGGCGTCGGCCGTCGTGTGGCGGGCCGCCTCGAGACCCTGGCGCAAAATACAGGGCAGGCAATCGAGATAGGTGTTCATGCCGCCTCGCCCCCCAGGCTCGAGATGCCGCGCAACCTCTCGACGATGTCGGCCAATGCCTGCACCGTGGCGTCAACGTGATCGGTGCGCGTCTCCCGGCCCAGCGAGACCCGGATCGAGCCCTGGGCGGTGCGCGCCGGAACCCCCATGGCGAGCAGCACGTGCGAGGGCTCGGGGTCTCCGGTCGAGCAGGCCGAGCCGGTCGAGACGCAGATGCCGCGCAGATCGAGCCCGAGCACGATCGACTCGCCGTCGATGCCGCGAAAGCTCAGGCTCGAGGTGTTGGGCACGCGCGGCGCAGCCGCGCCGTTGACCGCGGCGTCGGGTATCGCCGCCACAACCTGCCGCTCCAGCCGGTCGCGCATGGTGCCCAGCCGCTGCGCCTCGGCCTCCACCTCCGCGCTGGCCAGCGCCACCGCCTCGGCGAAGCCGACGATGCCGGCGACGTGCTCGGTGCCGGCGCGCAAGCCGCGCTCGTGGTCGCCACCGGTGATCAACGGCGCCAGCGGCGTGCCCTGGCGCGCGTACAGCGCTGCCGCCCCCTTGGGCCCGTACAGCTTGTGGCCGGAAAAGGCGACCAGATCGGCGCCCAGCCGGTCCAGCCGCAGCGGCAGCTTGCCCGCCGACTGCACCGCGTCCGTGTGCAGGACGATGCCGCGCTCGCGGGTGAGCGCGGCGATCCGCTCCACGGGCTGGATGACGCCGGTCTCGTTGTTGGCGTGCATGACCGAGACCAGGATCGTCTCCGGGCACAGGCTCGCCGTCAGCGCGTCGAGATCGACGACGCCATCCGGCCTAACCGGCAGGTAGCTGACGCGAAAACCCTCCCGCTCCAGCGCCTGGCAGGTGTGCCAGACTGCGTGGTGCTCGATCGCCGTCGTCACGATGTGGTTGCCCCGGCCGCGCAGCGCCTGCGCCGCGCCGCGCAGTGCCAGGTTGTCCGCCTCGGTGCCGCTGCCGCAGAAGACCAGCTCGGCCGGCTGGCAGCCGAGGGCCTCAGCGATGCGGGCGCGCGCCCGCTCGACCGCGCTCCTGGCCTCGGCGCCAAAGCGGTAGGGGCTGCTGGGGTTGCCCCAGCGCTCGCGCAGGTAGGGCAGCATCGCCTCCAGCGCCTGCGGGCGCAGCGGCGTGGTGGCGTTGTGATCCAGGTAGATCACGGCCGGCCGTCCCCCGCCGCGCGCCGCCGCTCCCAGTCGGAGATGGCGGCCTGCAGCGCACGCACGCCAAGCAGGGAGCAGTGACGCTTTCTCTCGGGGATGCCGCCGAGCGCCTCGACGACATCGTCGTCGGTGATGCGCTTGGCCTCCTCTATCGTCTTGCCGTCCGCCAGCTCGGTCAGCATGCTGCTGGTGGCGATGGCGCCCGGACAGCCGAAAGACCTGAATGCGATGCGCGCGATGGCGCCGTCGCGCACCGAGATCCACAGTTTCATCTGGTCGCCGCAGATCGGATCGCCGACCAGGCCGAAGCCGTCGGTCTCCTGATCGTCGAGCTGGCCGACGTTGCGCGGGCAGACGAAGTGCTCGAGCACGGTCTCGTTGTAGTAGATCACCGGCCCCGCCATCTCCGGCAGGCCCTGCTCTTCGGTGCCGGGTTCGTCGTCCATGGGTTTCCTCTCCACCGCCTCCGCCATCACTTCACCCCGACCCCGGTCTGGGCCTGTCCCCGCGCCGTCGTCACTTTCCGCACGGCGGCCGGTCGCAGCGCGTCTCGCGGCCGCAGCAGGGTGTGGTGCGCTCGCAGTGTCTGGCAGCCGCGCCGCGGCCTTTGACGATGAAGTTGGTGCCACCTGCGATCAGCCGGTGGACCGCGCCGCCGCAGCGCGGGCAGCGATCGAGCGGCGGCTCCGAGATCGCCTGCTGCTGCTCGAACTCTCCGCACTGTTGGCACTGGTATAGATAGGTCGGCATACCTTGCTCCTAGGCGGTGCGCTTGGCCGACCCGCGCTCGAGCAACATCCCGGCGATACGGCCAAAGACCTGGGCCGCCTCGGACTGGGGCTTGGATTGGACCACGGGCGCGCCGCTGTCGCCAGAGACGACCACCTCGGGCTCGATCGGGATGGCGCCCAGGAATGGCACGCCCATTTCTTCGGCCATGGCGCGACCGCCGTCGCCACCGAAGATCCTGACCACCTCGCCGCACTTGGGACAGGTGTAGCCGCTCATGTTCTCGATCACGCCGAGCACCGGCAGTTGCACGTGGCGGCAGAAGACGACGCAGCGCCGGACGTCCTGCACCGCCACCTCCTGCGGCGTGGTGACCACCACCGCGCCATCGGCCTTTTCTATCAACTGGGCCACGGCCAGCGGCTCGTCCCCGGTGCCCGGCGGCGAATCGACCACCAGGTAGTCGAGCGCGCCCCATTCGACGTCCCTGAGAAATTGCTTGATGACGTTGTATTTCATGGGACCCCGCCAGATGACGGCGTCATCCCGCTCGCGCAGCAAAAACCCGATCGACATCACGCTCAGCGCACCGCTGCCGTACTCCACCTGCACCGGCAGCAGGGCGTGCTCGTGCCCCGAGACCATGGTGCCCTCGACGTGCAGGAGCTTGGGCACGCTCGGG
The DNA here is from genome assembly GCA_016934455.1 of Deltaproteobacteria bacterium. Classification (GTDB taxonomy): domain Bacteria; phylum Myxococcota; class JACRCW01; order JAFGSX01; family JAFGSX01; genus JAFGSX01. The sequence goes on from JAFGSX010000057.1 coordinate 14,476, forward strand.
CCGTGGATGTCCACGTCGAGCAGGCCGACCCGCTTGCCCGCCATGGCCAGGGCCACCGCGAGGTTCACCGCCACCGTGCTCTTGCCCACGCCGCCCTTGCCGGAGAGGACGATGACCTTGTGCTCGATCTGACACATCCGGGACTGCAGCGCCTGGCGCTCGAGAAATTCCTCCTCGCGCTCGTTCGGCTGCTTCTCGCGCGCCGCACAATTCATGTCGCCGCAGCTCTTGCAGTCCTTGCCGCCCTTCATTGCATCCGCTGCCATAACATCTCCCATCCTTTCTCGATCTCCAGCGCGGCGGGGCTCCGGCGCATCTCGACGACAGGCCGCCCCTGCATCTGCGCCTCTGTGACCGCGCGGTCGAAGGGAACGCGCGGCAGGATCAGCGCGCCCGCCTCGGCGGCGCGCCGCTCAATGCGATCGGCCATCCCGGCGTCGATGTCGGCGCGGTTGACGCAGATCGCCGCCGGGATCGCAAAACCCCGGGCCAGTGTCAGCACCCGCTCCAGGTCGTGCTCGCCGGCGCGGGTGGGCTCGCTGACGACGAGCACCTGCGCCGCGCCCGTGATCGAGGAGATGACCGGGCAGCCGATGCCCGGCGAGCCGTCGATCAGGACCAGCCCGCGACCGGTCTCGGCCGCGACCTGGCGCGCCTGCTCGCGCAGCGTGCTCACCAGCTTGCCCGAGTTGGCCGCGGCCGCGTCGAGCCTGGCGTGCAGCAGCGGGCCGAAGCGCGTCGCCGACCGGTACCACTCGCCGCGCGCGACCGGCTCGAAGGCGATCGCCTTCTCGGCGCAGAACCAGGCGCACACGCCGCAGCCCTCGCACGCCAGCGCGTCGACCCGAAAGGTGCGCGGCTGCTTGCCGTTGCCCGGCCCGTCGAAGCGCACGGCGTCGAACCGGCACAGCTCCTCGCACTTGCCGCAGGCGATGCAGTGGCCGGCCTTGATCCGCGCCTGCTTGCCGCCGATGAAGCGCTCGCGGCGCTCGATGGTGGGCGCCAGCACCAGGTGCAGATCCGGGGCATCGACGTCGCAGTCGACGATTACGGCGTTCTTTGCCAGCGCCGCGTAGCTCGCCACCAGGCTGGTCTTGCCGGTGCCGCCCTTGCCGCTGATGACGACCAGCTCCTTCATGCGGCCTCTCTCGCCAGCACCCGGCTCCACAGCGCCTCGAACAGCGGCCGCAGCTCGGGGATCTCGTCGGCCGGGATGCCGCCCCGGGCGTAGACCTGGGCCAGCGCCACGCTCTCCGGGATCTCCGCCAGCACCGCGATGCCCTGCTGCCCGCAGTACGAGCGCACCAGGTCGCTCCGCCCGCTCGCCCGGTTGACGACCACGCCGAAGGGGATCCCGAGCTGGCGGACGGTATCCACCGCCAGCCCCAGGTCGTGCAACCCGAAGCGGGTCGGCTCGGCCACCAGCAACGCGTAGTCGCAGCCCGTCAGGGCCGCCACCGCGGAACAGGCGGTCCCGGGCGGTCCGTCGACGATGGTGAGCCGGTCCTTCTCGGCGCGGCGCTTGACCGCCCGGATCAGCGGCGGAGACAGAGGCTTGCCCACGTGCAGCCGTCCCTGGACCAGGGTGCAGCGGCCAGCCGCGGCCACCTCGACCGCGCCGATCTCGGAGCCGGCCTCGCTCAGCGCGCCCGTGGGACAGACCCAGATGCAGCCGCCGCAGCCGTGGCAGAGCTCCTGAAACAGCACAGGCAGCTCGCCCATGAACGCCACCGCGTTGAACTGGCAGATCTGGCTGCACAGACCGCAACCGTTGCACTTGGTGGCGTCGAGCACCGGCACCGGGATGCAGACCGCCTCGCTCCGCTGCACCCGGGTGTCAAAAAAAAGATGGCAGTTCGGCTCCTCGACGTCGCAGTCGAGCAACA
>JAFGSX010000058.1 GCA_016934455.1 Deltaproteobacteria bacterium
CCTCCGGCAGGCTCTCGACGCACCGGCGCTCGATCTGCACCCGCGCGGTGCCTGCCAGCAACTCCTCGACCGACTCCGAAAAAGCGCCCCGGTCGACGGCGAGCGCACCGCCCGCTGGCACCCGAGCGGCGTCTGCGCAGCGTAAAAGGCCCGAGCCGATCAGACGCAGCTCGGCCTTGAGCAGCCCCACGGCGTTCTCGACGCGATCCGAACGCAGGGAGTTGGAGCAGACAAGCTCGGCCAGCCGATCGCCGGTATGAGCCGCCGAGCGCCGCACCGGCCTCTGCTCGAAGAGCTCGACCGCGACGCCGCGACGCGCCAACTGCCAGGCCGCCTCGCAACCCGCCAGGCCTCCGCCGATGACGCGCACGCCGCAGCCAATGCTTGCCGGCATTTGCATGACCGCCTTGGCCTCCACCGAACCCTGCGACAACCAAAGACATTTTCTAGCCTTCGCTGCAAGCACGACGTATGCTCGATAGGTGAGCCGAGGCGCGGCCGAACCGGTCGGCCGTCGGCGGTCAGCGGTGTCTCTATGCGCCTCTGTCCTTCGTGCGGACGCGTTGCCTACAGCGGGGACACCTGTCTGTGGTGCGGCGCCTCTCTCGACGCCGTGGCGACCAAGAGACCGGCGATCCAGGAACGGGCTCCGGATTTCTCGCGCATCCAGATGCCGGCGCGGGTCACCTCGTCGCAGCAGGCGTCCGCGCCCAGCGAGACGGCGGCACCGGCGCGACCGCAAATCGCACCGCCGTCGCCTCCGGTGCCGGCGACCCCGCCCGTGCCCGGGTCACCCTCCCCGCTCGCCGCGCCGCCACCGGCTGGCAGCGCAGCCACACGACCGATCGCCCAGCCGATCGACTTCTCGGGCCTCGCTCCTCCGCCGATCGTCGGCACGCCGCCCCCGGCCGCCGCGCCCGCAGCCGGTGCTGCAGAGGCCAACGCGACGCTGGACAGCCTGTTCGCCGACCTCGGACTGGGCAAAGCGCCCGCCGCCGGCAGCGCGCCGGTGAGCATCCCGCAACAACCGGAAGAGCTCTCGATCGAGATCGATTTCGACGGCAAATCGCAGTCCCCAGCACCGCCAGCAGCGTCGGTCAACCCCGTCTCGGTCGAGGGTTACCTGCCGGACGACTTCGAATTCCCGGAGGTCAAGACTCCATTGCCACAATCTCGAGCCGAGGTCGCTCCGCCGCCGCCTCCTCCTCCGCCGCCGCCGCTGCCTGCCGCCCCAGCCGCACCCGCAGCCCCGATCGAACCACCGCAGGCCGCCGATCCGAGGCATGAGCTCGAGATGCTCTCGAGGCTGGCTGGTGGGGGGCTGGCCCAGGAGCTCTGCCGCATCGCCAGGGATCTCGAGGCGCAGGGGCGGATCCCCGATGCGGTGCGGATATGGCGCGCCGCGCAGCTCCTGGATCCTCTCTCGAACGATGCTGCGCTGGCGCTGGTGCGGCTTACGAGCTGAGCCGTAGTCGAACGGGGACGGCCTACTTGGCGCTCTTGTCGTCCTTCTTGTCCTCTTCGCTGGTCAGAAATTCCTTGGCCTCTTCCTCGGTCGCCTCGACCTCCTCGGCCTCCCACGACGCGCCCGGCGGCAACCGCCAAGTCGAGTCGATGGCGAAGGGCGCAAACTCGAGATTCGGGTTGAGGTGGTTGCCGCCCTGGGTGCGCACGGAAAAGCCCATGGTCAGCTTGACCTCGGTGGCCTTGGGGTGGAACAGCGGAAAATCGTAGTAGCCGATCATCAGGCCGGGCGGAAAATCCTCGAACCACTTGCGCGGCTCCTTGATCAGCGTGTTGGGCTCGCCCTGGCCCTCGATCTTGGTCAGCTTGTAGACCTTTTCCATCACCACCTGGCCCTTGACCTTTTTTTCGACCTCGTCCTCGATTTTGGATTTCATCTCGATGTGGCCGAAGGTCAGCGCGATGTCGGGATCGGACGCGCTTACCAGCACCTTGACCATCAGGCGGTCGCGTCCCTCGACCGAGCCCTTGGTGATGCTGTACAGGTCGATGCGCAACCCGGCATTCTGCGCCGTCAGCAGAGGCCGGTAGCTGCCACCGGTGATCTCTTTGTAGACCGCCTGGGTGTAGTCGATGCGCTCGTTGACGCCCTTGAGGATCTTCTCGTCCTTGCGCCCCTCCTTGTACTCTATCTGGTACACCTTGCGCACGGCGTCGTCGTCCCGCAGATCCTTGTACTCCTGCTTCATGTACAGCTTGTCGAGATCGCGAGCGTAGTTGTTGAGCAGAATCGACATGTCTTCACGGTAGTCGTCGGTCTCCAGCATGCGCGTGTAGGCGAGCCGGTTGAGGAACTGACGGTCGAGCACAGCCTTGTCTACCTTGAGCGAGGCGACGCGCAGCTTGACCTCGAACTTGCTGTAGCCAAAAGCGACGACCACGGCGATCACGATCAGCCCGACGACGAACGCCAGAATGTTTTTCACGGCGGCTTCCCTTTCAGCAGCTTGTCGGCGAGCTGACTCTACTGATCCTGCGACCTGCGCGCAACACGCTGTTTTTGACGGCGTCGAACCCGCTCCGGGCCGACCGGCAGATCGACCAGCGCCCTGAGCGCCATCACCTCGGCGCGCGTCGCGGGCCGGACCTCTCCCGGCCGCAGAACACCCAACTCGACGCTGCCGATGGCCACCCGCAGCAGGCGCTGTACCGGATAGCCGACCGCGTGGCACATGTCTCGGATCTCGCGATTGCGGCCCTCGGTGATCGTGATCTCGAGCCAGGTATTGACGCGGGCGCGGCCGATCCGCTCGACCGCCGCCGGCCGGGTGTGTCCGGTGGCGAGATGCACGCCGCGCCGCAGCCGCTCGAGCGCCGCGTCATCCGGCTCGCCCCTGACCTTGACGCGGTAGGTCTTGGGCACGCCTGCGGACGGATGGGTCAGGCGATGGACCAGCTCGCCGTCGTTGGTGAGCAGGATCAGGCCCTCGCTGTGAAAATCGAGGCGGCCGGCCATGAACAGACGCTGGCCGGCGTATTCGGGCACCAGATCGAGCACGGTCCGCCGACCGCGATCGTCGCGCGCGGTCGACAGCATGCCGTCCGGCTTGTTGGCCAGCAGGTAGACCGGACGCTGCGGCTGCGGATCGAGCGCCAGTCCATCGACCGCGATCCTGTCGCGCGAGCGGTCGACCAGCAGGCCCATCTCGGTGACGCAGCGACGATTGACCGTCACCCGGCCGGCGCTAATCAGCCGCTCGGACGCGCGGCGCGAGGCGACCCCCAGCTCGGCCAGCACCTTGTGCAAGCGCTCAGTTGGCATCGCCGCTCGGCTCGCCGTCGTTCTCGTCGGCCTCGGTCTCGGCACCGCCGTCCGCGAATCCCTCGGCAGCGGCGTCGAGCTCGGCCTCGAGCTGCGGATCGACGGCGTCAACCCCGTCCTCGGGGTGGTCTGGATCACCAGGTCCAGCGGCGGTATCGGCAGGAACATCGGCCGCCGCTTCGGGCCCGAGCGTGGCAACCGCCTCGCGCCGCGCCAGGTCCGCGGTCTTGACCGCGCTCTCCAGGTCGGACAGAGCGCTCTGGCTGGCCTGTTCGGTCTCGGTCGTCACGAGCTGACCGCGCTCGACCGCCAGATCGGTGATGCGCACCTCGGCCTGGCGCGGGTGCAGCGCCTCGACCTTGGTGCGATTCTCGTCCGTCAGCTCCTGGAACTCCTGCAGCGTCGGCAGGTGGCCAAGGCTGCGCAGTCCGAACAGCTCGAGGAACTCGGGCGTGGTGCCATAGAGCAGAGGTCGGCCGACCTCGTCGCTCTTGCCCAGCACCTTGACCAGGTGCCGGTCGAGCAACAGCTTCACGGCCGACGACGAATCGACGCCGCGCACCTCGTCGATCTGCGGCCTGGTGACCGGCTGCCGGTAGGCGACCACCGCCAGCGCCTCGAGCGCTGCTCGGGACAGCCGCTGCGGCTTGTCGGCCGCAAACCGGCGCGCGTAATTGGCGTACTCGGGAACGGTCCGCAGGGTGTAGCCAGCGGCGACCTCGACCAGCTCGAAACCGCGTCCCCATGCTCTCTCGGGCACCGCGTAGTGGGCCGTCAACTGCCGGATGGCGGCCCGGATCTGGTTGGCGTTGACGCTGCGCCCCTCGGCCCTGATGGTGGCCGAGATCTGGGCCGCGGTGACGGGCCGGTCGGTGCTAAACAGGATCGCCTCGATCGCGGCTGCCAGCTCGGCCTCGCCGATCCCGGGCGCGCCCTCGGCAGGAGCGGCCTCCACAGCGACCGCTGCCGCTGCGCGATCGGAAGTCACGTCGGCGCTGCCCTCGCCCTCCGGCAAAACGGCCCTTTCACATTCTTCATTGCCCATGGTCTTCGTCCGTCGTCGCTTCGCCCTCGGTCTGGTCGAAGCTGCTCTTGATCTCGGCGGCATCCACCTCGAGATTGTCGCGGTTGGGGAGAATGTAGATCGAGCCCCCGAGATGCGGCTGCTCGATGCGGACCAGGTGCAGGCGGGTCATCTCGAGCAGAGCCAGAAACGTGATCACCCGCTTGCTCCGGATCAGCGGGGCCTCGCCGAACGCGAGCAGCTCCTCGAACGTCAGGTGCTCGCGCAGGCGGCACAACTCGATCAGCTCGTTGATGCGAGCGCCGACGCTCATTCGCTCGACGAACACCTCGTGCACGACCTTGTTGTGCGTGCGCTCGAGCAGGCGGCCTATGGTCTCGGCCAGCTCCATCGCGTCCATCTCGGCCAGACGGGTCGGCTCGTCGATGGCTGGCAGCAGCGGTGGCCGGCCGAAGACGTCTCGGCCCAGCAGATGGAGGGCGTTGAGCGCCTCGGCCGCGCTCTTGAATTTCTGGTATTCGAGCAGCCGCCGCACCAGCTCGGCGCGCGGGTCCATCTCGTCGTCCTCGGCGTCGGGCTGCAGCTCCTGCGGCAGGAGCTGCTTCGACTTCAGGTGCGCCAGCGATGCCGCCATCAACAGGAACTCGGCGGCCACGTCGAGGTTTAGCTCGCGCATTCGCTCGAGCATCTGTACGTAGGCGTCGCAGATCTGCCCGATCGGGATGTCGAAGATATCCAGGGCATCGCGCTTGATGATGTGCAGCAGCAGGTCGAGCGGCCCCTCGAACCGCTGGGTCTGAACCTGCATCAACGGATCGGTCGACTCAGCCATCGGCACGTAGTCGCGCAGCGCGTTGCGGTCGAACTGGCCGCGCACGCCCTCGGCGAGCTCGTCGACCTGTGCCGGCGATTCTGGCGATCGCGTGGTCACGTCGTCGGCCACCTCGGGATGCCCAGCCGATCGCGAACCTCGGCCATGGTCTGCTGGGCGATCGGCCGCAGCCTGGCCGCGCCGGCCGCCAGGATCTCGCGCACCCGGTCGGGATGTGCCTGCAGGTCGAGCAACCGCTCGCGCAGCGGAGCGAGCTGCTCCTCCATGTGCTGGTGCAGCTTGCGCTTGCAGTCGAGACAGCCGATGCCGGCACTCCGGCAGCCGGCGGCCGCCCACTGCAGCGTCTGCTCCGACGAGAAGCAGCGGTGGTAGCGGTAGAGGTTGCACTTTTCGGGGTCGCCCGGATCCGTGCGCCGGACGCGCGCCGGATCGGTCTTGGCCGGCGCCAGTTTCCTCCACACCTCGTCGGCGCTCTCCTCCAGCCCGATGTCGTTGCCGAGGCTCTTGGACATCTTGCGCTCGCCGTCGAGACCGAGCACCTTCGGTGCCGACGACAGGATGGTCCTGGGCTCGGGAAACAGACCGCCGTAGCGCAGGTTGAACTTGCGCACCACGTCGCGCGCAAACTCGAGGTGCTGCTGCTGATCCTCGCCCACCGGCACCGCCTCGCTCTTGTAGATGGCGATATCGGCCGCCTGCAGGATCGGGTAAGTGAGCAGCCCGGCGTTGACGTTGTCCTCGTGGTCCTTGGACTTGTCCTTGAACTGGGTCATCCGGCCGAGCAAACCGATCGGGGTCAGCGAGCTGAACACCCAGGCCAGCTCGGTGTGCTCGGGCACCGCCGACTGCACGAACAGCGCGCTGCGCTCGGGGTCGACTCCGGCGGCCAGGTAGCCGCGCGCCACCAGCTCGATCCGCGCCTGCAGATCCCTCGGATCGTGCTCGATGGTGATCGCGTGGTAGTCGACGACGCAATAGATGCAATCGTAGTCGTCTTGCAGCTCCACCCAGCTCTTCAGCGCGCCGAGGTAGTTGCCGATGTGGAGCCCACCGGTCGGCTGCATGCCGCTGAAAACGCGAGGACGCCGGTTCATCGAGGCTCACCAATACCTGACAAAGACATCGCTAAGTCCGAACAGAGCGGCCAGGCCGCGGAGGATCAGGAAAAAGGGCGTGACAAAAATCGCGCCAAAAAAAGACGTGTTCATGAGCAGGATCAGTCCGAGAAAGAGCCACACAGAATACTGGACCATGCGGTCGAGCACCGGCTTGTATCGATCCGGAGTGAGCCAGTACAGGATGCGGCTGCCGTCGAGCGGTGGCACCGGGAAGAAGTTGAACACGCAGAGGCCGATGTTCACCGCCATCACGCGCAGGGCGATGGTGTAGCCGGGCGCGCTATCGCCGCTCGGCGGCAAAAAGTGATTTGCCACACCCATGCTGGCCGCCATGACAAAAGCGAACAGCAGGTTCGACAGCGGCCCGGCCGCCGCGGTCAGCGCCATGCCCGCGGTCATGCTGATCCTGCGGCCGAAGAGCCGGCGCCGGTACTGCACCGGGTTGGTCGGCACCGGCTTGGCCCAGCCGAAGAACGGAAAACCCGACAGGATGCCGAAGATCGGGATCACGATGGTGCCGATCAGGTCGATGTGCACCAACGGATTGAGGGACATCCGGCCCTGCAGGCTGGCGGTGTCGTCGCCCAGCCACCAGGCCATCCGCGCGTGCGAGTATTCGTGCACGGTCAGGCTGAGCAGCATGGGCACGAAGTAGGTGACCAGCCGCTCGATCAGGTCCAGACCATTACCCATCTGGGGTCCGACGCTCCTCGAGGGGGAGGTAACACCGGCACCTGGCGCCGTCAACGGGCACGTGACGGCGCGCCGCGGTCGCGGGCGCGCCTTGCCCATCGCAGCCCAACCGTGTATGTCACGGGGCAATGTCCAAGCAGATGCTCATCGAGACCAGCGCCGACGAGGCGCGCGTCGCCATCGTCGAGAACGGGCGGCTGATCGACTTCGACATCGAGGTCGCGGCGCGCGAAAAGCTCAAGGGCAACATCTACAAGGGCACGATCGTCAACGTCGAGCGCAGCCTGGCCGCCGTTTTCGTCGACTTCGGTGCCGCCCGGCAGGGGTTCTTGCCGATCTCGGAGATCCACCACGACGCATTGTATGCCCAGCGCGGCAAGATCGATCCGGAGCGTCCGGTCGCCGAGCAGCTCCACCGCCATCAGGAGGTGGTGGTGCAGGTGACCAAGGACGAGGTCGGCCACAAGGGCGCGGCGCTCACCACCTACCTGTCGATCCCCGGCCGTTACTGCGTGCTGATGCACTCGGACGACGGTCGCGGTGGCATCTCGCGCAAGATCGAGGACGAGGAGGCGCGCAAGAAGGCGCGCGAGTTCCTGAGCAAGCTCAAGGCGCCGGATGGATTGGGGGTCATCGTCCGCACCGCGGGCATGAACCGCACCAAGGTCGAGCTGCAGCGCGATCTGAGCGCGCTGCTCAAGACCTGGCGCGGTGTCGAACGGGCGGCCAAGATCGGCCATGCTCCCACCCTGCTCTACCGCGAGCCCGATATGGTGGTGCGTTTCGTGCGCGACTTCCTGCTGCCGGACGTCGAGGAGATCGTCGTCGACAACCCCGAGGAATTCGCCGAGGCGAGCGCCTTCTTCGACGCCACCATGCCCAGGCAGAAACAGCTTCTCAGGCTTTACCAGGAGCCGGTGCCGCTGTTCGCAGCCTACGGCATAGACGGCGAGATCGCGCGCACCTGGCAACGCATCGTGCGCCTGCCCTCGGGCGGCGAGATCGTGATCGACCCGACCGAGGCGCTGGTGGCGATCGACGTCAACTCGTCCAAGAGCACGCGCGAGAGGGATCCGGGTGAGACCGCCTTTCGCACCAACCTCGAGGCCGCCGACGAGATCGCGCGCCAGCTTCGGCTGCGCGACCTGGGTGGCATCGTCGTCATCGACTTCATTGACCATGCTTCCCGCAAACACGACCGCGAGTTGGAGCGCCGCCTGAAGGAGGCGCTCAAGGCGGACAAGGCGCGCACAGCGATCGGCCGCGTCTCCAAGAACGGCACGCTCGAGCTGACCCGGCAGCGGTTGCGCCGCGCCCACGTCGCGACCGCCACTCTCCGCTGCGCCGCCTGCGGCGGCACCGGCGTCGTGCCCACCGTCGCGTCGCGGGCCGACGAGGTGCTGCGCGAGCTGCGGCTGCGCGCCAGCAGGCACGCGCAGCGGGTGGCCGCGATCACCGCGCACGTCGCCGTGGAGGTCGCCAATTTGCTGTTCAACGAGCGCCGCGGCGAGCTCGACGCGATCGCGGCCCGCACCGGGGTCCGGCTTGGCGTGCTGGCCGAGTTCGAGCTGGCCAATGGCGTGCCGCGCTTCGACGAGGAGGCGCGGCCGCAGCCATTGCCGGCAGCTCTACCGGCCGCCCCGCCGCCGGCCGCGGTGGCGACCTCACCCGCCGCACCCGAACCCGCGGTTGCGTCCGATGACGACGAGCTCGCCATCGAGATCGATGTCGAGATCGACGATCGTCTGGCGCCAGAGCCGCTCGCTGCTGTCACGGCCCTTCCCCCGCGGCCAGCCCCGCTCGCATCGGAGCCGACGCCAGCGCCGCTCGATCCGCTGAGCGAGGCGCTCTTCGGCAGCGGGCCGTTGCCGCCCGCCGGATACGACCCGACCTTCGGCGCCCAGGACAGCGCCGTCGATCCGATTCCGGCCACCAACGGCAGCAGCGCCAAGCGGCGGCGCCGGCGGCGCGGGCGCCGCAAGCGGCACGCTCCGGCCAGCTCTGGCGATGGCACGTCGCCGCAGGAGGCGCAGGCAGCGGGCGCGCCCGGCGAGGGGATGAGGACCTAGCGAGCGAGCACAGAAAGGCCAAGCGGCATGACGGCATTGCTGGTTTTCGGAGTGATCGCGGAGTTCATCGCGCTGGTGGCCTGCGTCTACTGGTGGCGAGTCTGGGCGAACCGCGGGCGCCAGCTCGCGGAAGAGAAGGCCGACATCCAGCGCCGCCTCGACGAGGCGAGGGCCGAGGTCAGCGACGCCAAGGAAGACGCGCGCAAGCGGCGCGGCGAGCTGGTCGAGGCGCGCGAGCAGTTGCGCAAGGCCAAGCGCAGACGAGGTCGCGGCAGCGAAGAGGCGCCCACCGACGCCGCTCCGGCCAGCCCTTCGGGTGCGGGTCCCGAGCAGGAGCGGTTGCAGGCCGAGGTCAAGCGGCTGACCGCCGCGCTCGAGGGCGCCGAAGCGCGCGTTCAGCGCGTGCAGGCCGACAGCGATGCCGCGATCGAGAAGGCACGGGAGTCGATGCGCGCCGAGGGTCGACGCGAGCTCGAGGGTTCGCTGGCCGAGCTGCGACAGCGCGTAGATACCCTGACGGCCGACCTCGAGCGCGCCCGACGTGCCGAAAAAAAGGCGGAGGCCGACGCGACACCGTCCAGCGTCCACATCGATCTCGAGGCTCTGGCACCCG
>JAFGSX010000009.1 GCA_016934455.1 Deltaproteobacteria bacterium
CGACGAGGCTTCCTTCTTGTTCAGGATGGTCGGCGAGCTCGGCGGCACCCCGCTTCCGGTGACGCTGGCTTTCAACAGCTACGGCAACATCGTGACGGTACCGCTGCAGGACGTGCCCGGAGTCAACGCCGGCCTCGAGTACAACCTCTACCTCGAGGCGCGACCGGCGCAGATCGGTTCCGGCAGCGCCTATCGCGGCGCGGTGGCGTTTTTCATCACCCCGGCCGAGACCGACGTCAAGGTCAACGAGTTCGAGCACCACGAGAACAGCGCGGACACCAGCATCGACTCCGGCGATTACATCGTGTTCAAGCTCAACATCCCGGTCGGAGCCCGGCGCGACGACGGCCGCGCGGCGAGTCCGGCCGAGATGCTGCCGATCCGGGTCCAAGTCGTCGGCAACGTCAACGGCAATGCCAGCACCAACGACCATCCGTTCGAGTACGGGTACCAGGGCACCGAGTCGCCGCCGTCCGCGCAGGTGTACGAGATCCTGCCGCCGGGCTCCGACTACGTCGCCTCGGGCTATTCGACGATGTTGCGCCTGCAGCTTCCACCCGACGTCCTCCTCACCTCGGGCGGCCAGATCACGTTCAGCTTCACCTTCAACGACCCGGTCCACGCGGAGGCCGGCCAGCGGCTGCGCGTCGCCACCCCCCAGGGCATCTTGCCGGCGCCCAACAACGCGACGAACATCCTGGTCTTCGATCCGAGCGCGCGCGACGGCGGTTGAACGGACATGACCGATTTCGCGCGCCTGGCCGAGCAGCGTCTGCGCGAGGCGATCGCCCGCGGCGAGCTGGATCGACTGCCGGGGCGGGGCGAGCCGCTCGCCCTCGATGACAGCGCTGCGGTTCCCGCCGAGCTGCGCACCGCCTACCGGATCCTGCGCCAGCACGGCCTGGTGCCGCGCGAGGTGGAGCTGCTCAGACGCATCGACGCGGCGCGGCTGCGGGTCGAGGCGGCGTCGGATCCCGCCGTTCGCGCACACGAGCTGCGGCAGCTCGAGGAGCTGTGCCTAGAGTACAACGAGATCCACCGGCGGCCGGTGCCACAGGAGATGTCGGCGCTCAAGCCGCGTGACCGCAGATAAAAATTCGGTTGACAGGTCGCGGCGCCGGAGCAGCCGCTAGGATTTTGGCTGCCGGCCACCCGCGGGCTGCGGCCCTAGCAACTGCGGGGCCTTGTGCAACTCGCCGCCGCGGGGCGGCCTCTTGGCCGGGGCTGGCTTGCTCGCAGGCTGCGCCGCTTCCTCTCTCGCCGGCTTGCTGGCCGCAACCTCCTTGAGGTATGCGCCGTGCGCGATCTCGGCCGCGCGATCGACGTCGCCCAGTAGCATGTAGCTCTCCGCCAGGTCCTTCTCCGCCGAGCGGTCGCCCGGCCGAAACAGCAGCGCGCGCTTGTACGACAGCACGGCCAGCCCGAGCGCGCCGCTGTCGCGGGCGACCTTGGCATCGCGCAGAGAGCGCTGCGCCTCCTGGACGGGATCGAGCGTCGGCAGCACGAGCGGCGAGCGCAGGCCGGTCGCCCCGGAAACCGCTCGCGTGAGATAGGGGTCAAACGGCAACACCTCGAACTGCCACAGCATGAACAGCAGCGCGATCCCGGCTGCGACAGCAGCCGCCACCAGCCCGATCCGCCCCAGCAGCGTCGACACGGCGGACGGTGCGGTCTCGCCCGCGATCGGACGGGGCAGCGGAGGATAGACCTCGTCGCGCTTCTTGCTGCCGATCGCCGACTCGGCCGCGATCACCGGTGGCGCGGCGCGCGAGAAGTCGAGGTCCGAAAAGGCCGACGAGAGCTTGACCGGAGTGAACGGAGAGCCCGCGATCGAGACCTCGAGCCCGTCCGGCTCGGCGTGCTCGGAGACGAACTGGCGCGCGGGCGGCAGATACTTGAAATTAGTGATCCGGCCCTGCCGATCGCGGACGTCGACACCGCTGCCGCTCGGAGGTGGCGACGAGACGGCGGCAGGCGCCGGCCCCGTCCGCTCGAGCGCGGGCGCTCCGGTGCCCGCGAGCGGTTGCGTGGCGGGCACCATCAGATCGATGTGCGCGAACGGATCGCTGCTCTCGCCGGACGGCGGGCCGAGCGGCCCGGGCCCGGTCGGCCGGATCGGGCCGCTGGCCATGCTCGACGTGACGAGGCCGGCCACAGCGGCGGGCGGCGGAGGCGCCACCTGCGGGTTGGCCTGGTAGAACGGATCTCGCGGCGGCAGCGCGGTCTCGCCCGACATCCGTACATCCCACTCGCGGGCCGCCTGGGCTGAGGTGTCGGCAACCGGTGCGGCGGGGGCCTCCGCCGGCGCAGCGGTCGGCCCGCGGTCGAACGCGATCGGTTGCGGCACCGAAGCGAGGCCCGAGGCGTCGACCTGCGGAGCTCCCCCCGGGTCGTCCGATCGGCGCGCGGCGAACATCGTCGCGCACTTGGGGCACTGCATCTTGGCCCCGCCCGGAGGGATCGTCTCGTCCTTGACGCGAAACTTGGCATTGCATCCCGGGCAGGTGACGATCATGGCTCTGCGCTCCCCACCAGCGTTACGTACTTGGCGACGACGCGCTTGATGCCGCAGCCCTCGAAGCGGATCACCAGCCGCCCGTTCGGACCGGAGCCCTCGCGCGCGGTCACCTGGCCCCGGCCAAAGGTCGCGTGCCGCACCCGCGCGCCGACCTCCGGCCCGGCGAAATCGCAACCCCTGAGATCGTCGACGAAATCGGCCGCGAAGTCCATATCGATCTCATCCAGGACGACGTCTGGCCGGCCCGGAACGGTGGCCCGCGGGGGGCGGGAGCCGTACCGCACCGCGGTCGGAGCCGCAGGTGGCGGCTGGCGGCGCTCGACCAGTCGCGCCGGGATGTCCTCGAGAAAACGCGAGCGCTGACAGCGGTGGGTCTCGCCAAAGGTCTGGCGCGCGCGGGCGTAGGTCAGGCTGAGCTGGCGGCGGGCGCGGGTGATGCCGACGTAGCACAGCCGCCGCTCCTCGGCCAGGCGCTCGGCGTCGTCGAGGCCGCCGTCGCGCGCCTGCGGGAACAGCCCTTCCTCGAGCCCGCACATCACGACCGCATCGAACTCGAGCCCCTTGGCCGCGTGCAGCGTCATCAGCGTGACCGGCGCGCTGCCCGGGCCCTCCTCGCTGACGCTCTCGACGTCGGTGGCCAACGCCGCGGCCTCCAAAAAAGCCGCCACGTCGTCGGGCTGGCCACCGGCGCGCGCCTCGGCCACGAAGTCGTGGGCCGCGCTCACCAGGGCACCGATGTTCTGCAGCCGATCCGCCGCCTCTGCCCCTGCCAGCCCCGGCCCCGCCACCTGCTCGAGCGCGCCCAGCAGGCCGGAGCGCTGCGCCGCCAGGTGCGCCGCAGCGTCGGCCGGCACGCCGCTCACCTCCTCCGCCAGCCCCCGCAACAGATCGACGAAGGCGCGCACCCTGGCCAGCGCCGCGGTCTTGAGACCGGCCGCAGCCAGCCGCTCGCCGTCGGCCAGCACCTCGAACAGCGGCCGCCGCTGTGCCCGCCCGGCGTCGACCAACAGCCCGCGGGTGGTGTCGCCGATGCCGCGCGCCGGAGTGTTGAGCACACGCAGCAGATCGACGTCCGAGCGCGGATTGACGCACAGCCGCAGGTAGGCCACCAGATCCTTGACCTCCTTGCGGTCGTAGAAGCGCACGCCGCCGACGACCCGGTAGGGACGTCGCCGCCGGCGCAACACCTCCTCGATCGGCCGCGACTGGGCATTGGTCCGGTACAGCACCGCCACCTGATCGGGGGCGACGCCGGCGCGCACCGCGCGGTCGACCTCGTCGGCCACCGTCTGCGCCTCGGCCCGATCGTCCGGGGTGCCGAGGATGCGCAGGCTGGCGCCGCGATCGCCGCGGGTGAACAGCCGCTTGGGGATGCGGCCCGGGTTGGGCGCGATCACGGCGTTGGCAACCTCGAGGATGGTCTGGGTCGAGCGGTAGTTCTGCTCCAGCCGGACCAGACGGGCCGACGGGAAAGCGCGCATGAAGTCCATCAGGTTGTCGGCGCAGGCGCCGCGCCAGGCGTAGATCGACTGGTCGTCGTCGCCGACCACCGTCACCGAGTCGGCCGGCCGCCCCAGGATGTGCACCAGCCTCGCCTGTACCCGATTGGTGTCCTGGTACTCGTCGACCAGCAGGTGGCGAAACCGCGCCGCGATCGCCCGCGCCGGCTCCGCGCCCGCCTCGAGCAACCGCAGCACCTCGAGCAGCAGCCCGGCAAAATCGCAGCCATCGGCGCGCCGCAGGGCTGCGGCGTACGGTTCCAGCAGCTCGCGAGCGCGCCGGCCTGGCAGATCGAACTCCGAGATGACCATCGCCTCGGGCCCCAGCCCGTCGTTGCGCGCCTGCTCGATGCGGCGGTAGATGGCGCGCGCCTCGAGCCGCCCCTCGCTGCGGCTGCCGAGGAGTTGCTCGACCAGGCGCGCGCTGTCCTCCTCGTCGTAGATGGTGAAGCCCGGGCTGAGCCCGACCGCCGCACCGTGCTCGCGCAGCAGGCGCGCACAGGCCGAGTGAAAGGTGGCCACGGTCAGGCCGCGGCCGGCTCCCGGCAACAGCCGGTCGACGCGCTCGCGCATCTCGCGCGCCGCCTTGTTGGTAAAGGTGACCGCCAGGATCGAGCCGGGCGCGATGCCGCGGCGCCGCACCATGTCGTAGATGCGGTAGGTGATGACCCGCGTCTTGCCGCTGCCGGCGCCGGCCAGGATGCACAGAGCGTGGCTCTCGTCGAGCACCGCCGCGAGCTGCTGCGGATTTAGCGCCTGTTCGAGTGGCTGCGACATCGCTCCCTGCGCTCTTGTACGAAATCGGCTTGAATCATTGCCGTGTGGGGGGCCAAGGCGACACTTTTTTCCGAGCTGGTGACCCCTGGAAATCCCTGACGAGGGACGAGGATAAAAAAGGGTCACCGGTTAAGGCGGGGCCCCACGACATGGTCGATTCGAGACGATTTCGTATTAGCAGGCGGCGCGGCCGGCGGCAATCCGCGCACGGCGCCGATAAAGTCCCGCGACAGCGGCCCTGATTCGGGATAAGCTCTTTTTCCATCGGGGATCGGACATGGTGGTCGACTTCACTCGTCTCAAGGTCCACATTCTCACCGCGGATGCCTACCTCACGGGTGCCCTGCTCGTGCCGCAGCGCAACCCCTCTGGCAAGCCACCGCGCTTTCTCGACGTGCTCAACAGCCCGGCGCTGTTTCTCAAGATGCCGGGCGAGGTCTCGAACGACACCGCGGTGGTCCTGTGCGACGGCATGCGGCACTCGTTCCACGGCGACCCGCCGCGCTCGTTCAACAGCCTGCACCTGCGCCTCGACACCGTGCTGCTGGGCTCGGACGAGGTCCCTCCCGGGATGTCGGGCACCGGGCTCGGCAGCTCGGCGGCCGGGGTCCCGGAGCGGCTCGAGATGGTGCTGCGCGGCGGGCTCAAGGTGATCGGCACCGTGCGCGGCGGCAGCCGGGCCATCCTGTTCCCGCGCGGCGGCCACGGTTTCATCGCCGCGACCGGCGTGCAGTACAGCACCCCGCTGACTCCGACCGAGCTGCGCGACCTGGCCTTCGCCGCGGTCAACTCGCGCGCCATCGAGAGCGTCATCCTGCTCGACAGCCCGCACCAGGATCGCAAGTAGCGTCGACGATGACGACCGTCAGCTTCTCCGGGCCATGGGCCGGGACCACCAGCACCTTCTCGATGTCGGCGGTGCGGCTGGGTCCGCTGATCAGCGTCAGGTGGCTGCCCACGACCTGGTGCAACTGCTCGCCCGGCAGAGTCGCCAAAAAACACTCCAGGTCGCGGTGGATGTCGCGGCAGCGCACCAGCGCCAGGTGGTGGCGGCAGAGCAGTGAATCGCGCCGGCGCTGACCGCCCTCGCCGCACAGCACCACGCTGCCGCTCTCGGCGATCAGCGCGCGCGCCCAGGTCACGCCGACGTCGTCGTGCTGCGAGCGCAGCTCCTCGACCCAGGTCAGCGCTGCCGTCTGATCGGTGAAGACCCGGCAGCGCGTGCCGCTGCGCGCGAACTCGCGCTCGAGCGCGGGCCAGAACGGGACGGTCATGTTGCCCCCGATCCCGTGCGACGCCGCAGCTCGCCGTCGCGGCGCGGCCGCGGCCAGGCGCGGAGGTCGGTCCAGCCGCCGGTCAACGAGGTGCTAAACCAGCGCGGCCACCACCGGATCGCGGCCCGCGACGCGGCGAGCGCCATCTTGAACAGCCGCGGCCACTGCGCCATCTCGGCGAACGCGGCGTGAGCCATCCGCTCGGCGGTGACGCCCGCGTCCTGCTGCGCGCGGCGGCGCACCTCGAGTATCAACCGGCTCAACGGCACTTGCACCGGACAGATCTCATCGCACGCCCCGCACAGCGAGCAGGCGAAGGCGTGGGCGCCGTCGCTCCGGCCGAGCAGCGCGCGCGCCAGCACGACTCCGATCGGGCCCGGGTAGATCGCGCCGTAGCCGTGGCCGCCGATGCGCTGGAAGACCGGGCAGACGTTGAGGCAGGCGCCGCACCGGATGCAGCGCAGGGCCGGCCGCAGGATCGGGTCGGAGATCAGCGCCTGCCTGCCATTGTCGACCAGGACCAGATGAAACTCGCGCGGCCCGTCGTCCTCGCCGGACGGGCGCGGACCGCCCAGTATCGAGACCGCGGCCGATGCCTTTTGACCGGTGGCCGACACCGGCAGCAGCGCCAGCAGCGGCGCCAGATCGGCCAGCCGCGGGACCAGCTTCTCGATGCCGGTGATCGCGATGTGCAGCCGCGGCAGGGTGGTGGCGAGTCGGATGTTGCTCTCGTTCTCGACCAACACCACCGACCCGGACTCGGCGACGACGAAGTTGGCACCGGTGATGCCGGCGTCGGCGCCCAGAAAGTGCGGGCGCAAGAAGCGGCGCGCCGCGGCCGCCAATCGCACCGGATCGTCGTCGACGTCCTGGCCCAGGGCGCGCCTAAACAGCGCCGCTATCTGCCTCCGATCGAGGTGCAGCGCGGGCGCCGTGATGTGCGCCGGCCGCTCGCCGCGAAGCTGCACGATCAACTCGCCCAGGTCGCCCTCGAAGACCGCGATGCCGCGCGCCTCCAGCGCCGCGTTGAGCGCGATCTCCTCGCTGACCATGCTCTTGCCCTTGACCACCTCGACCGCGCCGGCGCGATCCAGGATCTCGATCACGCGCGCCCGGGCCTCGGCCGCGTCGCGGCAGAAATGAAAACCGCCGCCGCGGCCGCGCACCTGCCGTTCGACCTGCGCGCGCAGCTCGGGCAGCCGGCGCAGGCTCTCGTCGCGCAGGTCGCGGGCGCGATCGCGCAGCTCCGCCCAGCCGGGATTCTCGGCCACCAACGCGGCGCGCCGGTCGAGGGTGTGGCCGAGCGCGCGCCGCAGATTGTCCTGCAGCTTGTCGTCGCGCAGCAGGTCGCGACTGCGATCGCGGATGTCCTGTCTCATACCGGGCCCTGCGCGGCGAGCAGATCGACGACGTGGAAGCCGATAAAAGGCTGGCCGCGGCGCTCGGCGCGCCCCCCCAGGTGCTGCAGGCAAGAGAGATCTGTGGAGACCAGGGTGGCGGTGCCGGTCGCCTCCAGCGCCGCCAGCCTGGCGTCGGCCATGCTGGCCGAGATCTCCGGGTACTTGACGCTGAAGGTACCGCCGAAGCCGCAGCACTGCGGGCCGCCGGGCAGCTCGCGCAGATCGAGGCCGCGCACATGCCGCAGCAGCGCGCGCGGCTGCTCGCGGATGCCCAGGCCGCGCAGCGCATGGCAGGCGTCGTGATAGGCGACCGCGCCGTGGTAGCTGGCGCCGACGTCGACGATCCGGAGCACGTCGACCAGGTAGCTGCAGATCTCGTGGGTGCGGCGGCCGATCTCGATCGCCGCCGCCCGCTGCTCGCTCGACAGCGCGGCCAGCTCGACGTAGCGCCGAACCATGGCGACGCAGCTCGCCGAGGGCGCGACCACGGCGTCCGCGTCGGCAAAGTCGGTCAGAAACTTGGCCGCGCAGCGCGCCGCCTCGCGCCAGAAGCCGGCGTTGAAGCTCGGCTGGCCACAGCAGGTCTGCTCGCGCGGCTGGTACCAATCGAGGGCCAACCGGTCGCACAGCCGCCGCAGGTTGCCCGCCGTCGCCGGAGCCAACGCCTCGACAAAGCAGGGGATGAAGAGCGCGATGCGCGGGCCGGCCACGGTGACTCGCGTCAAGGTGCGTAGTAGATCTCGATGAACTCGTAGATGTAGTGACCGGTGCCCGATGCATCCGACCACTCCGAGATCACCAGACCGACGCCGCTGCCCGGCAAGCTGGTCGAGCCGGGCGTGGCGTCGGTGTCCGACAGCGCGGACCAGCTCGACTGGTAACTGGCGCTGTCGGCGGTGATGCGCTGGTACGAGTTGCCGATCGCGCCGGCGATGGTGACCCCGTCGACGATGACGGACCCGCCGGGGTCGGTCAGCGCCCATTTCTCGCCGCCGTTGACCATCGGCACCCGGTTTGCGTCGGCGTTGGTGATGTAGACGACATCGGCGCCGAGATCGACACCCCAGTACAGCTCGAACTCGGCCTCGCCCGAGAACCGGCCTACGATCAGCATCTGACCCGGCTCGAGGCCGATGCCGGCCGGGATCACCGAGAGCTGGGGCGGCGAGTGTTCCCGGTTCTCGATCCGGTAGCCCGTCAGGTCGATCCGGCCGGCGCTGGCGGCGTCGCGGCGCCTCGTGTCGTAGCCCCCGAGGTCCGGCTTGAGCGTGTCAGCCGCCGAGCCGGCGTCCGGGATCGGCGCTCTATCCGGGCCTCCGCTGTCGGCCGGCGGGGAGCCCGCGTCCCGCGGCGGCACCGCGGCGTCCTGTCCGATCGGAACGCAGGTGCCGGCGGCCGAGCAGTTGCACCCGTTCTCACAGCCCGGCTGGCCCTCGCAGTCGAACGAGGTGATGCAGGCTCCCTGGTAGGGATCGATGCAGGTACGGCTGAATCCCTCGCACACCAACTGCCCCGGGCAGTCCTCGGGCCCGCTGCATTGCTCCGGCGGGTCGATGCAGTAGCCGTCGCGGCATATCTGGCCGGCCGGACACATTTCCTTGGACTCGCACTCGCGATCCAGGCACAGGCCGCCGATACAGCGCAACGGCAGTGGGCACTGGTCGTCGACGGTGCAGGTGAGGATGCCGCCGTCTTTGTCGACGTGGGCGTCGGCCGGAACGACCTGCGGCGGCTGGCACGCGGCAAGCGCAAGCGCAAAAACAAACTGGCCGGAGAGGCGACTCATAATGCAGCACCCCTCCCCCCGACATACCGTCGCATCAGTCTAGCGCCCTCGGCCGCCCAGATCGAGCGTCCCCGGAGCCTTCGATGAGAAACGGTAGAGAGAGGGATCAGTAGCCGCGCGCCATCTTGATCGCCAGACGCTTGAGCTCCTCGTTGACCTTGACGAACTGCGCCTTGCCCCGCTCATCCGCGATGATGCGCTCGACCTGCTCGGACAGCTTGGGATCCTTGGGCATGATGCGGTAGAGGGCGACCACCTTGGCGTAGCGCGCCTCGAGGTCGGGATCCTGCAGCGCGGCCACGATCGCCGGCGCCACGCTGGAATCCTTGAGGTAGCTCAACTCGTAGCCGGCCTTGTCGCGGATCTTGGCCAGCCGCGTCGTCTCCTCCTTGGGCGCGCCCTGAGGCGGCATCAGCTTCAGTTTGCCCAGCCAGCAATCCTTGTTGTCGCCGCACTCCTTGGCCACCTCGAGCCGGACCATGTCGGGCGCCAGCAACTCCTTGACCTTGGGATCCTTCTCCTCGTCGATCATTTTCTTGTATTTGTCGAGCCACGACCCGTCGGCCAGGCGCGTGAACCACTCGGTCGAGAGCTGCCGCACCTCGGGCTCGCTGTTCTTGCAGGCCTCGTCGGGGTACTGGTTGGGATCCTTCTTGCAGTTGGTCCAGAACGGCTCGTGGTTGCAGGCCTTCCACAGCTCGGGCAGCACGCTGCGGTCGCCGATCAGGCCGAGCGCCTCGGTCGGAAACTCGCGCACCGACACGTCGATGTCTTGGACGCCCTTGAGCAGCTCGGGCACCGCGGTCTTGTCGCCGACCAAGCCCAGCGCCCGCACCGCGTTGGCCTTGGCCAGGGGCCCCATCCCCATCGAGCTCTGGAGCTCGTCAAACGCCATCACCTTGTGGATGATCGGAAAGCCGGCCGGGTCGGCGATGTCGCCGAGCACCATCGCGATCTTGGCCGGCACCACCGCCGCATCCAGCTTCATGGTGCTGACCACCGCGTTCTTGCCCTCGTAGGTGTCGATCAGCGGCTGCACCGCCGGCTTGCCGAGCTGAAACAGTGAAAACGAGGCCTCGCGATAGAAGCTGACCCCGCGCTCGAAGAACATCATCTTGATGAGCTGCGGCACGGCCTTGGGATCGCCGATGTCGCCGAGCGCGATGATCGCGTTCTTGATCATGAAATTGTTGTCGTGCTTGTCGGCCACCTCGATCAGGCGGTCCACCGCCGCGGTCGCCCGCATCGCGCCGAGAGAGCGCACGGCGGCAAGCTGGACGTAATTGTCGCGCGCCTTGAGCAGCCGGATCAGCGGCTCGACGCCGTCCGGATCGTTGAGCTTGCCGAGCGCCTCGGCGATCTTGGTGTTGGTCCGATTCTTTTGCTTGGTCTCGGCGTCCTTGCCGGCCGGGACCGTGAAATCGATCGCCTCGACCAGGCTCTTGACCAGCGCCTTGTCGCAGGCCGCGGGCACCTGGCCCGGCGTGGCCGGCTTGGCCGAGGCCGCCTCCTTCTCGTCGCCCTTGGCCTCCTTCTCGTCGTCGCTCTCGTCGGCGTGCATCGTGGTCGAGCGATTGCACATCTCGCCGATGAGCCACGCCGCGTCATCGCTGTGCTCGCCCGGAATTTTGATCGCCGCCAGCAGGTCCGGGATCGAGGCCGGGTCGCGCAGCTTCTTCAGCTCCTTGATCGCCTCGACGCGTCGCTTGGGGCTGTGGAGCAGCTTCTTGCCCCAGTACTTGGTATCCTTGGGGCCGCAATCGCAGGCACCGAAGCAGAGGGCGCAGGCCAAAGCGACCACCGAGAGAATGGCACGAAGCATGGGATCCTCCCCATCAGAGTTCCAGGGAAACTACCTAGCAGTGACGGGCATTTGAGCAGTGGATGCCCCCGTCGTCAACCCACATTTATATAGGGCGTCGGCCTGGCACCAGCCCCGGAGTTGACAGGCCGCAGCGTCAGGCACGACAATTCCTCCACGCGCGGCCCGATCGCGCAGCGGGGTGAGCTTCATGACCAAGGGCGACGGCGCCAGCCTCGATCGCGAAGAGATCGTCAGGACCATCGAAAAGCTCAAGGCCGAGCACGCGGATCTGAAAAAACGGGTCCAGGAGCTGTACGGGCGCCCCTACCTCAGCCCCGAGGAACAGGTCGAGGCCAAGACGCTGCAGAAGATGAAGCTGCTCAAGAAGGACGCCATAGCCGCGCTGGAGGCAAAGCTCGGCGCCTGAAGCGATCGGGCCGCCGCCCTGCTCGACTGCCCCACCTGGTTCAGCTCCCTGGTCCAATTGAAGTCGACGGGGGGGCATGCTACTTTGCTTTTTTTGTGCTGTGTGCGTCGTGTGCACGGAGTCACCCATGCGTATCGCCCCGCTGGCTGCAATCGTGTTGAGCGGGCTCGCCGCCGGCTGTCCCCAACCGCAGGTCGCCGACGCTGGCCCGGCCGACGCGGCGCCGGTGTTCGACTCCGGCCTCGACGCTGCGCTGAGGTTTGACATCGCGCTCGGCGATCTGGGGCCGGCCGAGGCGGGCGAGATCTACATCGACGACATCATCAACGCCCGCACCGGCAACAACACCGGCGACACCAACGGCGGCTACCGGGTGCGCATAACCGGCAGTGGCTTCAACAACGACGTCAAGGTCTTCTTCGGCGAGCACGAGGCCGACAACCTGCTGCTGCAGAACTCGTACTCGATCACGGTGCGGGTGCCGGCGACCGATCACAGCGGACCGGTCGACGTCAGGGCGGACAACGGCGCCCGGCAGTACACCCTGCCCAGCGGGTTCATCTATTTCGACCCGCTCGCCATCGACACCCTCTCGCCCAGCGCCATCCCGGTCTCGGGCGGCACCCGCGTCACCATGACCGGCAGCGGCTTTCCCTCGGACACGTCCGGCCACGACCGGCTGCTGGTGCTGTGCGGCGGCCGCACTGCGGCCGATGTCATGATCGCCGCCGACGATCGCCTCGAGTTCACGGCACCGCCTGGCTCGCCCGGGCTCACCGACGTGGTGGTGCTCAGCAGCTACGGCCGCGCCGAAAAGCCGCTCGGGCTGCTCTATTACGAGCCGCTGCAGATCCTTCAGGCGGCGCCGATGTCGGGGCCGCTGGCCGGCGGCACCCTGGTCGAGATCCAGGGCAGCGGCTTCAGCGACGCCTCGCGGGTAGCCTTCGGCGCTCGGGCTGCAGCGGAGACCACCTATCTCGATCGAACGCGGCTGCGCGCGCGCGCGCCGGCAGCGTCGGCCGCCGGCGCGGTCGACATCGTGGTCGACGACGATCTGACCAGCGCGACCCTGATCGGCGGGTTCGCGTACCTGTCGGAGCCGGGATCCGACCTGAGGCTAGACGCGGTGGTGCCCGCCGTCGGCGACAGCGCGGGCGGTGAGACGGTCGTGCTGGTGGGCGACCGGCTGGATCAGGGCGCGGCCACGGTCACCTTTGGCGTCACTCCGGCCGTCGTCATCGCCGCGGACGATGGTCAGCACCTGCGGGTGCACACGCCGGCGCACGCCGCCGGCGCCGTCGACGTCGTGGTTGTCAACACGGCGGGCGCGGTGACGCGGACAGCCGCTTTCACTTACCAGACGCGTCTGCGGGTCAGCGCCATCGACCCGGTCAGCGGCAGCGCCGCGGGCGGCACCGCGGTCACCGTCACCGGCGTCGATTTCAGCTCGAGCACGGTCGTCCACCTCGGCGGCGTACCGCTGCTCCAGGCCAGCGTGGTCGACGCGACCACCATCACCGGCACCACGCCGCCGGGTTCGGCCGGCCCGGTCGACGTGACCGCCGTCGATCCCGAACGCGGTCGATCGACCCTCGCAGGCGGCTACCGCTACCTGGCCGAGCTGTCGCTGCTCGGCGTCGATCCGGTGCGCGGGGGCATGTCTGGCGGCACCTTCGCCCGGCTGTACGGCAGCGGATTCAGCAACGGCAGTGCGCCGGCGATCGCATTCGGCCTGATGACGGCGACCGGCGCGGTGGTGGAATCGGACAATTTGATCACGCTGCGCACGCCGCCCAACCTGCCCGGCGTGGTCGACGTGAAGGCCACGCGCCTCGGCGTCAGCGCCACGGCGGAACGAGCCTTCACCTACTTCGACCCGGGGTCGCTGATGGGCGGCGCCCGCGGCGGGCCGATCGACGGCGCCGTCTATGTCAGTTGCTACAACGGCATCACCGGCATGCCCGAGGAGGGGATCACGGTGCTGCTCGGCACCCGCGCCGACACCCCCTATGTCGGCCGCACCGACGAATTCGGCCAGGCGACTCTGTCCGGCCCCGACGTGCGCGGGCCGCAGACCGTCACCGCGGCCGCCGCCGGATTCCAGTCGATGACCATGGTCGAGGTCAACGCCGCGCAGATCTCGCTGTTCATGATCCCCACGACCATGACTCCGTCATCGGGGCAGCCGCCGCCGCTGCCTCCGGCGCCGGTGATCAGCGGCCGCGTCTTCGGCTTTGCCAAGGAGCTGTTCGATCCGGCGGCGCTCGGGCCAGACGAATCGCCGCTCGCCGTCGTCGACACCACCATGCGCTCGATCTTCAGCTCGGCCGCCTATCCCGAGGCAAGTCAGTACGTGGTGAGCGAGGGAGGCGAGTACGAGATCCCGGCGGCGCGGCCCGGTCGGCTCGCCGTGGTGGCGGTGGCCGGCATCTACAACGTCACCAGCGGCGATTTCCGGCTGCGCCAGATCGGCTTTCACCGCGGGGTCACGGCGGCCTACGGCGACGTGCTCGAGGACATCGACGTCGAGCTGACCATCCCGTTCAACACCGATCTCACGGTCACCCTGCCGGGCCTGCCGTTCGGTTACCCCTATCCCGACACCTCGGTAGTGCTGCCGTTCATCAACTTGGGCGGCGAGGGAGCCTACGCGCTGCCGCAGAGGATCGAGTACGGTGCCACCTCTTTCCGGTTCGAGGATTTTCCCGACGTGCCGGGCGAGTTGCTGAGCTTCATAGCCGGTGCCTTCACGCTGGCCAGCGATCCCTACACCGGCGAGACCTACCTGAGCACGCCCTACTCCGTGGTGGTGCGCGACGGCGTCGGCGACCTGCGCAGCGGCCTGGTGCTGGATCCGATCCTGGGCTTCCCACAGCGCATCGAGCCTACCGACAACGGCGTGATGTACGGCAACCGCTTGCGCTGGCGCACCGCCCCGGGCACGGTCCCCTCCTTCTACGACATCTACCTGGCTGGCTTTGACGGTATCTACTGGGAGATCCTGGTGCCGGGTACCCTGACCAAGGTGGTGCTGCCGGTGTTCCCCGACCTCGCGGTGGAGAATCCCCCACAGAATCTGGGCCTCGGCGCCTACCAGGGATACCTGCAGGCGACCTACGTCCCGGGCTTCAGCTTCGACAGTTTTTCCTATCTCGATCTGTCGACGCTGGCGTGGCGTAGCTGGACCCAGGAGGAGTTCAGGTTCGTCAACAGCAACACGCCGTAGCGGGTGCGGCGACGGCGAGCTCCGAGGTGGCGCGCCGGGAGGAGCGATCGCGGCGGGATGGCGCAGCGAACCAAGAGTGCGTTTGGCCGGCGGCGGGTGATCGCTTACCACGGCCGCTGTTTCGACGGTGCGCTCTCGGCCGCCCTGGTCGAGGCCCTGCTCGACGCCGTCGAGGGACCGGCGGCGGCGACGCGCTACCGGCCGCTGGCGCACCAGCAGGGGCGGGGGTACGACGCCCGGTTGCTGGCGGGCGACTGCAACGCGGTCGTCGACTTCAAGTACTCGACCAGCCACCGCCTGCACTGGTGGTTCGACCACCACAAGAGCGGTTTTAGGTCCCCGCGGCAGCGCGCGCACTTCGAGGCGCGGCGCTCGCCGCAGATGTTCTTTGCCCCCGAATATCCGTCGTGCTCGATGCTGATCCACGACGTGGCGCGCGACCGCTTCGGGGTCGACCTCGGCCGCTTCGGCGAGACCCTGCGCTGGGCCGACCTGATCGACAGCGCGCGTTTCTCGTCGGCACAGCAGGCGGTCGAGCTGACCGAGCCGGCGCTACAGTTGATGACCTACATCGAGGCCAGCAGCGATGCCGAGGTCAATGCGCTGATCCCCCGCTTCGGCCGCGAATCGCTGGCCGCGATCGTCGCCGGTGAGCCCGTTCACGGCACCTTCGAGCGGTTGTTCGCCGAACACTGGCGCAACGTCGATCGCGTGCGCGCTGCGGCGCGCCTGACCGGTCAGGTGCTGCTGACCGACCTGACCGCCACTCCGCTCGATGGTATCAACAAGTTCATAGGCTTCTATCTTTTCCCGGATGCGGTCTATAGTGTGGCAGTGATCGCGGGGCCGCGCCGCGCCAAGGTCGCTGTAGGTACCAACCCGTGGCGTGCCGGCAGCCGACGGCACGATATTGCGGCGCTATGCGAGCCCTACGGTGGTGGCGGTCACGCCGCGGTGGGAGCGGTGACCTTGCCTGCGGGTCAGACCGCCGAGGCGCTTCGGGTGGCCAGGGAGATCGCACAACAGCTCGCGAGGTCTACGCCATGACAGCTAAACGCAAGACCCCGACCATCGACGATGGACCCGAATTGGTGGCGGCATTTCTCGAACGGCCGATCCGCAATGACCTGCGCGCCCTGTCCCGGTTCGGCTCGATCGACCGGCCGCGCTTCAAGGTGCGGGAGGGGGTCTCCAGCCCGTCGGAGATCGCGCAGGCGTGGCGCGACGGCTTCAACGGCCGCGCGGTGACCGATGCCTTCTTTCGCCTGCTCGAGAGCGACCCCAATAGCTGGCCCCGGCGCGACCATCCCAAGACCCCGGCCGCGCGCAAGCTCGATGTGTTCGAGGAGCTGCCCGAGATCGCCGAGGCGGTGCGGGCCGCGTGCGAGTCCGGCGAGGCCATCCACCACATCCGCTCCTACGTCACCGCCATGAAAAAGCTCTGGACCGACCTCAACCGCTCGCGGCCGGTCGGCTGGACCGCCGACAATGTCGTCGCCGTGCTGCGGCGCCGACACGTGATCGGGGTCGGCTCGGTGCAGTACCCGCTGGCGGGCGTGCGCTACCTGTGGCTGGGGCAGAAGAACAGCAGGTTCGCCAAGGCCGAGCTCGCGCGCTTCATGCAGCTTCTCGAGTTCGGCGCCACCCTCACCAAGCGCTCCAAGCTCTAGCGGTCACCGCTTCGCCAGTGCCAGCAGGTACTCGAGGTTGCCCTTTTGTCCCGGCAGCGGCGACTCGATGGCGTCCCGGGAGATGAAACCGATCTGCTCCGCACAGCGGCGCACCGTCGCCACCGCGGCGAGCCGGGCCGCCGCGTCGCGCACGATGCCGCCCTTGCCGATCCGCTCGCGGCCGACCTCGAACTGCGGCTTGACCAGGCACACCAGGTGCCCCCCGGGCGCGACCAGCGGCCACAGCGCGGCCAGCACCTTGGTCAATGAGATGAACGAGAGATCCAGGGTGACGACGTCGATCGGCTCCGCCACCTGCGCCGCGGTCAGGTAGCGCACGTTGGTGCGATCGAGCACCGTGACCCGCGGATCGCGCTGCAGCGACAGATCGAGCTGGCCGTAACCGACGTCGACCGCGTAGACCCGACGCGCGCCGCGCTCGAGCAGCACGCCGACAAAACCACCGGTCGAGGCGCCGGCGTCGAGCGCCACCCGACCGTCGATGGCGACGGCGAAGTGATCGAGCGCGGCCGCCAGCTTGGCCCCGGCGCGCGAGACGTACTGCGGTCGTCGCGCGCGCAACCGCAAGGCGGCGTCGGGCGCCACGCGCGCGCCTGGTTTGTCGGCGCGATGGTCGCCGACCACGACCTCGCCGGCCAGGATCATGGCCTGCGCCCAAGCCCGGCTCGCCGCCAGCCCGCGCTCGACCAGCAACTGATCCAGCCGCAGCGACGGGCGCGTGCGCTCACGGCCCAAACTGCAGCACCCGGACCTGGTCGATGTTGAGACAGGCCACGAAGACCCGACCGTCGGAGGCCGCAGCCAGATCCACGGCCTGGCAGCCGGAGATGGTCTGGGTGTCGGCGGTGGGCGAGGTCTGC
>JAFGSX010000059.1 GCA_016934455.1 Deltaproteobacteria bacterium
CTCTGCTGTCGGAGCGGCCGTGCTCTGGCTCATCGGCGAGGATCCGGACCGCTACGAGCGCTGACGGCGGCCTCCGCAGCGCTCAGGTCGCGCGCCGGCTCAACGCCAGCCGGACCAGCCCCACCAGGCCCTCCAGCGCCAGGCCGACGACGGTGAAGGCGAGCGAGGGCAGCAGCAGCACGCCCGCCAGCATCTTGCCGGGCACGCTCGCTCGGCGCAGCAGCGTGGGAGGTCGGATCGGTTGCGGTGGCGGCAGCGAGGCCGTGGCGCCGGCCTGTCTCTTGGGCACCGGCGGATCGAGCGCGACAAAGCTGCCGGACAGCAGCGCCAGATCTTGGTGGTCGATGCTGTGTCCCTGCTCCAGGCCGGCGGTGCCCTCGAGCTCGCTGCCGATGTACTCGGCCAGGCCGACCGTGCTCGAGCCCTTGGGCAGCCGGCGCAGGATCTGCTCCAGCGCCAGCGCGAACTCGCCGGCGTTGGCAAAGCGGCGATCGGGTTTGACGTTGAGCGCCAGGCCGAGCACCCGGTCGATGGCGCGGGGCAGATCGGGCCTGAACTGCAGCACCGACGGGTAAACCCCGGCGCGGATCACCGACACCACCTCCTCCTCGGGATCCTGGTTGAACAGACGGCGCCCGACCAACATCTCCCAGAGCACGGATCCGACGGCGAAAACGTCGGCGCGGCAATCGAGCGCGCGCCCCTCGACCTGCTCGGGCGCCATGTAGCGGAATTTGCCCTTGACGATGCCGACCCGCGTCATCACGCTCTGGAGCTTGCTCTTGGCCACGCCAAAGTCGCAGACCTTGGCCACACCGGCGCGCGAGACGAGGACGTTGACAGGAGAGATGTCCCGGTGGATAAGGCCCAACGGACGGCCCTTGGCATCGCGTTTCTCGTGCGCGTAGTGAAGACCGGTCAGCAGGTCGGAGATGATGCGCAGGGCGTGCTGCAGGGGCACCGGGCGGTCGACCGCCATCGCGTTGTCGATCACCCAGCGCAGCGTTGCGCCGGGCACGAATTCCATGGCGATGTAGTAGGAACCCTTTTCTTCGCCGAGCTCGTAGATCTGGACGATGTTGGGATGATCGAGCAGCGCCTGCACCCGTGCCTCGTCGAGGAACATCGCCTCGACCTCGCGGTCGCCGAGCAGCTTTTTGGCGATGCGCTTGATCACGACGCGCTTCTCGAAACCGCCGGGCCCGGTCTTGCGGGCGAGGAAGATCTCGGCCATGCCGCCCGCCGCCAGCAGTTGGATGATCTCGTAGTCGCCGAGCCGTTCGGGGGACAGCACGCGGTCTGCTCCGTCTGCGATCTGCCGGCACTGTACCACGCCAACCGCGCGCTGGCAGCGGGATGTCGATGAAAGCGCAGCCGTCCGGGACCCGTCGCGCCGGTATCCTGTCGGCGACCGGGCTCGCGATCTCCGTCGGCGCCGCCGTGCCGCTGATCGCGGTCACCGGGATCACCCCCTGGCCCGGATTCGACCTGCGGGTCGCTCTTGGCGCGTTGATCTGGCTCGCCATCACGGCCTTCGTGCTGTCGCGGGTGGCGGTGCAGGAGAGCTTTCACGGGCTGTGGGGCCTCGATCCGTCGACGCCGATCGGGGTGGCCGGTCGAGCTGCGACGGGCGCGTTCTTGCTCGGCAGCGGCGTGATCGCCGCCGGCGCCGCCTTCCAGGTCGCGGTGGGGCAACTGGTCGGCTTGATACCGCACCTCGCGCCGGCGCGCTTTCTCGAGACGCTGCTGGTGCGCGGTCTGGCCGCGGCCGGCGCAGCGCTGTTGGCGAGCGCCGGCATCCTCGGCTTTCAGGGGTTCGTCGCCGCGTCGGTCGGTCTGGCGCTGGCGGCGGTGGTCGGAGCGGTGGCTGCGATAGCGGCGCACCCGGGCGTTTTGCCCCGGCTGCTGGCGCCGGCCTTCGACACCGATCTGCTGCTGGCGGCGACACCCCTGACCTGCCTCTGGGGCGCTGCCGCGCTGGCGCCGGTCTTTGCGCTGCCGCGCCGCCGGGCGGTCGCGGTGGCGACCCTGGCGGGGGGTGTGGCAGCCGCCCTGTTCACGGTGGCGCTGGCGGTGCTGCACCTCGGCGGAACCCGTCCGCTGGGGGCCTGGGGTGCTCTGTACGGCGCGCTGCTGTTGGCGGTGGCGGCGCTGACTCTGCACAACCAGATGGTGGCCGGTTACTACGTCGCGTCCGGTCTCGAGCGCAGCTTCTTGGTGCCATTTGCGCTGGTCGAGTCCTCGCGTCGCCTCGGCACGCCGTATCGCATCGTCGTGGTGCAGGCGCTCTCGGCGGCGCTCGCCTCGTTGCTCCTGGAGGCGAGCCACGGCTTCGCCATCGCGGCGGCGCTCGGCACCGCCGGCCTGGCGCTGGTGATGGCGGAGTCGCTGGTCAAGGCGGCGCGCGACCGGCAGCCGCTGGCAGCCGCGCTGGCCGCGGTCTCGATCGCCGGCTCGCTGCTGGTGCTGTCCGCGCTGGTGGCCTGGCGACCGATCGTCACTGGCGTCGCGCTGCTGCTCGGGGCGGCAGCGGCCGCGGCGATGCTGCTCTGGCGCACGCTCGGGCGCCAGTTGCCGCACGTCAGCGCGGCCTCGGCCGAGCGCTCGGCCTCGTCGTCGCCGGGCAATGCGCCGATCCTAAACCTGCGGGAGGCGCTCGAGGTGGCTCCGAGCTACCAGGCGCGGGTGCTGGTGGCGACGCTGCGCGTCAGCAATGCCCTGATCGAGCGCAGCGAGCTGCGCGCCGCCGATGACAAGACGATCTTCGTGCTCTACGTCGACGAGCTGCGCGGCCTGTTCTACCCGCCTCAGGTCAAGCCCTCGGTCAAAGCCATCCAGGTGCTGCTCGACGTCTGCAGCCGTCTCGACGCGCGCGGCTACCAGGGCATTCCGATCTGGCGCGTGGCCCACGATCCGGCGGCGTCGATCGCGCAGGCGGCGCGGCAATTGGGAGTGGATCGGGTCATCGTCGACGTGCCGCGGCGGGCGCCGCTGGCGGTGGTGCTGCGCGGACAGACGCTGTCGCGCCTGCGCCGGCTGCTCGGGAGCATCTCGCTCGAGGTGGTGCGGCCGAGCGAGCGGCAGCAGACGCTGCCGCCGACGCCGGTCTAGCCCGCATCGGTCAGCGGCCCAGCCGCAGCACCAGCGCTCCCATCCCGTACATGCCACCGGCCAGGTCGTAGCCGGCGCCGGCCTGCAGGCCGCAGCCGAGCTCCCACGCCGCCAGCCGCGCGTAGGGTTGCCACTCTCCGACCACGCCGACGGCGCCGCC
>JAFGSX010000060.1 GCA_016934455.1 Deltaproteobacteria bacterium
CTGCTGGCGGGCGACCTGGGATCTCCGCTGGGCGCGCGCCGCTTCGACGCGGTGGTCGCCAACCCGCCCTACGTGGCCGAGGCCGAGGCGCCGGAGCTGGCGCCCGAGATCCGGGAACACGAGCCGCGGCTCGCGCTGTTCTCGAAAGAGGGTGGCCTGGCGCACAGCCGCCGGCTCGCCGGGTGGCTCGGCGATCATCTCGTGGCGACCGGATGCGCCGCGGTCGAGTGCGCCGCCCAGCGGGCCGCTGCAACCCGGGATCTCTTTGCGGCGGCGCTGGGGGCGCCCTGGTCGGTGCGGCTGGCGAGCGACCTGGCTGGCCGCGGGCGCGCCGTCGTGGTCGAGCCGCGGTCGGCGGCGGAGGACTAGATGGACCGCTTGGTGATCCGCGGCGGCGTTCCGCTGCAAGGTGAGGTCAGGATCAGCGGCTCGAAAAACGCCGTGCTGCCGGCCATGGCAGCGGCGCTGCTGGCCCCGGGCGAGAGCCGGGTGCGCAACGTGCCCAATCTGATGGACGTGCGCACCATGGTCCGGCTGCTCGAGCACATGGGCGTGGTCGCCAGCATCGAGGGCGACGTGGTGCGGCTGGACGCCGGACCGGCGGCAAACCCCGAGGCGCCGTACGAGCTGGTCAAGACCATGCGCGCCTCCTTCTTCGTGCTGGGGCCTTTGCTCGCTCGCTACAAGCGGGCGCGGGTCTCGCTGCCGGGGGGATGCGCCATCGGTGCGCGGCCGGTCAACCTGCACCTGGTCGGCCTGCAGGCCATGGGCGCCGAGATCGATCTGATGCAGGGCTACGTCGAGGCGCGCGCCGACAAGCTGCACGGCGCGACCATCGCCTTCGACCAGGTCACGGTGGGCGGTACCGAGAACGTGTTGATGGCGGCGACGCTGGCCGCCGGCACCACCGTGATCGAGAACGCCGCGGCCGAGCCCGAGGTGGAGGAGCTGGCCCGTCTGCTCAACCGCATGGGCGCCCGGGTGCGCGGGGCCGGCACGCGCCGCATCGTGATCGAGGGCGTCGGCGAGCTGTCGCCGTTCGACCACGCGGTGATCCCGGACCGCATCGAGGCCGGAACCTTCCTGGCCGCGGCCGTGGCGACGCGCGGCGACGTGGTGCTGGTCGGCGCCGCGCTCGAGCACCTCGAGGCCGTGGTGCGCAAGTTCCGCGAGATGGGCGCGATCGTCGACCCGGTGGCCAGCGGCCTGCGGGTGCGGGCGCCGCAGCGGCTCGAGGCGGTCGATGTCTCGACCGCGCCCTATCCCGGCTTTCCGACCGACATGCAGGCGCAGATCATGGCCTGCCTGGCGCTGGCGCGCGGCCGCGGCCTGGTCACCGAGACGATCTTCGAAAACCGCTACATGCACGTGTTCGAGCTGGTGCGCCTGGGCGCCGACATCGCCGTCGATGGCCGGGTGGCGATGGTGCGCGGCGGCGAGGCTCTCGACGGCGCGCCGGTGATGGCCACCGATCTGCGGGCCAGCGCCTCGCTGGTGGTGGCCGGCCTGGCCGCTCGCGGTACCACCGAGGTGCGCCGCGTCTACCACATCGACCGCGGTTACGAGCGCATCGAGAACAAGCTGCTCGGGCTGGGAGCGCGCATCGAGCGGGTCCACGCCGACGGCGAGTGAACGCGATTTTGCCGGGCAACACCAGGAATTCGCTTGACATCTCGAGCGGCAGCGGCTTTTTAGGCGATGCTTCAGAGCGCCCTGCAGCGCTGGCCCAGGAGGGTCGATCGAGGTCGCCACGCGTCGATGAGGATCTCAGACCAGGTCATCCGCGAACTCCGGCAGCGAATCGATATCGTGCAGCTCGTCTCGCGCACGGTGCCGCTCAAGAAGCGGGGCCGCAACTACCTCGGCCTGTGCCCGTTTCACGACGAGAAGACACCGTCGTTCAACGTCTCGCCCGAGCGCGGTAGCTATTACTGTTTTGGCTGTCACGCCGGCGGCGACGCGATCGCCTTCGTGCAGCGCACCCAGGGCAAGACCTTTCCCGAGGCTGTGCGCGCGCTGGCGGCCGAGGTCGGGCTCGAGATCGAGGAGCAGGAGGAGACACCGGCCGAGCGCGAGGCGCGCCAGCAGCGGCAGATGTTGCGCGAGGTCAACGCGGTCGTGCTGCAGCGCTATCGCTCGCTGCTGCAGGATCCGGTCGGGGCGCCGGCCCGCAGGTATCTCGAGCAGCGCGGCGTCGACGCGGAGCAGATCGAGCGCTTCGCGCTCGGCTTTGGCGGCGGTCGCGCGCTCGAGGTGCCCGGGGTCAGCGGCGAGCAGCTCCTGGCGGCGGGCGTGCTGGCGGAGTCCGATCACGGCCCCTATCACCGGTTCGCCGACCGCGTGGTCTTTCCGATCCGCGATCGCGAGGGCCACGTCGCCGGTTTTGGCGGTCGCATTTTCGGCGAACGCGACGACGGCCAGAGCGCCAAGTACATCAACTCGCCCGAGACCGCTCTCTTTCGCAAGAGCGACCTTCTGTACGGGTTGCACGAGGTGCGGCGCGAGATCAGCCGCGGCGGCGCTCTGCTGGTCGAGGGCTATCTCGACGTCGTCTCGCTGGCCCGGATCGGCATCTGCCGCGCGGTGGCTCCGTGCGGCACCGCGCTCACCCGCAACCAGTGCCGGCTGCTCCGGCGCTGCGCGTCGACGGTGACGCTCTGCTTCGACGGCGACGACGCCGGCCGCGCCGCGACGCGGCGCGCGCTGCCGCTGGCGCTCGAGGCCGGGCTCGAGGTGCGCCTGATCGAGCTGCCGGACCGCGAGGACCCGGACAGCCTGGCGCGGAGTGACCCGCAGCGGCTGACCGAGCTGGTGCAGAAGGCACCGCTGGCGCTCGAGGCGCTGATCGGCGGCGCCATGCGGCAGCGGCCGCCTACGGTCGAGGGGCGGCTAGCGGCGGTGGCCGAGCTGCGCGAGCCGCTGCTGGCCTTGCCCGACGGGCTCGAGCGCGACCTGTTCATCCAGCGCGCGGCTATCGCCATCGGCATCGACGAACCGCTGCTGCGCAAGGAGCTGGCTCGCCGCGGCAATCCGCCGCGAGAACGCGAGCCGGCGCTCTCCGGTCAACCGGCGGCAGCTCGGCCGGTCGTCCCGCCCGAGAAGATCCGTCTGCGCGAGCGCCAGATCGCGCGTCTGCTGCTCGAATGGCCGGGGCTGTTCGAATCGCCCGTGTTGCCCGAGCTGCCGCCGCTGGTGCAGAGCCCCGCGCTGCGGCTGTTCCTGGAGCAGGGCATCGAATGGGCGCGGCAGGGCGTACCGCTGAGCCGGGAGCAGGCGCGGGCGCTGGCGCAGCAGGACGAGCTGCACAAGATCGCGGTCGAGGTGGACAGGGAGCCGCCGTTGTTCGACGAGGACGGGGCGCAGGCGGCGCTGCGCGACAGTTGCAGCGACCTGTGGGAGCGGCACGTGCGCGCCGAGATCCGAGGGCTGCTCGACGATCTGGCAGCCGAGACCGACGAAGGGCGGCAGGCCGAGCTGGTGCGCGCCAAGATGGGGCTCGACGCCCAGCTCAAGCAGGGTTGTCCCTGGCTGGCGCGCGGTGATATGGACGCCAGCTAACGGACCCGCGTTGACAGGAGCGCCATGGCGACCAGTGGCAAGAGCAAGAAGGACCGGACACCGACCAGGAACCACGCCAAGCCGACCGCCGCGCGCAAAGCCGCGCGTCCGGCGGTTCGTTCCAAGGCGGCCGACAAGGCCGGGACCGGGCGAGGCGAGGTCAGGCCCAAGGACGATCCGCCGATCGCCAAGCAGCTCCCGGCGAGGCCGCTGGCGACGGCTGGACCGGCAGCTCCCGCCATCTCCCCCGGCGGGCTCGACGAGCTGCCGACGCTGCCCGATATCTCGCGACCGCGGCCGCGCCGACCGCGGGAGCGGTCTGGCCAGAGCACCGCCGAAAGCGCGGCGGGGGTCGAGGTCGAGCGCAGCGAGCAGGCGGTGCGCCGGCAACGCCCGGTCGATCGCAAGGAGGTCAAGAAGCTGCTGGCCATAGGCCGCGAGAAGGGCTTCTTGACCTACGACGAGCTCAACGAGGGATTGCCGGCGGACATGACGTCGAGCGACGAGATCGACGACGTGATGGCGCTGTTTGGCGAAAACGACGTCGAGGTCGTCGACGACGCATCGCATTTTCACGGGGAGAAGGCCAAGCCCGCGGTCGAGCGGCCGGCGCTGATGGTCGACACCGCGGACGATGAGGACGACGGTTACGGCGGCTACAGCAAGTCCAACGACCCGGTCCGGATGTACCTGCGCAAGATGGGATCGGTCAGCCTGTTGACCCGCGACGGCGAGGTCGAGATCGCCAAGCGCATCGAGGAGGGCGAGCAGGAGGTGCTGCGTGCGGTGCTGGCGTCGCCGATCGCGGTGGCCGAGATCATCGAGCTCGGCGACAAGCTCAGGCGCGGCAAGGTCCGCCTGCGCGACGTCGTGCGCGACGCTGCGGACGACGAGGACGATGAGGTCACCGTCGACGATGTCGAGGGCGAGGGCGAGACCGCAGAGGGCGAGCAGCCGGCCGAGAGCGGCGCGGCGCAGGCCCAGCCGGTGGCGGAAGCGGAGCCCAAGGCGCCGCCCATCGACGACAGCGGGTTGCTCGACGCGACGCTGCGTATCATCTCCAAGATCCAGAGGCTGTACCGGGAGAACGAGCAGCTCAAGGAGACGCTGCACTCGCCGCAGCGGCTGGGCGAGCACAAGCGCGCCCAGATCCGGTCGCAGATCAACGAAAACGAGCAGGAGATGTTCGGCCAGCTCGAGAGCCTGCGCCTGTCCAAGAAGCAGATCGACAACATCGTGCAGAAGCTCAAGATGCTGGTGCGCCGCATCAACAAGTCCGAGCAGGAGATCGTCGAGATCGAGCGCCGCACCAGCATTCCGGTGGGCGAGCTCAAGCGCGTGCTGCGCGATGGCCGCGCCTCCGACCAGGCCGAGCGCAGGGCGCTCAAGAAGCTCGGGGTCTCCTCCAACGAGCTGTTCGAGATCGAGCGCAACCTGAAGATGGCGCAGCGCAAGATCAAGCGGGTCGAGGAGGAGGCCAACCTCGGAGTGGACGAGATCCGGCGCCACTACCGGGCGATCCAGGCCGGCGAGCGCAAGGCCGAGCGCGCCAAGGCCGAGCTGGTCGAGGCCAACCTGCGGCTCGTGGTCAGCATCGCCAAGAAGTACACCAACCGCGGCCTGCAGTTCCTGGACCTGATCCAGGAGGGCAACATCGGCCTGATGAAGGCGGTCGACAA
>JAFGSX010000061.1 GCA_016934455.1 Deltaproteobacteria bacterium
AGCGCGGTCAGCGGCCGCACCTCGCGCCGCGACGTGAGGTGGTCGATGTGCCAGCGCTTGACCTTGGCCGGCCGCAGGTGGCGCTCGACGCGCGCTCGCAGCCCGCGCCGCGCGTTGCCGGCGTAGGCGTAGACGCCGCGGGGCAGAGCGCGCCGGCCGAGCGCGCCGATGGTGAGGACCAGGTCGCGCTCCACATCCAACGCGATCAGATAGCTGCCGCCCGCCGGCAGCGGCGTGTGCGGTGTCAGCGGCAGGCCGCCCATCCGGCGCAGCCGCAAAAACAGAGCGTCGCGCAGCGAGCGGGTCATGGCTTGTTCCCGGCGAGCTGGCCGGCGATGAACTCGACCGCGGCCGCGGCGCTCTCCGCGCGATAGACGGAGTCCCCGCGCTTGCCGTCGAGGCTGGTGCCGGCCAGCCTGGCCGCCCAGCCGCCCGACGGCGCCAGCGCCGCCACCGGCTTGCCGAACTGCCAGGCGTAGGCGATCTCGGAGAGCGTGCCCGATCCGCCCTCGAGCGCGATCACGCCGTCGCCCGCCAGCACCACCACCGCGTTGCGCGCGTAGCCGAGGCCGGTCGGCAGCACGATATCGGCGAAGGGCGTGGCGCGCTGCTTCTCGGCCACCGGCAGCACCGCGATCACCTGCGGCAGGTCGACGTCGCTGCCGCTGCGGCGCAGCTCGTCCTTGGCCGCCTGCGCACCCTGGCTGGCCGCCTCCATGATGCCGCCCAGCCCGCCCGAGACGATCGAGAATCCGGCCCGCACCGCCTCGCGACCGACCTCGAACGCGAGCTGGCGCGTCAGCGGCGACGGCGCGCTGCTGCCGACGACGGCGATGACTGGTTTGTGATAGCTGACCACGACCGACCTCACCGCTCACGGCTGACAATGTGCGGCGGCGGGGGCCAGCGGAGGGCTTTTTCCGAGCTTGCGAGGAAAAAAACATCCGCCGAACAGCGGGGCCCGCCGCAGAATGGACGGCGACGCGGAGCGGTGACTACCGCTTGGGCTCCCCGCGGCCGATCAACACCTGCTGGAGCACCACGTCCTGCTTGGGCCGATCCGCCGGGCCGCGCGGCACGCCCGCGATCTTCTTCACCAGCTCGACGCCCTCGACCACCTTGCCGAACACCGAATGCCTGTTGTCGAGATGGGGGGTGGGCACCTCGGTGATGAAAAACTGGGAGCCGTTGGTGTTGGGACCAGAGTTGGCCATGCTCAGGATGCCCGGGACGTCGTGGCGCAGATCCTTGTGAAACTCGTCCTCGAACTTGTAGCCCGGGCCGCCGGTGCCCTTGCCGAGCGGATCGCCGCACTGGATCATGAAGTTCGGGATCACGCGGTGAAAGATGACGTTCTGGTATAGCGGTTTGCCCGTCATCTGCTCGCCGGTGCCGGGGTGTTTCCACTCGCGCGTCCCCTCGGCCAGCTCGACGAAGTTGGCGACCGTCCGGGGCACCTTGTCCCAGTAAAGCTCGGCGACCAGGTCGCCCATGGATGTCTTGAACGTGGCATACAGCTTTTGGCCTGGCTGGACTCCCAAATCGGTCATGGTGGCCTCCCTCGATGGACTCGTTTGATGTCGTCGCGATCGTCCGGTCATAGCCTTGGCCCGATCGAAAAGCAAGCTGACCGCGCCTTGCATTTGCGGCGCGCTCGATTATTTTGTCCCCCATGTCGTGGCTGGTCATGGTCGCCGCAGCCTCGGTCGCGGCCGCGCCGGTGGCGCCCGGCAGCGCCACTCTGCTGTTCGTGGCCGAACCGGTAAAGGTCGCGGTCGCGCTCGCCGCCGACTTCGAGTGCCGCCCGGCCGAGCCGCAGCGCCTGGCGTGCAGCTACGCGGCGCGCCTGTGGTCGACGGCGCCGGCGCTGGCGCCGAGCGCCACGGCCGAGCACGGGCCGGTGCTGGCAGAGCACGCGTGGAGCGCGCAGTTCAACGCGCCGCGGCCCCTCGACGGCTGGCCCGAGCGCGACGAGCTGTCGCTGATCTGGCACGGCGACGGCGGCTACGAGGTGCGCACCGGCGCCACGGCGATCGGGATCGCGCTGGCGACCGGACCGGCTTTGCCGCGGCCGCTGGCGGGCTGGTCGGGTGGGTCTTGTCAGATCGCGATCGCCGCGGCCGAGCTGC
This sequence comes from Deltaproteobacteria bacterium, assembly GCA_016934455.1. Taxonomy (GTDB): domain Bacteria; phylum Myxococcota; class JACRCW01; order JAFGSX01; family JAFGSX01; genus JAFGSX01. Next base: position 2,130 of record JAFGSX010000061.1, read on the forward strand.
GCGCCGGCAGGGAGCGCTGGCGCGGGCTGGCCGTGGTCGAGCGCCAAGCGGCGGGAGCTGCGCGCTGTCTGGAGCAACCGGGCACGGCGCTGCTGACGACCGGCCGCGAGGGCTATGCCCTGGTGCGGCTGGTCGAGCGCGCGAGCTGGAGGCTCTCGCCCGACGGCAGCGCGACCCCGGTGGACGATCCCATGCACGTGATGCTGGTCGACGGCCGGACCGTCGGCGACCTCTTCGTGCCGACCGCGGTCCGCCTCTACACGCCGCAGCTCGAGCTGCTGCTCGAGCGGCGGCGCGTGGCGACGACGGCCGCGATCGGCCCGCTCGAGATGTTGCGCCACGAGCCGCTCACCGGCGCCGGCTATCTCGCCGGCCGCGAGGTGCGTGCGGCGGCGGTGGTGATGCCGCTGCGGGCCGAGTGAGCTACTGCGCCTTGTTCCAGCGCGCGGCGACGCCGTCGACCAGCATCTCGGGCTCGTTGACCGAGATGATGTACTCGGCGCGGCGGTTGCGCGGCTCGGGCGTCTCGTCGGGCGTCGGCACGAGCAGCGCCGACTCGCCGAAGCCGATGTAGTAGACGTCGACGTCGAGCCCCTTTTGCTTGAAGAAGCGGGCGATCGAGCGCGCGCGCCGGTTGGAGAGGTCCCGGTTGTACTCCCGCCCGGCCACCGAGTCGGTGTGGCCGGCCACGTACAGGCTGGGCTTGCCCCAGCGACGGAATTTCTTGAGCGCCTTGGCCACCTCGGCGTACGCCGCCTCCATCTTGGGCTTGTCGCTGTCCGGGATCTCGTCGCTGCCCGACGCGAAGTTGATCTCGTCGTGCGGGACCGGGTAATCCCAGGGGAAGAACTCCTGCTTCCGGGTCACGCCGTTGGTACAGCGCGGCCTGATCACGATGCGCATCACGTCGCCCGGATTCTGGTTCCACTTCAAGGTGAGCGGGGTGTTGGGTGCGGCGCCGTGGAATGGCGTGTTGGTCTTGGCCAGCACGCCGTTCTCGCCGTCGATCTCGAGGTCGATCGAGTCCACCTCGCAGTCGACGCGGGTGGTCAGCGTGCGCTCCTTGAGGTCGAGATCCTCCTTCTTGAGGTCGATGGCGAACTGACCCATCACCTCGACCTTGAACTTGAGCGGCTTGACCACCTCGGTGTCGCTGCCGGCGAACTGCACCACGATCTGGCCTGTGTAGTCGTGCTTGCCCGGCACGCCCTTCCACTCCAGCGCCACCTGCTTGCCCAGCGGCAGCGATTTGCGCACGAGGTCGACCGTGCTGCCGTCGTCGGACTTGAGGTGCAGCTCGAGCTTCTTGACCTTCTTGTTGACCGTGACCAGCACCGCGGGCTTGGTGTCGCCGTAGACAACCAGCCGCGCGCTCAGGTCCAGGTCGTCGGCGCGCGCGGTCGCGCCGGCCGTCAGTGCCGCCATCAGAAGCGCCGGTGCCAGCAGCAGAGATCTTTCCATCGCGTCCTCTTCGTTCCGTCGTGGTCGAGGCCAGCATAGCGCGGCCGCCCGGGCTGCTCAACGACCGGGGTTGGACCCGCGGCCAAGGTGGACATGGCCACATCTTGTCTTATCGGTCAGCCAACCGATGTCCGGCGACCGTACGGCCATGGCAGCGATAATGAACTGAGTATAGACAGCAGTGGTACAGTTGCCTGTCAGCTTTGAGCGAGGAGACTAGCCGTGACCAAGATCGAGAGTTCTTCCCGTCCCCCGGCGCTGAAGCCGGCAACGAACGCGGCGAGCAACCAACATGTGCAGGCCAAGACCGCGGCTGGCGGCAAGCCAAAGGCGCAGGCCGTCTCTTCCGCCGACCAGGTCGAGCGCGACACCGTGCACGCGGCGGCGCCGGCCGCGGCGTCGGCTGGCGCCGGAGCGTCCGCTGCGGCCGCCGAGACCTCGACCGCCGGGCCGCCGCGCCAGATGCGGCGCGCTCTGAGCAGGGGCCTGGTGGAGCAGCAGCCGGTCGCACAGGGCGCGAGCCCCTACCGCGCGGCCGATGATGCAGCCGGGGTGGCCGCGGACGCCGAGCAGCGGGCGCAGGCCGACGCCGCCTCGGTGCAGCGCGCCTGGGACGATGCCATCCGCGCCGGCAAGAGCGAGGCCGAGGCGGCCAACGCGGCGGCCAGCCGGCTCGAGGAGCTGGCGCGCGCCGCCGACGATCCCGAATACGTGGCGAGGCTCACCGAGGCGGCGGGTCCGACGCTGGACCGGATCGCCGACGTCGTGGGCCGTGCGGCGGCAAACGACCTCGATCGGGACAAGGATCTGCTCAAGGAGACCGTCAAGAGCCTCGCTGCCGTGGCCGACATCGGCGGCGGGGACGAGATCGCCCGCCGGCTCGCCGGCGAGCTTCCCGACGACACCCAGCTTCAGGAGGTGGACGACGCGCTTCTCGAGCACATCGGCGCGGGGGGCTCGACCGAGCTCGCGCGGCAGCTCCACGACGAGCTGCGCCGCGCCGGCAAGACAGAGGCGGCGAGAGGCCTCGCCGACAACGAGCACGGCGACGACCTCGAGCTGCTGGTCATTCGCGAGGCGCGAGCCCGGCTCGACGCCGGCGAATCGCCCGCGGCGATCGCCGACCGCTACGGCTCTTACCTCTGCGCGCACGTCGCGGAGTCCGTCGCCAGCGGCCACAACGAGGACTCGGAGGAGGCGGTCAAGCTGCTCGCTGACCTGGCCGACAGCGGCGGCCCGCAGGTCGCCGCCAGGCTCGGCCGGGATCTCGCCGCCCGCGTGCCCGACCAGTCCGATCTGCACAAGCTCGACGACGCGCTTCACGACTTCGCCAAGGAGGGCCGCGGTCTCGCTCTGACCAACGCGCTGGTCAGCGAGCTCTCGGCGCTGGGCAAGACGCGAGCGCTCGAGGAGATGCGGGACGTCGCGCACGTGGCAGTCGAGCGAGCGCTCGAGACCTACAACGACGCGCAGGCTAGGTACGCCGAGCGCGAGGCGGCGCTGGCCGGGGACCTCGCCATGTTCGGCACCGGCATGACCGACGCCGAGCGCCAGAAGTACATCGACGCCTTCTGGGCCGACCCCGAGAACAAGGCGATCAAGGACGCGTACAGCGCGGCCGAGAGCAGGCTCTCCTCGACCATGCGCGCGCTCGGCCCGGCGCTCGAGGCTCAGGTGCTGGCCGGCGACGAGAAGGCAGGCGAGGTGCTGCTCGACGGCATGAAGGCGCTCGCCGCCAGCCCGGGCGGCGGTCGCCAGGCCATCGACTTCGTCGAGCGCCTCGGCCGGCCGGAGAACCTCGCGCTCTTCGAGGCGCTCAACCGCGACGGCAAGCTCGAGGACAGGCTCGCCGACGACGTGCTCGCCCCCGCGGTCGGGACCGCCCAGTCCCAGGCGCTGACCGACGGGTCGATGGACGGTCTGTACGATCAGCTCAAGAGCATCCAGAGGACGGCGAAGAACTTCAAGAGCATCCCCGACCTGATCGCGGGAGCGATCGAGATGCGTCAGCAGGTCGCCGACCTTCTCGCCCAGGGGTTGAGCGGCGCCGACATCGCCAGCAGACTTCGCCTCGATCGTCTTACAGAAGGGTGGGAGAGCAAGGGCAAGCTCGGCAAGGCGATGGCGGTGTTCGCCATCGTCGGCGCGCTTCAGAGGGCCGGCGAGGTCGAGGGCGGCCTCGACAAGCTGCAGGAGTCGCTCAAGGCGGTCAGGGGCGGTCTCGAGCTGACCGCCGGGATCCTCGGCACCCTCGGCCGGGCCGGCAAGCTGGCCGGCGCCGAGACCGCTGGCCGACTCATCGGCAAGTATCTTCCTTTTGTCAGCTTCGCAATCGACGGCCTGCAACTGAAAGACGACATCCAGAAGCTGCTCAACGGCGGTAACGCGGGCGACTACATCGCCACCGTCGGCACCGTCATCAACCTGGTCGGTGACGTTTGCGGCGTGGTGCCCGTGGCCGGGACCATGGTCGACGGGATCCTCACCGTCGTGGGCAGCATCGTGCAGGGCCTCGGTGGCATGATCAGCGGTCTCATCAGCGGCAACGAGGAGAGGGAAAAACGCCAGGCCGCGCGCGAGCGCTACCTCACCGCGGCCGGCGTCAGCGCCGAGAACCGAGATCTCATGCTCAACGGCGGTCCGGTCGATCTTGCCGCGCTGGGCACGATGGGGTTCTCGCGCGAGCAATTTCTCGACGTGCTGCGAGCGCAGCGAGACCTGCCGACGGACGACCAGCTCAAGAGCGCCTACGCGATGCAGATGTCTTGGCAACTCGCCGCCATCTACGGCCTCAAGGGCGATGACGCCATGCGATTCACCGCCGAGATGCAGGAGCAGATCCAGGACATGAGCTGGCTAGATCTCGACCGGCTGAATCGAGCCATCGGCGACGTGGTCGGCGTCGCGCTGGGTGTTTCTGGCCAGGGCAAGAGCACGCAAGAGGTGCAGCAAGCGCTGGCAGGCGTGCTCGATTTTCTGGATGACTGCATGCAGAATTTCGCCGGCGACGTCTACCAGGATTGGCAGCTCGAGCACAACTCGGAGAGCGACGTCAACGTCGCCTTTCTGACCGCCTTCGACCATCGCTGATCCGTGCGCTGCCTCACTCGATCGCAAATTTCTGATGCGGTTGCCGATCCAACACCTCAGGATCAGGTGGGCGTTTTCTTCTGAGAGCCGGACCGTCGCTGAGACGACGTCGGGTTTGGTAATAATCATGGGCCATTAGGCCGAGGTAAAAATGCCATGGAGGGTAGGAACGCAGCAGAAGATCTTGGCAAGATCCTTGCTGTAACCAAAGGTGGCAGGTTGCCAACGGTCGCCAAAGTGAGGGGATGGCGATAATAGAGGTGGCAGGTACTCATCGACACTGCCGGACTGGTTGGCGACGGAGCAGGCATGCGCAAGATTCTCGAGAAGTTCGGCTTTTTTCCACGCATATGCGTCTGGGAGCTGACGCTCGCCTGCAACATGAGGTGCGGTCACTGCGGATCGCGCGCCGGCCTGCCGCGCCCCAACGAGCTGACGCCCGACGAGGCACAACGGGTCTGCCACGAGCTGGCGGATCTGGGTTGCCGCCGGGTGACGCTGTCGGGCGGCGAGCCGACCATGCGCAAGGACTGGCCCGAGATCGCCAAGACCCTGGTAAGCCGCGGAGTCAAGGTCAACATGGTCAGCAACGGCTGGGCCTGGACCGAAGAGACCGTGGCCAGGGCCAAGGAGGCCGGGCTGGTCAATGTCTGTTTCAGCATCGACGGCCTCGAGCAGACCCACGATCAAATTCGTCGGGCCGGCTCGTTCGGCCGCTCGATGAAGGCATTCGAGGCATGCAAAAAGGTCGGTTTGCCAACCGCCTCGATCATGACCATCAACCGCAAGAACCTCGAGCAGCTCGATGCGGTGCACGACATGCTGGTCAGCATCGGGGTCACGCTCTGGCAGCCGCAGCTCTCGGATGCCATGGGCAACCAGCGCGACAACATCGATTGGGCGTTCCATCCGGAGGAGCTGCCCGCGATCGAGGCCAAGCTGGGCGAGCTGATGCGGCGCTCGTCGCTGCGCATCACGGTCGGAGACAACATCGGCTTCTACGGCCCCAACGAGGAGCTGTTTCGCAAGGAGTCGTCGTTCGGGTTCTGGGTGGGCTGCTTCGCCGGCTGTCAGGTTGTGGGCATCGAGTCAGACGGCGACATCAAGGGCTGCCTGTCGCAGCAGGACGAGGCTTTTGTCGAGGGCAACCTCCGCCAAAACTCGTTCAAGGAAATCTGGAACAAGAAGGGCGCCTTTGCCTACAACCGCGAGTTCGACGTGTCGCAGCTCCAGGGCTTTTGCCGCGATTGCCGCTACAACGACATCTGCCGCGGCGGCTGCACCTGCTCGGCGCACTTTGCCAGCGGCGACAGGTTCGACAACCCGTTTTGCGTGTACCGCGTGCTCGAGCTGCAGAAGCGCGGCGTGGTGGAGCGCATCGGCACCGAGCGCGAGGTTGACGAGAGCAAGTTGCCATGCAACCCGGCGGTGGCCGGCTGAGTTTGCACAGGAGATGGTCATGAACGAGAAATCGATGCAGGACAGGATCGACCAGGTGTTGGCGGGGCTCGATGCCGAGCAGCTCGAGCAGCGGATCGCGCCGGTCAAGTGCGAGAAGAATCCCGACGCGCCCGAGTGCCAGCCCGTGGCGATGTATGGCGTGGAACCGCCAGTGGTGCGCTACGGCGTCGGCTTCTAGGGCGATCGCCGGCGGTTTGTGATATAATGCTCTGCGCGTGTTGTGTGCGCGGGGGGAGGTCACCATGAACGAGAAGCTGATGCGGGAGTCTGTCGAAAAGGTGCTCGAGCAGCTCGATGCCGAGGAGCTGGAGAAGCGGATCGCACCGGTCAAGTGCGAGAAAAACCCGGAGGCGCCCGAGTGCCAGATCGTCGCGCTGTACGCAGTGCGCTACGGCATCGGATTATAAACCGCGACGTTTAATCGGAGGGAGGCACCATGGACGACCAGAAGATGCGCACTGCAGTGGAGCGGGTGCTGGCGGAGATGGATGCGGCCGAGCTGGAGCAGCGGATCGCGCCGGTCAAGTGCGACAAGAATCCCGAGGCGCCCGAGTGCCAGCCGCAGACCCTGTACGGGGTCGACCGGTACGGCATCGGGTATTAGATCGCAGGTTTATCCCTGCTGGGAGTGGCCATGGACGACAAAGAGATGCGATCGGCGGTGGAGCGGGTGCTGGCTGGTATGGATGCGGCCGAGCTGGAGCAGCGGATCGCGCCGGTCAAGTGCGACAAGAATCCCGAGGCGCCCGAGTGCCAGGTCTATCCCGAGTACGGGATCCACACCGACTACGGCGTCGACACGCCGCTCTACGGCGTTGGTGACTAACAACCGACGATCCGCCGAGCAGAGCTGGCGTGAATGGAGCGTGGAGATCCACCATGAATGATCAGAAGATGCGCGACCATGTTGATCGGGTGCTAGCGACTCTCGAGGCCACCGAGCTCGAGGAGCGGATCGCACCGGTCAAGTGCGATAAAAACCCCGAGGCACCCGAGTGCCAGGCCATTGTGCGGTACGGTGTGACGCTGTACGGCATCCAGCCCGAGTACGGCGTCGACCCCGGCTACTAGCAGCGTCTTTGGTTGCGGCGGCGCGCTCGCCGCGCCATTCTCGCCTGCTGTGATCCAGCGACCACAGCTCGAGGTTCCCGAGCGGCCCAAGCTGCGCGCGGATCTGGTCTTTGCTCCGGCGGTCGAGCGCGGTGAGCACTGCACCTATGTGCGCGATCCGCGGACCCGGCGCTTTTTTCGGCTCGGCGAGAGCGCGCGTCGGGCAGCACAGCAGATGGACGGCACGCGCGACAGCGCCGCGATCGCCGCCAAGCTGACCGAGCAGCTCGGCGTGGAGCTGCCGGTCGATCCGATCCGGACGCTGGTGGCGCAGCTCGCGCGCCTGGGCTTTCTGGAGAACGGGCCGCCGCCGGAGCCGGCGCCGCGGGTCAGCGGCAATGCCTTCTTTCTGGTCGTGCCGCTGCTCGATCCCGAGCGATTTCTATCGCGCCTGGGCTGGCTGTGGCGCAAGCTGGTCTCGCCGGCCACGGCGCTCGCCATCGCGGTGCTCATCAGCGCCGGGTTCGCCATCACCGGCTGGTGGCTGTGGAGCGGCGCGCTACCCACGCTGGGCGAGCTCGGCGCCGTCGATCTGGTCGGCTTTTACCTGTGCGTCTCGCTGGCGGTGGCCGGGCACGAGCTGGCTCACGCGGTCGTGCTCAAGCGCTTCGGCGGCGAGGTGCACGAGATGGGGCTGCTGCTGCTCTACCTGCAACCCTGTCTCTACTGCAACGTCTCGGACTCCTATCTGCTGCCGCGCCGCAGCCGGCTCTGGGTCTCGTTTGCCGGCATCTACTTCGAGCTCGGGACTTGGGGCGCCGCCACCGTCGTCGCCGCGGCCCTGGGCACGGCGAGCGCGGTCGGCCGCTGGGCGCTGCTGGTGACGACCGCGGTCGGCCTCAAGTCGCTGCTGTTCAACCTCAACCCTCTGATAAAGCTAGATGGCTACTACCTGTTGGTCGACCTGCTCGAGATGCCCAACCTGAGGCAGCGCGCCTTTGGCCACCTGGCTGACAAGATCGGGGGGCTGGCGGGTCGGGCACCGACGACGGCGGTGCGCGACGCGCGCGAGTCGCGCATCCTGCTCGGCTACGCGGTGCTGGCCAGCCTGTTTCTGGTGGTGCTGTTCGCGCTGGTGACGTGGCGGTTGCTGGCGATCGTCCACCAGCCGCGGCTGACCGTCTCGACGCTGCTGGTGGCGGCGCTGGCGCTCTTTCTGCTGTTCCGCGGTGTGCGCTTCGTGTCGGCTACGCTGCGCGGCAAGCGCGTCGAGCCGATCCCGGGGGAGCCATGAACATCCCGTCTGGTTTTCGCTTCTATACGCCCGACGACCCGCTGGCCCCGCGCACGCGCTGGGCGCTCGAGCGCATCTTCAAGCTGGCGCCGGCAGCGATCGAGACCCTGCTCGGCGATCCGGATCGGCGCGTGCTGCTGCGGGTCGCCGACGACGAGACCCTGGCCGGATTTGTCGTCTTCAAGGACTACAAGCAGGTGCTGCTGGCTCCCGACAACGCCTTCATCGCCCGCGACGACAAGGAGCTGCTCGGGGCCCCCGGGCTCAAGGTCTACAGCTTCGAGCAGATCTGGTATCGCGACGGCGATTTCGACATGGCGCGCATCGTCCGCGAGACGCTGCCGGCGATGAGCTCGGTGCTGGAGCAGGAGTCGGCGCGCCACGCGCTGCTGGGCCTGTTGCCGCTGGGCGAGGCCACGCAGCCGCTGCGCGATCTGCTGCTCGAGCTGGGCTTTCACGCCAACCCCAACATGTATTGCGACTACCGATTTTCGCTGGCGCTGGTGCCGCCGGTCGGCGACGACGTGCCCGCCTCGCCGCCCGGCTTCGATCTGCGAACCTTCGAGCAGCCGCCCGATCCCGCCGAGATGGCGCGCACCTTCAACCGGGTCTTCGCCGGCGGCGAGCAGGCTGTCGACGCGGACATGATGGCCGCGATCTGGAAGATGCGGACCTTTGCCCGCGATCTGTCTCTGTGGGTGGCTCGGGATGGCCGCGTCGCCGGCTTCATCTGGATCTTCCGGCCCGATCCGCTGACGGCCAAGCTCAACCTGCTGGGCACGGACCCCGACTTTCGCGGCCGCGGCATCGTGCTCTCGTGCACGCCGATGTTCATGCGCGCCTGCCAGCGCGCCGGTATCGCGACGCTGACCTTCACCATCCAGTCCGAGAATCGCGAGCCGGCCAAGATCGCGGCCGCGCTCGGCGCCGTCGAATACCAGCGGCGGCAAACCTACATCCGCGTCGTGTGATCACTCGAAAGGCCGCCGAGCAAGAGAGCGAGCCATTCGAAGCCGAAACTGAGCGCGGCCTCGTCGTCGTCCAGGATCTGGCGGTGGCGATCGCGGGCCACGCGCAGTTGCCGCAGAAGCTGGCGCTGCTTGATGAACTCGCGAAAGCGGTCCAGCTCGTACAACGCAAGCCGAACGCTGGCGCGCTGCTGCTCGTTGAGCGTGCGGCCGCTCAGGCGCACCCTCGCCACCAGCGCGCTGAAGCGGTCGGCCCAGGTGCTGTAGGGCGCCAGCTCCTGGTTCTCGAACCAGCGCGCGGCGGTCCACTGCGGCCCTCCGTCGAAGCCGAGGCAGTGCGGCTCACGCTGTAGAACCACCTGCTCGACGACCTGCCCGCGGTCGCCGATCTGCGCCGTGCGGCCGAGGGGGTAGGCGCGGCAGGCGCCGGGCCGATCGCGGTATACGGTGCAGCCGGCGCCGGTCGCCCACGGGCACAACCTGTCGCTGCGCCGCATCTGGAGCTGCAGTATCGGGAAGCGCGTCTGCGGCATCTCGATCGCCTCGCCGTGGTCGCGCAGGAAATCTGCGCTGGGCAAGGCCAGGCGGCGCCTCAGGCGCAGCACGTCGTACGGCGTCAGCACCAGGTGCAGGTCGGTGCAGCAGGCGTTGAGGCAACTGCGGTCGACGCGGCAGTCGAAGCAGAAGGTGGCGTCCGGGCCGAGGCGCTCGATTTCCATGGATCTCTCTCGTCGTCGACCGGTTCAGTCGGGTGCCGCCGCCTGCGCCTTGAGACCGGCATAGCGGCGCGCGAACAGCGGCGCCTGAAAGCGCGTCTCGATGGCACGGCAGGCGCGCAGGTGTTCGTCGATGGCGGGCCTGTCGCGCTGCGCCAGGGCGATCTGCAGCAGGTGCAGACAGGCCGCCGCCTCGACCTCGCTCAGGCCGGTCTGCCGCGCCTCGTCGCGGCCCTGGCGGCAGAGTGCGGCCCCGGCGACCGTGTCCTCGCTCAGCGCGACCGCCGCGCCCAGGTGCACGCGCGCCTCGGCGGCGATCTGCCGGTCTCCGATCTCCTCCGCCAGCGCGAGCGACTTTTCGAGCAGCGCGCGGCCGCGCTCCGGCTGGCCGGCCCAGACCGCGGTCTGCCCCAGGTTCACCAGGTGGTTGGCGTCCCGGGCCAGGTCGCCGCTCGCCCGGTTGGACTCGACCGCCTGCATGAAGGCCTCGCGCGCTGCCTCCAGATGGTCGAGCAGCAGCTCGCAGTAGCCGAGGTTGGTGATGCTGCGGATCAGCGCGTCGAAGTAACCGATCTCCTCGGCGCGCTGCTTGACGCGGGTCAGGATCGCGCGCGCCGACTCGAGATCGCCGGCGGCGAGCCTGAGGGTGGCCCAGCGGTTGTTGACCTGGAGCCGGCGCTCCTCGTCGTCTCCGGTCTGTTCGGATGCCCGCTCGAGCCAGACCTCGGCGTCGCCGAGGCGACCGGCAAAGGCGTGCAGGTGGGCGACGCGGCGAGCGGCGTCGCAGCGCAGTCCCGCGTCGCGCGCCGCCAGGTAGACGTGCTCGAGCTTCTCGCGGCCGCGGTCGACTTCGCCCAGCGCCACGAACGCCTTGCCCAGCCAGTAGTCGACGACGTGGAGCGAGGAGGCTTCGAGAAAGGACCGGTGCTGGCTCTGGATCAGGCGGTAGGCCTTGGCCACCTGCGTCCACTTGCCCTGACGCCCGAGCGCTACCAGGCGGCGCGCCTGGATCAGGGCCGCGCTGCGCGGTTCGGGTTTCTCGGTCTCCGGAAGCTGCTCGACGACACTCTCCCAGTGGCTGGCGAGCTGCTCGGTCTCGCGGTCGAGGCCAGCGCGCGCGGCCAGCTCGATCGCTTGCTCGAACCAGCGCGCGGCCTCGGCGCTCTGCGCCGCGCGCTCGCGGTGCAGGGCGAGCAGGGTGGCGTTGCGCCGCGGGTCGTGCTCGGGCAGCCGCTCCAGCGCATCGGCGATGCGGGCGTGCACCTGGCGGCGCTCGAGCTCGGGGATGGTCTTGTAGACCACCGCGCGCACCAGGTCGTCGCGAAACATGTATCCCGCCTGCTCCTCGGCGTCGGGCACCAGCACGTGCCGTACCTCGAGCGCCGAAACCGCGCTGTCGAGCAGCTCTGGCTCGAAGCTGGCCGGCGTCACCCGCTCGAGCAGGTTGCGGCTGAAGCTGCGGCCGATGGCGCTGGCGGTGCGCAGCAGCCGGCGCTCGACCTCGCCCAGCTCGGCCAGCCGCGCCAGCGCGACCTGCGCCAGGGTGGGCGGCACCACCTCGTCGAGCAGGGCCATCCCGGGCGCCGGCGCCAGCGCCGCTCCGGCGCGCATGGTGATCAGGCGGTGCTCCACGATGAAGCGGGCCACCTCGACCGCGTGCTCGGGATTGCCCGCGGTGCGCCGCCAGACGAAGTCGACCAGCTCGTCGGCGATCAGTCGAACGCCGAATTCGTGGCGCAGCAACTCGCCGATCTGGCCGGCGTCGAGCGGGCCGAGCTCGATCCGGAGGTCAAAACAGCGGCGCACGGCGTCTAGCAGCGGGTCGGGTCGGTAGGTGCCGATCATCAGGAACGGTCGCTCGCGCGGCAGCAGCGACACCTGCTGCACGAGCTGCAGCGTGAGGCTGTCGGCGAACTGCAGATCCTCGACGATGTAGAGCAGCGGTTCCTCGCGCAGCCGCAGCTCGATGAAGCGCATCACCTGCGCCAGCAGGCGATCGCGCGCGTGGGCGTCTGCCAGATCGAGGGCGGCCTCGTCCGTGCCGTCCGGCCGCTCGACCGGTTGCAGCAGCGCGACCAGCTCGGGTGCGCCCTGGGAAAAGCCGAATTTTCCGAGCAGCGCCTCGCGCAGTTGCTCGCGCCTGCGCTCCTCGCTGTCGCCGGGGGCCAGGCCGAGGTAGCTGTTCATCATCACGGCGATCGGTGCCAGCGGAGTCGAGCGCGTGGCGTAGCGGCAGCGACCGAGGATGCCGGTGCCGCCGCGCTCGATCCAGCGATCGATGACGCCGGCCAGCAGAAAGCTCTTGCCGGTGCCGGCGGTGCCGCCGACGCCGACCATCTGCGATCGGCCGGCAAACGCCGCGTCGATCGCGCCGTGGATGGCGGCCAGATCGCGCTCGCGACCGGCGCAGAAGCGCGCGCGCTCGCGCTTGCGCACGTAGTGCGCGCGGCCCTCGACCGCGCCGTGCACCGCGTGCACGGTGAGCGGCTCGCGCTTGCCCTTGACCGCCAGCGGCGCCCGCGGCGTCGACTGGAAACGGCTCTGGGTCGCCCGAATGACGTCGTCGGTGGCCAGGATCTCGAACGGCTCGGCGGCGCCCGCCACCCGCGCCGCGACGTTGACTGCGTCGCCGATCACGGTGATGTCGTGCTTGAGGTCGCTGCCGATGGCGCCCGAGTAGACCTGCCCGCAGTGGACGCCGCAGCGCAGCGTGGCGTCGAGCGAGCGATCCGAGGCAAAGCCGCGCACCCGCGCCGCCGCCTCCAGGGCCGCGAGCAGCGCTCGCTCGGCGTCGTTCTCGGCCGGCTGCAGCCCGAACAGCACCATGATGCGGTGGCCGCGCTCGGCCAGGTCCACCTTCGAGACCACGCCGCCGTACTTGTAGAAGCAGCGCAGCAGCGAGCGCGACATGTGCAGTGAGGTATGAATCGCGGCCTCGTCGACGATCGGTTGACCGTCGAACCCCCACAGCTCGGCGAACAGGATCACCATGTCGCGCATCTCGGCGTCGAGCCGCCACCCCATCGGTGCCCCCTTGAGGCGCACCGCCAGCGGCTGCGGCACAAACGGCTCGAGCAGCGCGATCTTCTCGTCGACCCGCTGCAACAGATGCGGTTCCTCGTCGAAACAGGGCTCGCGCCCGGGCCAGCGCTTCAACCCTGCGACCGCGGCTCCACCCTCGACCGGCGGCCCGACCTCGGCATCGGCGCCGAGCAGGGCCAGGCATCCCGCGTCGGCGGCGACGACGTTGGGCAGGGCGCGGCGCTGCATCTCCAGCGCCCGGTGTGCGGTAGGCCCGGCGCAGGTCGCGACGCGGCGGGTCAGGTCGCCCAGCACCGGCAGCCTGACCTCCCCGCTGGCGAGCCCGATCCGGGCCGTCAGCGATGGCTCGCCGCTGCCGAACAGGTCGTTCAGCGGCCCCTGCAACTGCTGCTGGCTGGCGAGCGCGCAGGCGGCGGCCCGCTGCGCGTGGCCAGTGCCGCGAAAGGCGATGGTCAGCGAATCGCCGCCGAACTGCACGACGTAGCCGCGGTACGGGAAGATCGCGTCCTCGAGCAGCCGCGTGTAGAGCCGATCGAGCACCCGCGACAGCCGGTTGACGCCCTCGCTGCCGAGCGCGAGCCTCTCGCACAGCGCCGTGAAGCCGACCAGATCGAGGATCATGACCGTGCCGTCGAAGACCTGGCGCGTGATCGCCTGCTCGCCCGGATCGAGCAGCACGCGCTCGACGATGTGGAACGGTACGGTGCGGCACAGCGCGTGCAGATATGCGATGGGGTTCGGTTTGGTCGAGTGAGCCATCGCCCGCGATCCTAGGCGAGTCGCGCTGCCCGGTCCACTGCGGCGCGCACGGCCCGCCCTCGGCGCGGGCGCGGCTCACGGCGGCGGCGTGCCGTTGTCCGGCGAGAAGCTCAGGCGGCCTCCTGTCAGCGCCGGATCGCCGTCGTAAGCGAGCGCACCGAAGTCGAGAAAGCGCTCGACCTGCGGGTAATTGCGGCGGGCCAGCGGGCCGTGCTCAATCGCGGTCGCGGCGCGATGGCAGCGCGCGCAGGAGACATTTTCGGCCAGATGGCAGTCCGCGCAGCCGAGCGCGCGCTCGGCGGGCACCACCTGGTGCTGCAGCGCGGTGTAGGCCCGGGTCTCGATGAAATCGCGCTGGAACGTGTGCTCGAGACCGGCCTCGGCCACGCCGTCGGCGAGGGCGCGGCTCCCGTCGGAGTGGCTCCAGTAGCCCGCGGCCAGCTCGGGCGTGGCCAGGATCCGCCGCTCCCGGTCGTAGAGCTGCATCGCGCCGTACACCTGGAACGGCCAGATCCTCGAGCCCGGGTCGGATTTGTCTCCGGCCGGCGCGTGCAGGATGACCGGGGCGCTTCCGATCGGATCGCCGGCGGCGTGGGCGATGCGGCTGCCATCCCACCAGCCGTAGGTCGGCACCAGGTTGCGCCGCCAGCGCATCAGGCCGTGCCGCTTGTTGTAAGTCGTCAGCGTGGCGTTGACCTGGCTCTCGTCGGGCAGCGCGCCGGACAACGGGACCTGCTGCTCCCCGGGTCGCTCGCCCAGGCGCGGCTCCGGAGCAAATCCCCCGTCCGGCTGCAACGGCGACGGATCGTCCCGACCGGCCTGAGAGCGGTCGAGCCAGATCAGGGTCGGCGACTGGCGCGCGACCAGCGGCACATGGCAGCTCACGCAGGCGACTGCAGCGACGTGCCGGTCGAGATGGCGGCCGAGCAGGCCAGCGATGCGGTGCGGCTCGCCGCCGTGGCAGCGCTCGCACGTCACGCGGCCCTCGTCTGCGGGCGCGCTCAGCGATCTGCCTGCGATCTGGTGGCGGACGGTGGTGTGGCAGTCCTGGCAGCGCATGTCGGCGCGCCCCATGTGGACATCGAAATCGGCCGGCGGCTGGATCAGCAACGGCTCCAGGTCGCCGTGCCCGACGTCGCTGCCGCCGTCGCTCCAGATGTGGCAGCCGGCACAGTTGCCGCGCCCGGGCCGGCCGATCCTGGCTGCGACCGCGGCCAGGTCGACTCCCGGATCGAGAAGGCCGCCGTCGCTATGGCGATGGCGGTCGCTCGTGTCGTGGCAGACCAGGCAATCGATGCTGGCCAGGTCGGTGCCGGCGGTGGCCGGGCCGAGCGGCGTCTGGCGCCGGTCTCCGACGACGGGCTGCGAGCGGCCGTGTCGGAAGAAGTGCGTCGATCGCCGCACCTCGCGTCCGCTCTGCAGGTGGCAGCTCAGGCATTGCGCGGTCGCGTCGCGCCCGGTCGCCGGCCCGGACCCCTGCACCAGCGCCCGGTGATCCGGGGTGTGGCGGCGGTGGCAACCCAGGCAGTCGACCGGCGCCCCCACCTCCTGTCCGAGCTGCTGGTGGCAGCCGATGCACTGCCGGTGATAGGCGCCCAGCAGCCCCGGGCGCGACGGTGCGTCGGCCTCGCCGGCGCGGCGGTGGCAGTGGCCGCAGCTCAGCGGTCGGTTCTGCTCGGCGTCGCCGTGGCAGGCGCTGCAGGCCGGGCCGAGGTGGATCTCCAGGTCGCGGTGCAGATCGACCAGATCGATGCCGATACGGTCCTCCCCGTCCCTGGCGTGACGATGGTGGCAGGCCGCGCAGTTGCCGCGGGAGGCGTTGTCGTGAGAGCGGTGTGAGAATCGCACCGGCTGGTAGTCGTCGATCGCCGCGTTGAGGCCGGGGTCGTTGAGGAAAAAGAAGGTCCGGTAGTCCCGCGGGCGCCCGGCGCGGGCGATATCCGGCGCCGCGGTCGGCGGCGGCGCGCGCACGACCGCGGAAGCCGGAGCGCGCGTCGTCTGCGAGCTCGCGATCGACTGCTCGTGCACGACGGCGTAGACGACCGCGAACAGCACCAGCAGGCCGGCCGCAGCGCCGCGCAGCGCCCACTCGACCGTAGGTGCCACCCGGGGCAAGGGCTCGCCGGCCACGCGCGGCGTCGGCTCGCTCGCCGTCAGCACCGGCAAGTAGGTCACCACCAGCCGGTACAGGAACGCGATGGTGCAGACGATGGCGACGGTGACGGCGATCTCTCCCAGGGCCGGAAAATAGCCATGCGCTGCGTGCGGCGGTGTGTAACCGACCACGAAGACGTTGACGCGGTTGATGGCGACGCCGACGACGACGCAGAGCGCTGCCGCGAACAGCAGGCCGGTGCTCTCGCGCACCCGCCGCGCCAGCAGCGCGCAGAAAGGCAGTCCGATGCCGACCAGCAGCTCGACCGCGAGGGCGGTGGTGGCGGTCGGTCGCGCCAACCAGTCGAGTCGGTCCGCGCGCCAGGCGAGGTCGCCCAGGCGCAGCCCGGCGTAGACCGCGATGAACCAGGGGATCCAGCGCGCCAGCGGCGTCAGCAGGCTCATCTCGACCGGCCGGCGCAGGCTCCTGGCGGAGGCGATCGACTCGACGATGACCATCGGAAAGCCGACCATGATCGCCGACGCCAGAAACTGCAGCGGCAGCAGCGGCGTGTACCAGAACGGATCGAGCTTGGTCGGCGCGATCACCATCAGCGCGCCGAAAGACGACTGGTGCATGCAGGAGAGCACCACGCCCGCCAGCACGAACAGCGGCAGCGCGACGCGCACCGCGGTCCGTGCCAGGCGCAGCGATCTTTCGAGCCAGGGTCGCCGCCGCGCGCGCCCGACCCGAGCCACGGCCTGCTGTATGCCCTCGAGCCAGGCCGGCGCCAGCTCGACGGTGAGCACGGCCAGGTAGGCCATGACGCAGATACCGACCTCGAACAACACGGAGTTGCCCTGCCACCAGAAGATGGGCCGCCAGATGTTCCAGTAGCGACCGAGATCGAACAGCAGCGACAGAACCAGCATGGTGTAGCAGAGCCAGGCGGTGAGGATGGCCGATCTGAGCAGCGGCCGGTATCGCGGGCGGCCAAAGACCTCTACCAGCGCGGCCGTGGTGAATCCTCCGGCGGCCAGCGCGACGCAGCAGCCCTTGAGCGCGATCCAGAGGCCCCAGGGATAGCGATCGCTGAGATTGGTGATCGCGCCCAGACCGGCAAAGAACCGCGCCAGCGCAAACGCATAGCCCACGGCCATCAACGTCAGCAGGACGAGCGTGCCGGTGGTGAAGAGGGGCCGGCGCACCGGCGCTGGTTGCCGCGGGTTCACGAGTTCACCTCGCCCTGCCTCCCGTGTCGGCCGGGCGCGTTGGATCGGCGCGCTGCTCTCGGCGCCGGGAGTGCCACATCAGGGCACCCAGCGCGCCATAGGCGGCGAGGGGCAGGGCGCCGTACCTGAAGACGGTGTGCTGGAGCTTCTCGGTCAGGCGCGCCGGCGAGATCCCGGGCAACTCGGGCAGCCCGATCTCCGACGGGCTCCGGCCCACCAGGTAGAGCCAGCAGGTGCCGCCGCCCTCGCGCTCGCCGTAGATGATGTCCAGGTAGCGGTCCGGCCGATCGGCGATGCGCTGGCGCGCAAGCCGCAGCAGGTCGCCGCGCTGGCCGAAAACCAGTGCCTCGACGGGACAGGCCTCGGCGCAGGCGGGATTGGCCGTTGGCCCGCGGCTGGTATTGGCGCAGAACTCGCATTTGACGACGCGCGGTGCCAGCGCCTCGCGGTACTGATAGGCCGGGATCTCGAAGGGGCAGGCCACCATGCAGTAGCGGCACCCCAGGCAGATGCGGGCGTCGTATCGCACCGGCCCGGCCTCGGACTTGGTCAGCGCGCCGACGATGCAGGCCGAGACGCAGGCCGGGTCGAGGCAGTGCATGCACTGGACCTTCGCGTAGGTCTCTCGGCGGTGTCGCTGGTCGCGCGACGGCGTGCCCGGGTACTGGTTGACGACGGTGAGGGCGCGGTCGGTCGGTCGCCGCTCGCCGCAAAACGCGGTCCGGTGGTCCGCGGGCCGATCGGGCCCGGGCAGCGCATTGGCGCGATTGCAGGCCTCCTCGCACTTGCGGCAACCGATGCAGAGCGCGGTGTCGACCAGGCAGGCCGCCTGCTGGACAGCATCGTTGCTCGCGGCGCGCGCCGGACCGACCGCCGCTGCACTGGCCAGCGCCACCTTGAAAAAATCGCGCCGCCTGATGTTCATCGGGACGTCACCGGTGCCGCGTCATTTCTGCGCGCTTCTGCAATCGATCTGAGCCATTCCGGCCGATGTCCGCCAGCCGGTAGCGACCAGGTAGATCTCCTTGCTGTGGCTGCGCGTCGCGCGCGGTCGCAGGGTGCGGACCTCGCGCGCCGCCAGGCGCAGCCGGGCGATGAGAGCGGGAACATCGCCACCGTCGAAGATCTTGGCGACGAAGAATCCGCCATCGGCGACCGCCGCGGCTGCGATCTCGAGCGCGCGCTCGACCAGGGCCAGCGAGCGGGCCTGGTCGGCGTGGCGGACCCCGCTGGTGTGGGGCGCCAGATCCGAGAGCAGGCCGTCGAAGCGCCCGCCGGCGGCGGCGACGAGCTGCCCCGGCTCGATCGCGGCGACGTCGCCGCGCAGCACCGTGACCCAGGGCGGCAAGGGCACCTCGACCGGGTCGACGTCGACACCGATGACGCGGCCGCCGCGGCCGACGATCTGTGCGGCGAGCTGCAACCACGACCCGGGCGCGCACCCGAGGTCGAGCAGCCGCTGCCCCTGCCTCAGCAGCTCGACGCGCTGCTGGATCTCTTCGAGCTTGAAGACCGAGCGCGCGGCAAAACCCTGGTCGCGGGCACGCCGAAAAAAGCCATCGTGTCGGCGGTAGCCACCGGACTTCTTTTCGTCGCGGCCTTCGCTACCGCGCCGGCTGCGGTTGTGGCGGCGAGGTCGGTTCATTCCAGCGCCCGACGGGCAACACCTTGCGCACTGCGTTGCCAGCGATGTCCTCGGCCAGGATCACGGCCTCCTGGGAACCAGGGTGAAGCGCAGCCACGAACTCGCCGCTGGTATCGGGATAGTGGAGCTCGCCGTTGATATAGACGCGGCCGCCCGGCGTCACCCGGCCGTTTACCGTGGGCAGTTCACCGGCCTTGGTCCGCGGTGCAAGCTCGGCGGTCAATTCCAGCGGTGGCACGCCGTCGTTGACGACGACCGGTGACAGCGGCGACAGGACGAAGAACTGCCCCGGCTTGATCTCGGTTGGCCGTCCCTTGGCCTCGTGCAGCAGCAGCGTGCCGTCGAGCACGGTTCCGGCCAGCAACCCCTTGCCGTCGGCGTTGAGGAAGAAAGCGCCGGGCAGCATTTCGAGATAGACGTCGCTGACCTGCTGACCGAGCGTCATCCCGCGTTGGCCGTCGACGTCGACGCGGATACGGCCCGAGACCAGTTGCCAGGCCGGATCGGCCGGCCCCTGCTTTTTGCGCGTGCGGAGCGAGGAGCTGTCGAAGATGGTGAGGGTGCCGGCCGGAGCGCCGAGCGCGACCGACGAGTAGGTCGACGTGCGCAGCTCGTGCTCGTATCCGATGAGCTGACCGGGCTTGGGTCGCTCGGGACGCGCGCCCTCGATGCGCAGCTCGCTCACCCCGACCACCTCCTGGATCACGGCCTGGTGGCCGCGGTAGCCCATCGGGTTGCCGCGGATCGCGATCGTGACGACCACGAGGACGAGCGCCAGCCCGATCAGAGAGAGAGAGAGAATCCTGGTCTTCATCGGTTATCGGCACCCGGAACTGCCGCGATGATCGACGGCTTTGGCTCCGCCGTCAACCGTGGCGCGGCCCGCGCGCAGGCGCGCGTCGACGCGGCGCCGCGGCTGGCAGCGGCGAGCAGGGCAGCGGCGGCACCTCGCGGTACCAGGGCGCGGCCAGCCTCGGGTTGAACGTGCCAAAGCGCAACCGCGGATGGCGCGCCGCCAGCTCCAGCACGAAGCCGCGCAGGCCCAGGCGCTGCCCGCGTTCGACCGGAAGCACGCGCTGGTAGTGGGCAGGGTCGAGGCACAAGTTGCGCAACTGCACCATGTCGAGGCAGCCCTCGTCGCACAGAGCGGACACGGCGTCCAGCTCGGCGCGGCGATCGGTCCAGCCCGGCCACAGCAGCAGGTTTATCGAGGTGTAGGCGCCGGCGTCATGGGCCAGCCGCAGCGACTCGATCAGCTCGTTGAGGCCAAAACCGTCGGGCCGGAAATAGGCGCGAAACACCGCCTCGTCGAAGCTGTTGACCGAGATTCGCACCGCGCCGACACCGGCCTGCACCGCGTCCAGCACCACCTTTGGCCGTGAGCCGTTGGAATTGAGGTTGATCACGCCGCGCGCCGTGCGCGCCCGCGCCTGCCGGATCGCCTCGACCAGCAGGCCGCCGTTGAGCGTGGGTTCGCCCTCGCAGCCCTGGCCAAAGCTGATCATCGGCTCCGGCGCTCGCTCGAGGTGGTGCACGATGACGTCGGAGATCTCGGCTGTGGTGGGTGTGAACCGCAGCCGATACTGAGGCACCGGCGCCTCCCACTCGGGCGCCTTGGACAGGCAGCCGAGGCAGGCCGCGTTGCAGGCCGGCGCCGTGGGCAGCGCGCCCTCCCAGCGCCGGTAGAAGATGTTCTGGGCGCAGCGGCAGCCGTAGTCGAGCGCGCATCGCGCCAGTTGACCGAGCACGCGGTTGTCCGGTTCGGCCCGCAACCGTTGCGCGACGCGCTGCGTCAGGTCGGGCGTGCCGTACAGCTCGGGGGCCCAGCGGCTGAGCTCGTCGGCCTGAAACAGCGCCGCGGCGTGGGTCGCGCCGGTGGCGCCGACCGCGGTGTAGGCCCACAGCGGCAATCCGGGCCGTCCCTCTCCCGGGTCTCGCACGGTCGGTGCGATCCAGCCCTCGCCGAGGTAGCGCGCCGCCGGCAGATGCGTGCGCACGAAGCCGGGCGGGGGATGCACGGCGACGGCGCGCGGCTCGAACGTCACCCCCCCGAGGTCGCAGCGGTCGACCACCTCGATGCGGCCGGTGGCGCGGTCAAAGCCGAGCGGCCGCGTCGCCGGCAACTGCATCAGCTCCCAGCCCGGAGGCAGGGGCGACAGATCGGCGGGCTCGGCCGGCCGCGGCGCCACGCCGTCGTCGACGACCAGATCGAGGTCGGGGTGGGCATAGACCTGACCGTCGGGCGCGGCGACGAGCAGGGCGCAGCGCGCTGCCCGATGCGGCAGCGCCCGCGTCCGCCGGGTCGCGCGCCGGCCTCCAGATGGTCGGGTGTGTCTCATGTCCGGTCGCCGGCGCTCATCGGTCGCGCGATCACTTGCATTTGAGGGGGAGGATCTCGTCCTTCTCCGGCTCTTCCTCGTTGAGCGTCAGAGTGGTCTCGTAGGTCTCGCAGCCCGGCGCCTTGAGCACGATCTTGAGCGGCGGCCCCTGCGCGTCCAGGTTGTCGAGGATCAGCGGCGTCTTGCCGCGGTTCTTGCCATTGACGATGACGGTCGCCTCGTCGGAGGCCGACTTGATGGTACGCCTCACGAAGCGCGACCGCAGCGTGGCGGTGATGCGCTCGGTGGCGTTGACGTCGACCGTGATGCGCTGGCTAAAAGCCGCAAAGTTGTCGCGCCGGATCTCGATCTTGTGGTCGACCGCGGCGGCCACGTCGATGGTCGACGGCGTGACCTGGTTGCTGTTCTCGCCGTCGATCCAGATCTGCGCCCCCGCTGGCGTCGAACTGATCTCGAGCGTCCCGAGCTGGTCGGGCAGCTTTTCGAGGTTGATGACGCGGTTGGTGGTGGTGTTCTTGCTGACGACGATCTTCTCCGAAAAGGGGATGTAGCCCTCTTTTTGAGCCGCCAGGTCGTGGGTGCCGGCCTTGATGTTCGGCAGCGAGAGCGAGCAGTTGGCCGAGCTGCCGACCGATTCGCCGTCGAGAAAGACCTTGACGTCGCAGGGCTGAGTCGTGATCAGGATCGTGCCCTTGCCCAGCACGAACAGGTAGAGGCCGAGCCCGACCAGCACGGTGCCGACCAGCGCCCCGAGCGAGATCCCCAGCACCTTGAACAGCGAGCTCGGTCGGTCGGGATCGTCGAAGCGCTCGCTGATCGGAACGGGTCGCAGCGCCGGCCGGATGCCGGCCGTCTCCAGCCGCGGCGTCGGCATCATGGCGGTCGGGGCCGAGCTGGCCGCCGGCACCGCCGGGTCGGTCGGCGCCGAGGGCGAGGCGCGCATCACGCCGGCCCGCGAGCCACCCCGGCGCGGCGCCTGGCCCGCCCCGCTGTCGGTGCCGCCGGCTGGCCGCGCCGGCACGCGCTCGATCATCGACGAGAAGATGTCGTTGGCGTCGCTCGATCCGCCTGCCGGGCGGATCTGCTTGCGGCCGCCGTCCTCCTCCAGCGCGGCCATCACCGCGGCGCTGCCGCGATCGAGCTCGGGCGGCACGTCGACCTTTCTGGTCTTCTGCGCCGCCAGGTCGACCTTGGCCGGCTCCTCGGGCATCTCGATATCGCGGTACGCCTCCATGCGCAGGCGCTCGCGGTCGTAGTCGACCGTGAAATTCTCGCGCAGGTACTGGCCCACCTCGAGCCGCGTCGGCGGGTTGCCGCTCATGATCAAAAACCGCTGCAACGCCTGCGACAGCTCGGCCGCCCACTGGAAGCGGTCGTCCGGCTCCTTGGCCAGCGCCTTGTAGATGATCTGCTCCAGGTCGTGCGGGATGTTCTTGTTGACGATGGTGGGCGGCGTCAGCTCGACGTTGCGCACCATCTCGAGCAGCGAGAAGTCGCTGTCGGCCTGAAACGCGCGCTGGCCGGTCAGCAGCTCGTACAGGCAGACGCCGAGCGCGAACACGTCGGCGCGCTGATCGATCGGCAGCCCGCGCACCTGCTCGGGAGCCATGTAACCGAACTTGCCCTTGAGGATGCCGGCCTGGGTGCGCGACGCCTTGCCGGCCGCCTTGGCGATGCCGAAGTCGATGAGCTTGACCTCGCCCTCCCACGACACCAGGATGTTCTGCGGGCTGACGTCGCGGTGCACGATCTTGAGATCGACGCCGAAGTTGTCCTTTTTGCGGTGCGCGTAGTCCAGCCCCTCGCACACGTTCTGGATTACGTGGCAGGCGATCGGGACCGGCAGCGGCTCTTTGCGCTGGCGTTGATACTGCCAGATGGTCTTGCAGTCCTTGCCCGGCACGTACTCCATGGCGATGAAGTAGGTGTCGTCGATCTTGCCCAGCTCGTAGACCTGGCCGATGCTGGCGTGCTGCAGCAGCACCGTGATCTTGGCCTCGTCCTTGAACATGGTGACGAAGTCGGCGTCCTCGGCCACGTGCGGCAGGATCTTCTTGATGGCGACGATGCGCTGGAAGTCCTCGGCGCCGAAGATCTTGGCGCGCCACACCTCGGCCATGCCGCCCGAGGCGATGCGGTCCAGCAGCAGATAGCGGCCGAACTTCTGCGGCTTCAGCTTTTTGGCCGGTTTCGCCTGCCCGCTGGCCATGGTCATCCACACCCGCGCCAAACGCGCATAGAATCCCCCGCAAAAATACCGCACCTGGGCAGCGGGTCAAATGAACATCTGCGTCCGTTCCCGCCCGCCACCCGCGACGGCGCTTGCGACCGCCATTCCCATCGGCTATGGACGGAGAGAGCACCGGGGCGTGGCGCAGTCTGGTAGCGCATCTGCTTTGGGAGCAGAGAGTCGGAGGTTCAAATCCTCTCGCCCCGACCATGCGCGGCCGCCGCGGGGTGGTCAGATGCTAGGCAGCGAGGAGTGAGGGAGTGAGTGGCCTGTTGCGGCCACGAGACGACCGAACGACGAAGCAACGCCGCAGATGACCGCCTCCCGGCGACCGAACGCGCCTTTAGCTCAGGCGGATAGAGCAACGGCCTTCTAAGCCGTGGGTCGCAGGTTCGAGTCCTGCAAGGCGCGCCATTTTCCGTTTTGGATGGTCGGCGAGCGGCAATTGCGCTTGACGGCCGATGGCCGCGGTTATACGGATGGCGCCTGTTGCGGTGGGTGTAGCTCAGTTGGTCAGAGCGCCAGGTTGTGGCCCTGGAGGCCGAGGGTTCGAAGCCCTTCACTCACCCCACTGCTCCCCGCTGGCCGACGTCAGCGGGGAGCTTTTTTTTACACCGCTGCGGCGACGCGCCTGTAGCTCAACTGGATAGAGCATCGGACTTCGGATCCGAGGGTCGGGGGTTCAAATCCCTCCAGGCGCGCCACTTCGCGCGCGACCGCATCTCATCCGTATTTCTTGGCCTGGATCAGGAACCTCACCACGCCGCGAGAGGTGTGTGTCTCGATCGAGCGGAAGCGCCTGCAGGAGACGTTGTTCCAGAGCAGCGGATGATCCTTGAGGTAGGTGATCATGGCGAGCGGCACCACGATCTGGCCATCGTCCTCGCTCACGCAGCGGACGGTGATCGACTCCCTGAACTGGTGCGGCAGCGTCGAGCGCAGCTCGAACATGATGCGGGCCTCGGGATCCGGGGTCGAATCGGGGGTCCAGGTGACCGTGAGGTCGGTCGTGCTGTCCAGCCAGTCGACCAGGTCCGGGCCGAAGCAGCCGTCGTCGAAGGTGACGCCCCGGGACTGGATGGAGAACGGTTCTATGCCCCCGCCGCCGGCGCTGCTCGCCGTGACGGCGGCGGCGTCCCCGAACAGATCCCCGTCGGCCGGGTTCCCGCCGTTGACGGAGTAGCGATTGTCGGCGGTGCAGACCATGCTGGTGGCGACGTTGAGGCCGGTGAAATCTATGGTGCCGGCGCAGAGCGGATTCGTCGGCGCGGTGCAGACGCCGTTGACGCAGGTCTGCGGCGACGTGCACGCCGGCTCGCAGGGCGGGGCCACGTCGGCGACGTGCACCACCTGGCACTCGCCCTCGGCCATCGCCACCTCGCTCGCCAGGGGCTGGCAATAGGGCTCGCACACGCCGACCGGGCCGTCGGCGAAGACGGCGAAGCCATAACCATAGGTCGCGATCTCCGTCGCGAAATCGACGTCAAAGGTCTGCAGTTCCTCGAGCACGATGATCCCGATCAGCGTCTCCGCGTCCCGCCCGGCGGCGTCCGCGGCGGTCGCATCCCGACCGGCTCCGTCAGGCGCCGCGGCATCCGGCCGGATGCCGGCGTCGGCGGCGTCAATGGCCGCGGCGTCAATGGCCGCGGCGTCACCGCCCGCGGCGTCGACGCCCGCGTCCTCGCCGTCCGGCGGCGGAGGACAGGCGCACACAAACGACAGCAGGCCACTCAGCAACACCGGCAACAGCTTCTTTTTCATGGTCCCCGCTCCCATCCGGAGGTTGCGTGCGCGTCGCACTAAAGAGGTTCCCATTCTACTCCGCTGTCAATCGATTCGTCAGTACACCCGACGTCGAGGTGATTTGGGTTGAGCTTCAGTTTGTCTAGTGGTACCCAAGCCAAACGACTGCAGAAGACCTGTCCATAGCTTTTTTCAACCAACCGCAATCAGAAGGAAGACCCCGATGAAACGCACTTTCGGCATCTTGCTGGCAACGGTATTCCTGGGGTGCGGGCCAATGGGAAATACCCTTGGCTTGGAGGGTATCTACGAGGGCACGATGAAGGTCGAGGGAAGCGGGACTTTTACGGACCATACCGGCGCTTCGCCGACGGTATACGATTCGGAATACGACAATTCGTCGCAGACTCAAATGACGATAGAACCCGGCTACAACTCCGATGCGGTGCTGCCGGGATCGAATTGCGTCATCGCCTTGAAGGCCGAATCTGACAAACTGGTCCTCGTCGAAAGCATGACTTGCACCGAGGTCACCGAGGTCACGACCACGGGAGCGGGCAACACGTCGACGACAAAAGAGACCAAGACCCAGATTTACAATGAGGTCGAGATCACCAAGAACGGTGACAACAAGATGAAAGCAACCATGAAAGCCAGCAGCACCAATTTGAAAGAGAAGGACGGCGAAAAACAGACCGAGACACAACTCTCGCTGACGTTGAGTTTCGACGGCACGAGGATCGCCAACTACTAGCCGAGCAATGGCCAGCGTCAGGTCTAGAGAGAGGTTGCTGTCTCCGGGCAGCAAGCCTGACATGCGAGTCAGGGTCCGGCTGCTTCGACTGTCAGGCGCGCTGTCTATCATATTGTAATTGCAATTATTTTTTGTTTGGCACAAAAGCTGATTCGTCCCTCGCTCTGGATGGCAGATCCAATGGCTGGTGACGGTGACGAGGCGGGCTGCGGTCTTGCCAGGGAAGTCCACGTCCACGCAAGAGGGGAGCAACGCATGAGCAAGCATCTGTGGTGGGTCGGGGTGGCTGCAACGATCGCAGTGCTGTCGGGCTGCGCCATGTCCGAAATGGCGCCCAGCTACAAGGAGTCCGTTCCGAGCGATGGCGAGACCAGCGGCACGACCAAGTCCTACCATTCTCCGGACGGCGGTAGCGCCGACGCCGAAGCCGACGATGGCTCGCAGACCGACGCCGGCGCGGCGGACGCGGTCGCCGAGGATGCCGCGGCCGCGGACAGCGGCCAGGCGGCAGACGAGCTGCGCTGGTACCAGCTCTCACCCGATGACTCCACCAGCATGGCCTCGGCGCAGCTCATCAAGGCCGGCTTCAGCAATTACTACGGCTCGAACCAGATCGCGATCCGGCCGCACGAGGTGATCAACTACTATGACCCGCCGGCCGCGCTGCGCGCGCCGCAGCACCTGGCCACGTCGTGGACGCTGGCGGACGGCGTGTTCGTCGGCGTCGACGCCAGGCGCTCGGAGGTCGTCAACGGCGAGCTCGAGGCGCTCGACCTCCTGATCCATGCCTATGCGCCCGCGCTCGACGTGGCCGAGCGCCGGCCGTGGAACCTGCACCTGTGCGTGGACGTCTCGGGCTCGATGAGCGGCGACAAGATCGCCACCGTGCGCGGGGCGCTGCAGTTGCTGGCCGACGCGCTGCGTCCCGGCGACAAGATCTCGCTGACCACCTTTTCCAGCAATGCGCGGATCGTCTTTCGCACGCTCGAGGCGGGCGACAACCTGGCGCACATCCGCTCCGAGCTGTGCGCGCTGGAGGCGCAGAGCTCGACCAACATGATGGCGGGGTTGGCGCTGGCCTACGAGGAGGCGCAGAGCGCCTTTGACCCGGCGGCCGTCAACCGCGTGATCCTGTTCAGCGACGGCAACGCCAATGTGGGCGACACCGAGATCGCCAGCTTCGCCGGCCTGACCCGCATCAACCAGGGCGAGGGCATCTACCTGTCGGGCGTGGGCGTCGGCTCCGACTACGACGTCGAGCGGATGGACGCGCTGACCGACGCCGGCAAGGGCGCCCACGTCTTCTTGCCCAACCTGAGCGAGATCGGCGTCGTCTTCTCCAACATGGTGCGCAAGCTGGTCGAGGTGCACTCGGATGCGGTGTCGATCGAGGTCGAGCTGCCGGCGAGCTTTGCCCTGCAGCGCTTCAGCGGCGAGGAGTTTTCCACCGATCCCGACGCCCGCGTGCCCAACGTGGTGCTGGCCGCCGGCGACGATCTCACGGTGCTGTCGCGCTTTGTCACCACCGCCCCGGCCAGCTTCGAGCGGGATCTGATCGTCACCGTGCGCTACCGGCCGCTGGCCTCGGCCGCGGAGCAGGTCTTTTCGCAGCGGATCGCGATCGCGGACCTGATCGCGGCGCCGGGAACCCTGCTCGAGCGCACCCGGCTGGTCGACGCCTACGCGCGCTGGGCCGCCGGCGCCGAGGATGCGATGGATGCGACGACCCTGGGTCAGGCGCTGGCCGCCTTCGAGTGGCAGGACATGGGCCTCGAGGAGATAGCCTGCGTGGTGCGCGCCGGCCGCGGTGTCAGCGCCACCGAATGCACCCGCGCGGTGACCGCGTCCCCCAATCGGCCGCAGAGCTGCGAGGGAGCGCCGTACGAAGACCCCAACGAATACGGCTACTACCAGGGCGGTTACCCCTACTACTACGGTTGCCTCTGCTCGTCGCATTCGCATCCGGGATACGGTCTGGGCCTGGTCTCGCTCGGCCTGCTCGCCCTGATCTGGCTGCGGTTCGGAGGCCGTCGAAATCGCACCCGCTAGCCACGCCGCACACCCCGATAGAATGCCCAGCAGCGATGAGAGGTCCTGGGATCCGCGCCACGAGAGCGGGTCGAAGGGGCGGTCCCCGGGCAGCGTAGAGCCGCGACCGGGCCCGGCTGAAGGTTGTGCCGGTTGTCGGTAGGGCGCTATAAGCGTTGGCGATGACGGATGCCGGATTAAGCGGGTGCCGCGCCCTGACGGCGCTCGCCGTGGGGCTGGTTGTCGTCGGCGTCCGGGCCGCGGCAAGCGCGGCCCCGCCCGCGTCCGACGCGCAAGCCGCGGCGCAGCCCAAGGTCATCTGGCTCGCCGATCCCGTGATCCTGAGCGAGGACGTCGAAGCCGAGCAGGCGCAGCGCCTGGCGCGCGCGCTGGGCCGCGCGCTCGGGCTGATCCGCGGCGAGCAGGTGCTGTTCGGCCGCAGCGCGGTGCAGCAGCGGACCGCCGGCGAGCGCTCGGTCCGGGAGCAGATCGACCAGGCGCGGATCCTGTTCGACACCGGCGAGGAGCAGTATCTCGCCTTCAACTTCGGGCTGGCCGCGGTCAACCTGGGGCAGGCCGCCGACGTGCTGACCGGCGTCATCTCGGACCTGGACGCGGAGAAGCTGGAGCTGCTGTACCGCGCCCGCATGCTCGAGGGCGTGGCCTGGTTCCAGAGCGGGTCCGAGGGCAAGGCGCAGCAGGCTTTTGCCAGGTTGATCGCGCTGCGCCCCGACTTCCAGCCATCGCCTAGGGATCTGACGCCCGAGGCGCGCAACGCCTATCTGGCGGCGCTGGGCAAGGTGACCGGCGAAGGCGTCGGCAGCCTCGAGGTCCGCAGCGATCCCGCCGACGGCGAGGTCACCCTAGACGGCATCGGCCGCGGCCGCACGCCGATCACCATCAGCCCGGTATTGCCCGGGCCGCACACGGTGCGCCTGGCCCGCGCGGGCCACGAGAACCACGACCAGACCGTGGTCATGCCGCCGGGTGGCCTGCTCGAGCTGGACGCCAAGCTGGCGGTCACCCCGGCGCTCGCCCGGGTCCAGCGGATCGAGAACGCCGCGCGCAACGGCCTGCCCATCGACGCGGTGGCCGACGACCTGCAGCAGTTGCGGCGGATGGCCGATCTCGATTCGCTGGTGCTGATGGCCGTGAGCAGCTCGCCGCACGAGGTGGACCAGTATCTGGTCACCGTGCTGCGCGTCGATCGCCGCACCCGCTCGGCCGCTGCCGTGCTGTGCAGCGTCGGCAGCTCGGGCCAGGCCATGAATGCTGTGGCGCTGCTGCTAGACCAGGCAAGCTGGCCCGGGGCGCAGTGGCCGCAGGGGTCCCGGCAGCTCGATCTCGATTTCAATGGCTCGTTGCTCGGCGTCTGGCCAGGCTGGAGCTGGCCCGAGGAGGGCGCGGCCGGCGATGACGATGTGCTCGGCCAGTGGTGGTTGTGGGCTGGCCTGGCCGCAGGCGCGGTGGTGCTCGCCGGAGCGGCGGTCGCCGCGGGTGCGCTGATCTACCTCGCGCGCTGAGACCGCGCCGGGGGGTCGACCACGGGCGCGCTGTCGCCGCATCACGTCTGGTCCAGGAGGCTGCGATGTCTCGTCGCCATGGGTGCTTGCGGTCGGTCTCCGCTGCGCTGGTGCTGACCGTCACCGCCTGCAGTCAGTGCGGAAGATCCGACCGCCGGCTCAAGCCGCTGCCGGCGCCGCCGGCGCTCGACCTGAAGGCGTCGTCGACCGCGAGCGCGCCGCTCAAGGTGGTGATCGCGACGCCGACCCAGCCCGATCAGCACGGAGAGGTGCGGCCGGCGGTGACCTTCTCGAAACCGATCGTCGCGCTGGGCGCGGTCGAGCAGATGCAGCGGCGGCTGCCGATGATCGCGGTCGAGCCGCCGGTCGCCGGCGAGTGGAAATGGATCGGATCGTCGACGGTCGAGTTCGCGCCCCGGGACCGGCTGCCGCTGGCCACGGCGTTCAAGCTGACCGTGGCGGCAGGCGTCACCGCGCTCGACGGCTCCCGGCTGGCGCAGCCCTTTAGCTGGCAGTTCTCGACCGTCAAGCCCGAGCTCCGGAGCGTCGAGCCCGATGACCGGTGGGCGTGGTTGCGGCCGGACCAGGTCTTCGAGCTGCGCTTCAACCAGCGCGTGCGCGACCTGGCGCAGCACGTCGCGCTGCAGGTCGGGGACCACCCGCTCGGCGTCGACCTGGTCAAGGAGATCGATGAGCGCGCCGAGGCGATCGCCAGGCGCAAGGAGCACAGACGGCCCGCGCAGCTCGAGGTGTGGGAGCTGCGCCGCCTGGGCTTTCGCTATCAGATCAAGGCCAAGCAACCGCTGCCCCTGGATCGGGAGGTGGTCCTGACCGTGGCCGCTGACCTCGCCGGAGTCGAGGGGACGCTCACGCTGGGCGAGGCCAAGACCCGCGACTACCGCAGCTACGGCCCGATGCGGATCGCGCGCGCCGAGGGCTGCCGCCATCCCACCTGGGACGACGAGCCGCGCTGCACCCACGGCCCGATCGTGCTGGTGCTGAGCAACCGCGCAGACGTCAAGACGCTCAAACCGCTGCTCTCGATCGAGCCCAAGGTCGAGATCAACTGGGCGGGCGTCGAGAGCTACCTGCCCGAGAGCCGCGACTGCGGCTATCGCGACTGCTCGCCCTTTGTGACGCTGCCCGGCAGGTACCAGGCCGGCGTCCGCTACACGATCAAGGTGGCGGCCGGGCTGGTCGACGAGTTTGGCCAGAAGGCGCCCGCCTTCGAGGGGCAGGTCCAGCTCGACGATCTGCGTCCCACCTTCAGGCTCGGCCCGGGTCAGGCCCTGCTCGAGGCCGAGCGCGACGGCGCGCTGCCGATCGAGTCGGCCAACGTCAAGCGCGGCGAGTTCGACCTCTGGCTGCTGACGCCGGCCGAGATGGCGCAGGCGCTCTCCAGCCTGGACAGCGGCCAGCGCGAGCCGGCACCGCCCAATCGCGCGCCGCTGCACCTCGGGCTGGATCTCAGGGGGACCCGCAACGCGCTGCGCTGGACGCCGCTCAAGCTGCGCGAGGCGCTGCCGGAGGGCAAGCGCAGCGGCCTGTTCTTCGTCCAGGGCTGGAGCCCGGATCTGCCGTTCGACCGCGGCCCGCGGCCCAAGCAGTACGTGCTGGCGCAGATCACCGATTTGGCCGTGCACACCAAGCTCGGCCCCAAGAGCGGTGTGGCCTGGGTGACCCGGCTCTCGACCGGCAAGCCGGTGGGCGGCGCCGAGCTGACGCTGTTCGACGCCAAGGGCGCCCGGCGCTGGAGCGGCACCAGCGATGCCAGCGGCGTCGCCCGGGTGCCGGGCACGGTCGAGTTGCTGGGGGAGGATCCCAAGAAGCCGTGGTCGATACCGTTTGCGCTGGTGGCGGCGCGGCTGGACGACGACGTGGGCGTCACCCTCTCGACCTGGCAGGGGGACCTGTCGCCGTGGGCCTTCTCGCTCGACGGCGAGTGGGCCAGCCGCCGTCCCGATGGCCTGGGCGCGCTGTTCAGCGAGCGCGGTATCTACCGGCCGGGCGAGCAGGTCCACGTCAAGGGAGTGCTGCGCTACCGCAGCGTGGGCGACCTGCGCAACCCGGCCGGGGCGCCGGTCACCCTCGTGATCGAGGACTCGCGCGGCAAGGAGATCGAGCGGCGGAGCGTCAAGCTGTCGGCCTACGGCACCTTCGCCACGACCGTCGAGATCGGCGCCGAGGCGCCTCTCGGCTACTACGGCATGACCGCCCGCGCCGCCGTGCTGGGCACCAAACTCGAGACGCGCGGCCAGTTTCGAGTCGCCGAGTTCCGGCCGCCGCCGTTTCAGGTCGACGTGACCGCACCGGCCGCGCAGTTGATCGCGGGCGAGCGCATCCGGGCGCAGGTCGCCGCGCGCTACCTGTTCGGCGCGGCCATGGCTCAGGCCGGCGCGCACTGGACCGCGGTGCGGCGCAGCACCGACTTCGAGCCGCCCGGGGAGCCGGCGTTCGCGTTTGGCGTGCGCACCTGGTGGGGCGGCGACGACGAGCCGGCGGCTTCCAGCGGCACCTTCGGCGGCGGCGATGCGGTCACCGACGCCGAGGGGGCTTTTGCCGTCGACGTCGGCGTGGCCGAGGCGCCGGCCAATCGCACCTGGGAGTACACGGTCGAGGCAGAGGTGGCGGACGTCAGCCGGCAGCGCGTGGCCAACCGCGCCACCGTCACCGTGCACCCGGCCGCCTACTACGCCGGCGTCAAGCCGGCGAGCGAGGGCTTCGGCGTGGTCGGCGAGCCGGCGCGCGTCGAGCTGATCGCCTGCAAGCCCGACGGCGAGCGCCAGGCCAAGGTGGCGATCGATCTCAAGGTCAAGCGCCGGGTCTGGAAGTCGATCCGCCAGAAAGGATCGGGTGGCGAGTACTTCACCGACTCCGAGCCCGAGGAGACCGTGGTCCATAGCTGCCAGGTCCGGACCGAGGCGACACCGGTGGTCTGCGAGTTCAAGCCCGAGAAGGGAGGGCTGCACGTGCTGGAGGCGACGCTCAAGGACGAGCAGGGCCGCCAGCAGACCACCCGCACCGGTTTCTACGTCGTCGGCGACGGCTGGGCGTCGTGGCAGCGCACCGACAGCGACCATGTAGACCTGGTGCCGGACCGGCGCAGCTACCGGGTCGGCGACGTGGCCAAGGTGCTGGTCAAGAGCCCCTATCCCGAGGCCGACGCGCTGCTCAGCGTCGAGCGCGCCGGCGTGTTGAGCACGCGGCTGGTGCACCTGACCGGATCGGCGGTCGCGCTCGAGGTGCCGATCGGCGAGGAGATGGTGCCCAACGTCTACGTCGGCGTGGTCATCGCGCGCGGCCGGGTCGGCAAGGAGCAGGGCATCGAGGTGGGCGACGATCCGGGGCGGCCGGCGGTGCGGATCGGATACACCGAGCTAAAGGTCGACAAGCAGAGCAAGCGGCTGGCGGTCTCGGTGCAGGCCGACGCCGAGAACAAGCGGCCGCGCGACAAGGTGCGGCTCGAGCTCAAGGTCAGCGATCACCGCGGTCAGGGCCGGCCGGCCGAGCTGACGGTGTGGGCGGTCAACGAATCCGTGCTGCGGCTGACCGGCTACCGGCTGCCCGATCTGGTCGAGCGCATCATCCAGCCGTTCTCGCTCTCGGTGCGCATCGGCGAGCCGCTGATCCACCTGGTGCTGGCGCGGGTCTACGGCGAGAAGGGTGCCTCCCCCGGCGGTGGCGGCGGCGGCGATTTTGTCGGCAGCGAGCTGCGCTCGCGCTTCAAGACCACGCCGCTGTTCGAGCCGAGCGTGATCACCGACGAGCACGGCGTGGCCCGGCTCGAGTTCGAGCTGCCCGACAACCTGACCACCTACCGCATCATGGCGCTGGCCACGACCAAGGGCGACCAGTTCGGGGCCGGCGAGACCAGGGTGGTGGTCAGCAAACCGCTGCTGGCGCGGCCGGCCATGCCGCGCATCGCCCGCGTCGGCGACAAGATCGAGGCCGGCGTCGTGGTGCAGACGGTCGGCGCCGCGATCGATAGCGCCGAGGTCTCGGTCGAGGCGCGCGGCCTGACCCTGACCGGACCGGCGCAGCGCACGGTGTCGGTCCAGGGCGGGACGCCGGTGGAGGTGCGCTTCGCGTTCATCGCCGAGCGGGCGGGGACCGCCGATCTGGTGTTCAAGGTCCGGGGCGGCAGCGAGAGCGACGCCGTGCTCGAGCGGATCCCGGTCCTGCTGCCGGTTTCGCTCGAGGCGGTCGCCGCCTACGGCGACACCGCCGACCGCTCCAGCGAGGGGCTGGTGCCGCCGGGAGGCGTGCGGCCGGGCGTCGGCGGGCTCGAGATCTCGCTGGCGTCGACCGCGCTGGGCAACTTCGACGAGGGCATGCGCCAGCTCGTGCGCTATCCGTACGGATGTCTCGAGCAGCTCGCCAGCCGGCTGGTGCCCTTCATCGCGCTGCGCGAGCTGTATGGCGCCTTTGGCGTACCCTACAGCGGCGCCGACGGCGCCGAGGAGGACGCGCGCGCCGAGCCGGCGGTGCCCGACTGGCTGCGCGGCGTCGATCTGGCGGGGATCACCGATCCGGACGAGATCGTGCGTCGCACCGTGCGCGCGATCGAGCAGCTTCAGACCGAGCAGGGCGGCTTTCGCTACTGGCCCGAGTCGCGCTGCGCCGATCCGTGGGCCTCTGCCTACGCGCTGCTGGCGCTGGCGCGCGCGGCCGAGGTGCAGTACCCGGTGCGCTCCGACGTGCTCGACAAGGCCAAGAGCTACCTGAGCGGCACCGTGGCCGCGGGAAAATGCAGCGACTGCGGGTTCGGTTGCTGGCCGCCCGACGACGGGACGCGGGTCTTCGCGCTGTATGCGCTGGCGCGCGCCGGCGCCGCCGTGCCGTCGTACTATCCAGAGCTGTTCGCCCGCCGCGCCGGGCTGTCGCTGTCGACGCGAGCCATGCTCGCCAACGCCATTCTCAACGGCGGCGGCGACACCGCCCAGGGCCAGCGGTTGCTCGACGAGATCATGAGCAACGCCAAGCAGTCGCCCGCCGACGTCCACTTCGAGCAGTCGGCGGTGAGCCCCTGGGAGGGGATCTTCAACTCGCACGGTCGCACCACCGCGCTGGTGCTCGAGACGCTGGTGCGGCGCGAGCCGAGCCACCCGTTCGTGGCCAAGATGGCGCACTACCTGGGCACGGTGCGGCGGGGCGACGGCACCTTCCGCAGCACGCAGGAGGCGGCGTTCGCCCTGATCGCGTTGACCGAGGTGGTGCGGGCCAAGGAGCGCGAGGCGCCCGACTTTGTCGGCACGGTGATGTTGGGCGGGCAGGCGCTGGTGAGCGAGCCGTTCCGGGGGCGAGATCTGGCGGTGCGGCGCACCCTGGTGCCGGTGGACAAGCTGGGCGCGGCCGGCAGCCAGTTGCCGCTGGTCTTCAGCAAGCAGGGGCAGGGCGTGCTCTACTACGGCGCGCTGCTTCGCTACGCGCCGAGCGCGCTGCCGACCGATCCGCTCGACCAGGGCATCGCCGTGCAGCGCTGGTTCGAGCCGCTGGCCGGAGGCGGCCAGGCCGACAGCTTTGCCGCCGGCGAGCTGGTGCGGGTCAGGCTGCGGGTGGCGAGCGCCAGCGAGCGCAACTACGTGGTGGTCGACGTGCCGCTGCCCGCGGGGCTGGAGGCGGTCGATCCGTCGCTGGCGTCGTCGGCGCAGAACCGCGCTGCCGACGGGGAGGAGGACGAGGACGACGAGGGCGACGAGGCCGACGATTCGCCGTATCGCTATGCCTTCTACTCGCCCTGGTCGCACGTGGAGCAGCGCGACGACCGCGTGCTCTATTTCGCGGACCGGCTGCTGCCCGGCATCCACGAGGTGAGCTTCGTGGCGCGCGCCACCACGCCGGGCGACTTCGTGCTCAAGCCGGCGCAGGCCGAGGAGATGTACGCGCCCGAGGTGTTCGGGCGCTCGCGCGGAGGCAGGTTCGCGGTGACGGTCGGCGAAGGGAAGTGACGACTTGAGGTCCATTTCTAGGCGGATTGCGAACCTCGCATCGATCGCGGCGGTCGTCCCAACCGTCGCCGCCGCGATGTTCGTGCTCTGGCCGCTGCCGCCCGAACTGCTGGCCAAGGACGGCGTGACGTCGCTGCGCGTGCTCGACCGCAACGGCGTGCTGCTGCGCGAGCTGCGCTCGGGCGAGGGCGGTCGCAGCGCGCCGCTGGCCGGGCCGCTGCCCCGGCACGTCGTCGACGCCTTGGTGGCGGCCGAGGACCGCCGTTTCTTCTCTCATCCGGGCGTCGATCCGCTGGCCATGGCCCGGGCTGCGGTGCAGAACGCGCGCGCCGGCCGCGTGGTCAGCGGCGCCTCGACCATCACCCAGCAGCTCGCGCGGCGGCTCAGGCCGCGGCCGCGCACCCTGGCCGGCAAGGCCGGCGAGGCGCTGTGGGCGCTGCGGCTGACCGCGCACCTGCCGCGCGAGCGCATCCTGCGCGAGTACCTCGACCGCGTTCCTCTCGGCAACGGGCTGTTCGGCGTGGCGGCCGCCGCGCAGTTCTACTTCGACCGGCCCGCCGACAAGCTCTCGCTCGGCCAGGCCGCGCTGCTCGCCGGCATGGCAGGCTCGCCGGCCAGCCGCGATCCCTTTCGCCATCCCGCAGCGGCGCGGCGCTGGCAGCAGCGCGTGCTCGGCCAGATGCAGCGGCTCGGTCTGGCCGACGGCGAGGCGCTGCGCGTGGCGCGTAGCTCAGCGCTCGATCTGGCGCGAACCGAGCGGGCGTTTCGGGCGCCGCACTTCGTGGCGCAGCTCGTGCGATCGCTGCCGGCGCGCGGGCTGGAGACCGCGGCGCGCATCGAGACCACTCTCGACGCCGAATTGCAGCGCGACGTCGAGGCGATCGTGGACGAGGAGCTGACCGGCCTGGTCGGCAACCGCGTCGGCCAGGCGGCGGCGATCGTGGTCGACAACCAGAGCGGCGAGGTGCTGGCCTATCTCGGCTCGGCCGATTTCTTCGACGCCGACGGCGGCCAGAACGACGGCGTGCGCGCGCTGCGGCAGCCGGGCAGCGCGCTCAAGCCGTTTGCCTACGCGCTGGCGCTGGCGTCGGGGTACACGCCGGCGACCCTGCTCTCGGACGTCGAGACCCGGCTCGCCACGCCGAGCGGCGCCTACGTTCCGCACAACTACGACCGCCGCGCCCACGGCCCGATTCGGCTGCGCGCGGCGCTGGCCAACAGCTACAACGTGCCCGCGGTGCGGTTGGTCGAGCGGCTCGGCCCGGATCGGCTGCTCGGGTTGCTGCGGCGGGCGGGATTCGACTCGCTGACCGAGGAGGCGTCGCACTACGGCGTCGGCCTGGTGCTGGGCAACGGCGACGTCAGCCTGTACGAGCTGGCGCGCGCCTATCGCGGGCTGGCGGCCGGCGGCGTGGTCAAGCCGCTGGTCGAGATGCGCGCGGCCTTCGACGCCGCGGGCGCGCCGCTGCCGGTGCCGGTCGAGCTGGCGCCGAGGCGGTTCGTGCGGCGCGAGGCGGCGCAGCTCGTCGTCGACATTCTGTCCGACGAGACCGCCAAGGCGCCTGCCTTTGGCTTTGAAAATGCGCTGCGGTTGCCGTTTCCGGTGGCGGCCAAGACCGGCACCAGCCGCGCCCACGTCGACAACTGGACCGTGGGGTTCACGGCCGAGCGCACGGTGGCGGTCTGGGTCGGCAATTTCGACGGCACACCCATGCACCGGGTCTCGGGCATCACCGGCGCCGGCCCGGTCTTCAAGCGCATCATGCTGCGCGCCATGCAGGGGATGGCAGCGGCTCCGCTGGTCGATCGCGCGCGCTTCGAGAGCGCGCAGATCTGCCCGCTCTCGGGCGCGCTGGCCGGGCCGCACTGCCCGGGCCGGCAGCTCGAGATCTTCGCGCCGGGCACGGCGCCCAGCGAGCGCTGCGCCATGCACGGCAGCCGGCTGGTCGCCGGCAGGCCGCAGCCCGTGCTCGAGCTCGGGCCCGAGTACCACGCCTGGGCGCGCGACGAGGGCCTGGCCATCGCGGCCTGGACGGACGGTCCGCTCGACGGTGAGCCGCGCGCCAGCCTGATCGCGCCTGCCAGCGGCGACGAGTACCTGATCGATCCGGGCTATCCGCTGGCCGACCAGTCGATTCCGGTGCGGGCGCTGGTGCGCGGTGCGCTGGACGCGGTCGAGCTGCGGCTCGACGACGGCACCCGCCTGGCGCTCGGCCCACCCTATGCGACGCGGGTGCCGGCGCAGCCGGGCCGCCACCGGATCGAGCTGTGGTTGCCAGGTTCTGGCGAGCCGAGCGCGAGCGCGGAATACGTGGTGAGATAGGCAGGGCATTGCCGCGCGCGCGAGCGATCTGGTATTCTCCCTCCTTCGCCGCATCACGCGGCGTCCCCTTTGGAGGGCAACATGGTCACCAAGATCAACTCGACGCTCAGACAGATCAAGCAGGATGGCCGCATCGACAAGAAAGACGTCGAGCTGCTGGTCAAGGTCGCTGCCGACGGCCGGGGCATCACAAAGGCCGAAGCCGCAGCTCTGCACAAGCTGCGCGAGTCGAACGCAGACCTGTTCACCCGCGCCGCGCGCGAGGGCTTTGACAACTTCCTCAAGGCAATGGATCAGTCGTGGTCGCCGGGCAAGCGCGTGCACCTCCCCGGCCTCGACGACGCCAAGGCCAAAGAGCTGCTGAGGGCCGACCCCCGCGCTGCCATCTACACCGGCCGCACCGGCAGCAGCGGCAAGGGCGGTTCCACGCCGAGCGTGCCACCGCGGCCGTCCCGGCCGTCCACGGGCAAGGGTGGCAGCGTGACCCCGAGGCCGCCGCGGCCTCCGGTGACGCCTCCTCCGGTGAGCCGCCCGGGCAAGTGACGATTTGGATCTCTACTTCGGTGCAGACCGGGCGGCCGCCTGGACGCTCTGGATCCGACGTCTGACCTGCGGGCAGGTGGCCATCCTCCCCACCGATACTATCTACGGCCTGAGCGCAAATGCCTGGGACGCGCGCGCGGTTCGCCGCATCGGCGAGTTCAAGCGCCGGCGCCGGTCGTCGACGGTGATCCCGCACAGCACCGAGTGGGCGCGATCGCTGGTCCATCCGCGCGCGCGCGCGCTGTTCGACCGGATGTGGGCGCGCTGCTCTCACGAGACGCTGTTGCTCCCCTTTGGCCCGGACCGCGGGGTGGCGCGGCCGGCCCGCGAGCTGACGCAGAGCGGCCTGATCGGGTTGCGTTTGCCCCGGCACTGGATCGGCCGACTGGTGCGCGACGCCGGGGTGCCCCTGGTGAGCACCAGCGTCAACCTGTCGGGTCAGCCCCACATGCAGACGCTGGATGATCTGCCTCGCGGCTGGAAGCGGCGCCTGGACTTCACGGTCTTCGAGGGGCCGCTGACCGGCCGTCCGTCGGCCATACACTTCTACGAGAGCGGCCGCCTGACGCGGCAGGAGCGCTGACCGCCATGCCGCAGGTGTGGACGCTGCAAGCGGGCACGCGCTGGGATCCGGCACAGGTCGGGGGCAAGGCGGCGAGCGTGGCGCGGCTGGCCGGCGTGCCGGGCACCCGTCTGCCGCGCAGCGCGGTGTGGCCGGTGGCGCAGATCCAACGCTGGCTCGCGGCTGCGCTCGGAGCCGGCCAGCGCCGGCGCATGGCCAGAGCCTGGGAGCGCGGTGACGACGACCACGAAACGCGTGAGCGGCTGCAGAACACCGGTGTGCCGATGGCGGTGGCGCGCCGTCTGCGCGCCTGTTTCCGTCACGACGCCGTGCTGATGGTGCGCTCGTCGGCGGTGATGGAGGACGGGCAGCAGAGCTCGTTTGCCGGCCACTTCGAGACCAGCGCCTGCACGGCCGACACGCTCGAGGCGGCGCTCGTCCACTGTGCCTGGCACGGCGTGCGCGCCGCTTTTGTCTACGGCACGCCCGCCCACTGGCCTGCGGCGCGGAGGCTGGAGCGCGCGCTGCGCTCGCTGGCGCTCCTGGTGCAGCGCGCGTCCACGTCCGAGGTGGCGGGCGTGGTGTTCACCCGCTCGCCCCTGCACCCAGACGCCATGATGGTCGTCGCCGCCTACGGCACCTGCCATGCCGTGGTCGACGGCGCCTTGCCCGTCGACACCTACGTGGTGTGGCCGGACAGCTCGGAGCTGCAGCTCTCCTACAAGGAGCAGATGACAGTGCTGGTCTCCGATGTCGACAAGCTCTGGCCCGGGCAGGGCATCGACACGCCGCTGGGAACGGCCACCTTTCTTTTGCCCTACGGACCGCTGCTGGGGCTGGCCACCGTGCCCCGGCACCTGGCCGGTTATCCCGCGCTGTCGGACGACCAGTTGAGCGAGGTGTGCGGGGCTGCTTCCCTGGTCGCCAAACGCCTGGGGCAACCGATCGACATGGAGTGGTGCATCGACGAGGGAGACCTGACCCTGCTGCAGGCGCGGCCGGTGACCGCGGTGACCAGCAAGGCGTTTGCGCCGCCCGACCTGAAAGCGCACGGGCGCCTGGCCTCGCCCGGTGTGGCCTCGGGACCGGCGCGCATCCTCAAGGACCTGGCGCAGGTTCCCCGTGCGATGAGCGGGGACCTTCTCGTGGTCGGCGCC
Organism: Deltaproteobacteria bacterium; assembly: GCA_016934455.1. Classification (GTDB taxonomy): domain Bacteria; phylum Myxococcota; class JACRCW01; order JAFGSX01; family JAFGSX01; genus JAFGSX01. The sequence goes on from JAFGSX010000061.1 coordinate 42,093, forward strand.
ACGGACCCGGCGTGGCTGCCCGCCTTCTATCGGGCGGCCGGCGTGATCTCGGAGGAGGGGTCGCCGCTGAGCCACACGGCGATCGTGGCGCGCGAGCTCGGCATCCCGTGCCTGGTGGGGGTGCAGGATGCCACCCGCGGCCGTTTTCTGGACGGCGAATGGCTCAGGCTCGACGCCGACCGGGGGCTGGTGCAGCGCACCGCGGCGGGCCAGAGACGCGGCCGGGCGTCAGCCACCAGACCGCGTGGGCAGCCGTCGCTGTGCGTCGACCTGCGCTGGATCGACGCGCCCGGGGTCCGGCGGGTGACAGCGAGCGCCTTGCTCGACGACTGGCTGCGCCGTGCCCCGGCGGGAGAGCTGAGGCCGGAGCAGGTGCTGGCTCGCTGGCGACAGGTGCGCGCGCGCTGCCGGCCGCCCGGACCTGCGCTCAAGTGGGATCTGGCGCCGACCGGAGATTCAGCGGAGGCAGCGCTGACGTCGCTGCGCGCGATGCTGGCGCGCGGGTGAAGGTCCATGGAGGGCTTTCGGTACCGCGATGACGTGGTCTTTCTGTACGGCGCCAGGCTCTACTCGGAGTCGCCGGTGCTGCACGAGATCTACGCCGAGTCCCATCGCTGGGAGCCCTGGTGCCTCGTCGGTCAGGAGCAGCGCTATGGCAGCTATCGCCTGCCCGGCGCGCTCTACATCCCGTGGCAACAGCGCGCCGAGCTGCTCGCCCGGCTCAAGCCGCTGTTGTTGAGCGGGCCGGGTCCCGGGGCGGCGATCCGCGGTCGCATCGAGGCCGAGGCCCGCCAACTGCTGCGCCTGGTGCGCGAGCTGCGGCGGCGGCCGGCCCGACGCGAGGAGGTGGAGCGCCTGCTCCACCTGGCCAGCCGTGTGCTGAGCGTGGGCGTGGTCAAGGAAGCGCTGGAGCCCGAGGAGGCGCGCGCCCTGCTGACGCACTTCGTGCCCGATCGAGTGGCTGCCGGGCAGGTGCTGGCCCTCTACCAGCCGCTCTGCCTGCCGCACTACACCAAGCTCGAAGCGCGCATCCTGTGGCACGCCGCGCGCTGCGCCGCGGCCCGCGATCCGCGCCGTCGCAGCGCCGAGGTTCGCGCCTGCATCGCGCGCGCCGCGCACCACGCGCGCTTCTTGCTCGAGCCCAGCGAGCTGTCGACACCGGCGGCCATGCGCGGTGCCTTTGCCGAGCGCATGGCCAGCCATGGCTCGACGCGCCGCAAGCTGCTGGCCGCGCGGCGCGACGTCCTGCAGCAGAATGCGCGAGCCCGGCTGGCCTCCCATCTGGCCGCGCAGGAGTTGCTGCGCGCGGCCGTCGGCCTGGGGCCGGCGACGCTGCTGGCGCGGCGCACCTTCATGGAGCTGGTGCGCCTGATTCAATGGGTGGCCACCTGGGAGGAGCTCAAGCACATCCTGGTCATGGAGGCCGCGGCCGAGGTGCGGCGCATTCTGCAGCGGCACGGCCTGCCGTTCACCGCCACCCGCGAGGAGTTGCTGCTGAAGCTGCGCACCGGAGCAAGGTGACTGCGGTAGGCTAGTTGGCCTCGGTCTGGCACCAGTCGCTGGCGCTGGCGTCGATCACGATCTCGCCCTGGC
>JAFGSX010000062.1 GCA_016934455.1 Deltaproteobacteria bacterium
ACTGGTCCACATACCAGCCCGCGTGCGAGTAGCCCACCTGGGTGGTGTCGTACTTGCAAACCGCGCCGCCAAAGGTCCCGCTGCCGCTCACCGTGCCGGACGCTGGACAATTAGGCAGATCGTTTCTATTCACGACCGAGCCACTGCCGATCAGCGACGCGACCGTCTCGAACATCTCGGCGCCCGTGCTCCCGTCGTCGGGGCAGAAGGCGGGATCGCTGAGCGTGATCGGCGTCCAGGGATCCCGGTCCGGCAGGGTCTCGGAGAAGGGCGCGAGCTGGGCGTTGCCGGATGAGTCGACCCGCGGGTGATGGCTAAAATCTCCCATGAACTCCGGCGTCCCACCCATCCACGGACTGGACAGGTATGATGTGCCGCCATTGACGCAGGTCCGGAATTTATCCGAACCACTGCAGTTACCCAGCGGCCCGCCATCAGTCAGATCGAGCCGGGTGATGAAGTGCACGCTGCCGCGCTCGCCGTTGGTCCAGGTCGGGCTGCTGGCCGATCCGTATTTATGCACATGGTAAGGATCCAGGTTGATGCAGTTTGAGCGCCACCTGCCTGAGTCGTTGACCACACATGCATCCGAGCATCTTGTAAAGTCGCCCCAGTTTCCGTTGGCAATGCTACTGGCAATGGTGGTTGCGTTGCTCGCGCACCAGGCAAGCGATGCAGCGTCGACGCCAGCACAATGTCTACCATCGCTATCCAGGCAACTTGCACCAGTAGTATCATCGCAGTAACCAGCGCCGTAATGTGACGGTCCACACGGGACCGGTGAGACGCACGGTCAAGAGGGATTCCCGCCTGTTAATCCACACTCACATAGGCCGTTTGAAAGGTTTGGAATCACGCATGAAGTATTTCCGACATTTTTGAAATAATTTGATGGCGCGATGCCATCGCAGCCAGACGGCAACCATGCCGCCAGCGAGGACCCGCAGTCTCGTCCTGCGCTATCCTCAAGAGTATCTGTATTGCAGAACTTTACCAGGATCTTACCGTCGGGGGCGACGCAGACACCTTCTTGCATCAAGGTCTTGAGAGTAAGGGCCTCGTTCTCATGCATGTCTGGATAATGTGTGCTGTCAGGCTGAGTAGTACAGTCATCGGAATCAGAGTAACCGCTCGCATCGTCCGCGCAGTTGCTAAGAGCCTGGAAAGACGCGCTGGAAAAACTGGTCACCTTGAACCGCGGATAGCCGCCCGGGTACCAGGAGTATTGGTTTGAACCACTACTATTTGGCCCTGTTCCGTCTAGCCGTTGAGTGACCTTATAGTCTTTATAATTAGCATTGTCACCGCCCGTATCTCCGACGGTGGTGTCATTGCGAATGGTATTATCTGGCAAGATAAGACACTTGGCTATGTTTGTGAGATACCCATATGGGGCTGGGCAGCTCACACTGCCGCCGCTTCCCTTGCACTTGCGGATCACGGTCTGGATGTAGTTCCAGGCCAGGCCGGATTGCATGACTGACTCACCATCCCAGTCCACTGCTGGAGACTTGGACAATACCGAGTTTCCGGTCGTGCAGAGACCAGCCGCCTCGTACTGGCTGTTCTTGCCGACGTCGGCGAAACAGCCGTAGACGCCGTGGCTGGCTTTTTCGTCATTTTTTCCGTTGTAGTTGGGATTTTGCGTTTCCGCTGCCTCCACCGCCTGGGGATTTGTTTTAAAAGCGATGACCGGGATCCGGTAGCCGCTGCTGTCGCCGGCGAGACCGTCGACGGCCGCTCCAGTGCCCCAGCTAGCCCCTTTCAATGCCATGACGACCTCTTTCAGACCAAAGGGGGGGTTGCCAAACCCGATCGAGGGCGAATCGATGGCGACATCGGCGTCCGGGTACTGGTTCAGGTGCGTAGGCGCCACCTTTTGCGCACTCGCGTACAGGGGGTCGGGATCATTGACTTGGTAAAACATATATCTGTTTGCAAAATTTCCCTCCTCGTCCTTTTTTCCCCAGCGCACCTGCAGGCCGTCCATGCGATAGGGGTCCACGTTGAACGCCATGGGCGGCCTTTTCTTGAGGGGGTCGGGGTCGGCGGCGCCGTCGATCCTGAACAGGAAGAACGGCAGCCCCGGGCCAGTCATCGAGTCCAGGATCATCTTCGCATTCCTGTTGGCAAAGCAGCCCACGAACGCGGCCGCCAGGCCTTCGGTGTCCAGGACCCTGAAGTTGCTCTCGATCATGGCCTCGGCCTGAAGATAGCGGCCGTAAGAGCGGATCGTCACCGTCGAGTTCGTATCGACGGCCGGGTCGTTTTCGTTGATGTCGTTGCCCATGAACAGCCGGTAGTAGCCGCGGCCCACGTTGTACCTGGTGCAGCCATCCGCCCCCCCGGGATCTGAGGGCGTGATCGCGCAGCCGCCAGTATCGCTGTTGTGAAACACCAGGTTGGCGGTGCCGACCGTGACCTCTGATTGTGGCGCCAAGAGGTCATCAATAATGCCCGACAGGTTGCCCTGGTCTTGACGCAGCGCGCGCAGGGCGTTCTGCATGCCGCTGTAGGCAATGGAAAATGCGTTGACCGCGTTGACGTCCTGCGTGGACGCCGTGGCCTCGACCCGCGAGACCATGGAGACAGCTACTGAGACGGCCACCACTGCCGTTGTCAGGATCATGACAAACGCCAGCACGTAGCCATGCTGCGAACGGTGGAGCCTGTTGGGTCGTGACATGGTCACACCTCGTCTTTCGAGTTGCTACTGACTAAAAGCGAGCACGTTGGGCACGGCCACGCGAAAGACCGTGGTCGTGCGCCTAAAGCTGTCCGATCCCGCAATCGCAATCCGGTTGAAGAGCTGGGGCCGGCTGCCGCGTTGCGCGTACCCCGCGTTGGGGTTCTGCGCCCTAACCACCACGCCGATCTCGATCGCGACAAAGCGCAGCACCGGATTTCCGTCTTCCGCCTTCTTGCGCATGCTATCCCCGGCACCGGGCACGAGGGTGTACTCGTCCTCGAGAAAGGCGGGGTTGTTGACCAGAAACTCGTTTACGGTGCTGCCGTCGTCGCTCACCTGCGCGACCACGTAGCGCACCTGCAGGTCCTCGACGTCGTCGAGGATGGTGCTGTTGGCGCCACAGTCGCCGATCGCGGAGCCATCGGTGAATTGGCAGCGCCGAAGCTGGTCGTTGATGACTTGGTATTGCACCACGGCCGCTGGATAGCCGATGAGCCGCCCGGACAGCGGCTCGGGCCACAGCAGCGAACTGCTGTCTGCGTCTTTCGGATCCGGGGCCGCGCCGCCAGCCGCGCAGCCGCCGCAGGCAAGGGACAGGCAGGTCTGACCGCCGCCGCTGTCGACCAACGATCTGACCGTAATGCCGCCGTTACCCTGGGCAACATTTAAAAGGGTCGTGACAAATGTCGTTCCACCGCCTGTCAGCACCACGATGTTGCCACTGGTCCATCCGGTTGGCGCAGGGCCTGAGGGCCAGCTCACGCCGGTGGCGGTCAACGTCATGACCCCGGTTCCCGGGTTGCCAGTGTCGGGGTCCACCGCTTTTTCCGAGTTGGTCTGGTAGCATCGGTAGTCGACGTTATCGGCCATTCCGTTCATACCCATGATCTTGCCCACCGGCACGATCAGGTGCAGCGTGTCTGCTCCGGGCCCGGAGCCGGTATCGACGCCGGTCACCGGCCGCATCGGCCAGGTCGCGGCGACACTCAAGCCCCTGCCGGCCTCGCCAAAGCAGCCGGTCCTGACGACGTCGCCGGTTCCGTCGCCATTTTCGTCCCAGGTGCCCTCGTGCTCCCAGCCATAGCCAGCTAAAAGAATATCTTGGGTGATGATCTGGCGCGCGATCCGCGATCGATCGACGGTGTCGGTCTGCTCCGAGACCGTCCGGCCGTAGCGCGTCTGCCTGACAAAGAAGATAAAGGCGGCTGCCGAGATCAGGCCCGACACCGTGATCGCGATCATCATCTCGATGATGGTCGTGCCCGCCGCGCGTTGAAATCTCGTCATCATGGCACCATCACTGTGACCAAGAAGGCCGAGGTCTTTACAGTGTTCGCGAATGGCACATCGACCTCGATGACCATTGTGAGCAGGTTATTGGATGGCGCCGCGGCGCTCGTCCTCACGTTGATCGAGTGCCCATGGTAATGGTTTTTGGTGCACTGCGGGCAGCCACTCAAGCTACAGGCACCGCAGCCATCCCTGATCTCGGTCGAGTTGAGCACGCCGTAGAACTGGTCCGAGTTCTTGGCCAGGTTGGTGGCGCTGATGAACGAGTTGACCGCCTTCTCGGCCACCTCCGCCACCTCGGCGCGGTGCCGGGCCTGGTTGTTGAGCGCAAATGAGCTGGCCATCAGCATCATCGCGCCCACGCTGGCCACCGACATGACGCCCAGCGCGACCATGGCCTCGATCAGGCTGAACCCGCGCCGCAGTGATTGTCTGTTTGCTGTGTTGTTCATCGTCTCACCTCGACATTGCCGCTGGCCGTGAGACGGACCGCGGTCCTGCGGTTAGCGTCCCGCCCCGAGGTAAAAACGTAGTCGCCCGGTGTTCCCAGGACCATCTGCCCGCGCGGGCTAAAGACAATATTGTTTCCGGGAGGCGCTTGCGCGAACACGGTGTGAAAGGCCTCGGACCCGGCGGTCTTCTCGTTGAGCGAGAGCAACTTGTAGGTGGTCCAGCCGCTGTCGCAGGGGTCGCTGGAGCTACTGCAGCGGTCGGAGTCATCGTACCCGCTCGAATCAAAGGCGCACTTCTTCTCGCACATCTCCAGAGAGAACAGGTCTGAGCTTATCACCACCGCCGTGTAGGCGCGGTTGGCCAGCGCCCGGCCGCGCGCCTCGCGGACCAGCGAGGCAAAGGTGTTGCTGACCCGCCGCATGCGCGTGTCGGATGCCAGAAACGGCAACGATGTGATGGCCATGGTCGCGAGGATCGAGATCATCCCGACCACCACCATCAGCTCGATCAGAGTGAAGCCCTTGTTTCGCATGGTTCCTTCTTCCGCGTTTTGGCCGAGAAAAAGCAATTCGCGTACCGCCCAGCGTCCGGTATTTTGTCAACACTATCAATAAATTAGCAAATGACCAGAAAGACCAATGCCCAATCTCCGTCAGACCTCGAACGGTCGCGACGGTTTTTCGGCAGCCAGTGACATCCGCATCCCCATGCCATACGGCAATCAGCTCACGAGCGTATCGCCGAGCAAGGCGATCAGCTTGCCGGCATCCGCGAGCGTGGCCAGCGCGAGCTGTGCCCCCGCCTTGCGCAGCGCCTCGATGTCGTCCGGCCCGGTCGCCACTCCCACCGGCACCACGCCGGTGGCGCGCGCCGCCTTGAGGTCGCGCACCGTGTCGCCGACCATGAACACGTTCTTGCGCTCGGGCTTGACCCCGATCAGCCGCGCCACCCGCTCGATGGCGATGGCGATGATGCCGGCGCGCGTGGGCGCGTCGCCGCCGAAGCCGCCGGTGCGGAAGTAGCGGTTGAGCCGCCCCTTGGCCAGCTTGAGGCGCGCGGCCGGGGCCAGGTTGCCGGTGGCCAGCGCGGTCACCACGTGCGGCATCTGGGAGAGCTGGTTGAGCAGGCTCTCGACGCCGGGCAGCACGCGGAAGCCGGTGGCGCTGGCGAGCTGCTCGGGCAGCCGCTGCAGGTACTCGCCGAGCACGGCGGTTATCATCTTCTCGTCGATGGCCGGCATGTTGACGCCGAGCCGCGCGGTCAGCGCCTCGCGCACCAGCTCGCGATCGGTGTTGCCGGCGAGCACGATGCCGGTGGTCGCGCCGTCGATGTTCCAGAGCGCGCGAAACGCCGCGTCCAGCGCCCTCCGGCCCACACCGCCGGCGTCGAGCAGGGTGCCGTCGATGTCGAACAGCACGACCCTGGGCGGCGGCCTGCTCACCGACTCGCCTCGCGCGGCCGCGCCGGATCGGCGGAGCGCGCCTTGCCGGCGCCGGCCGGCGGCCTGGCCGCTGAGAAGACGCACTCGGCGTTCTGGCACACCAGCGCCGGCTGTGCCCGCTCGAGGCCGCTGGCCAGTTGCTGCGGCGGCAGCACCAGATTGTCGACCCGCAGCACCAGCCCCTGCTCGCCGTGCCTCAGCTCGAGCAGCGCCTCCTGGTCGCCGCCGGTGGCGCACACCTGCTCGAACAGCTCGAGCTCGGCGCCGCGGGCGCGAAAGTAGCCGCAGGTGCCGTTGCTGTCGATGTAGCCGCCGACCAGGATCCCGCCCAGCGCCAGGCCGAGGCCCGCCCGCACCGGCAGATCGGGCCGCGCCTCCTCGACGAAGCCGTCGCTCTGCGCCTGGTAGCGCGCCCGCGCCGGCGCCGGCACCCGGTCCAGGTGCAGCCGCACCCGCAGCGTCTCGCCGCTGCTGGCACCGGCGAGCACGGCGCGCGCCAGGTGCGGCTGCAGGTGCACCTGGTCGGACACCGCGCGGTGCACCACGCTGCCGCCGGGCGCGCTCCAGCTTCCGAACTGCGTCTCGAGCGCCGTGCGCTCGCCGCCGACCAGCCCCAGCGTCGGCCCCTCGATCTGCGCCCGCGCCGCCGAGCGCTGCGCCCGGCCGTCGGCCACCACCACCTCGTAGGCGGCCGGCGCCTGCCACCAGATCCAGCCGACGCCGGCGATCGCCGCCGCCAGCAGCAGCGCCACGACCGCGGCCGCGACCCGCCGCGACCGCGGGTGCATGAAGGTCTCGCGCAGGCTGCGGCGGCGCAGCGCCACCTGCTCGCGCAGCACCAGCGACGGGTTGCGCGGCGGCGCGGTGTCGGCCATGGCCGTGTTCTCGAGCACCTTGGCCAGCTTGTCGAGGTCGCCGAGCAGCGCGCGGGCGTTGGCGTAGCGGTCGCCCGGCTCCTTGGCCAGCGCCCGCGCCAGCACCGCGTCGCCGAACTTGGGCAGCAGCAGGCCGCGCTCGGTCGGGTACTGGAAGCGGCCGACCGGCAGGTCGCCGGTGAAACCCTCGTAGAGCATGACGCCGACCGCGTAGATGTCGGCGCGCTGGTCGACGTACTTGGCGTCGGTGCGCTGCTCGGGCGCCATGTAGTTGACCGTGCCCATGGTCACCCGCGAGCGCGTCAGGTTGGGGTGCGGATCGCCGCCGCCGAACAGGCCGGCCAGCCCGAAGTCGACGATGCTGACGCCGCCGTCGGGGCGGACCACGACGTTCTCTGGCTTGAGGTCGCGGTGCACCACGCCGGCGTCGTGCGCGGCGACCAGGCCGGCGGACACCTGGCGCAGGATCTCGACCACCCGGCTGGCCACGGGGTGGGTCACCGCGTACTCGGCGCGCAGCGAGGTGCCCTCGACATACTCCATGGCAAACCAGCGCCGCTCGCCCACCGCGCCGTGGTCGACCAGCGCCACCACGCACGGGTGCTGCACCGCCTTGAGCGCGGCCACCTCGCGCTCGAAGCGCGCCACGAACTCGGGGCTCGTCTGCAGCTTCTCGGCCAGCACCTTGAGCGCGACCACGCTACCGTCGGCGGCGCGCGTGCCCCGGTAGACGGTGCCCATCGCGCCCTGGCCGATCACGCTGGTGATGCAGTAGCCGGGGATCTCGGGCGCCTCGGCCAGCGCCGCGATCGCGTCGTCGCGATCGGTGTCGTTGACGAACGGCGAGCCGTCCGAGCGCAGCGCGTTGACCGGCCGCGACGGTGTGGTCTCGGCCTCGACGTTGAGCGCCCGCCGCGGTGGCGCCGACGGCGACCCGCCGGCCGGCGCCAGCTCGCCCGGCCCGGCGTCCTCGCGCGTGACCACGAACGGCACGCGGCAGTTGGGGCAGCGGATGCGGCGACCCGAGACGTAGATGCCGACGTCGACCAGCTTTAGGCAGTTGGGGCAGCGCTGCTGGGCCATGGCTCAGGGATCCCCTGGCAGCGGCGAGACCGACGCCACCTGCAGCGGCCGCGCCCTGCCCTTGAGCCGCCGCGCTCCCTGCCGCTCGACCGCAAACGGAAGCGGGTCGCCGCAGGCGCGCAGCGCGCCCTCCGCGGCCAGGATCTCACCTGCCGCGGCCAGCGCGCACAGCCGGCTGGCGACGTTGACCGCGTCGCCGACGGCCGTGAACTCGAGCCGGCGGGGCGCGCCGACCAGGCCGGCGACCACCGGGCCGCTGGCCACGCCGATGCCGATCGGCAGCGGCGCCTCGCCCCGCGCCAGCCGCGAGCGGTTGAGCTCGGCCACGGCGGCGCGCAGCTCGACCGCGGCTCGCAGCGCGCGCCGCGCGTGGTCCGGTGCCGGCGCCGGCACGCCCCACACCGCCATCAGCGCGTCGCCGATGTACTTGTCCAGCACGCCGTCGTGGCGAAACACCACCTCGACCGCACACTCGAAGTACTCGTTGAGCATGGTCACCACGCGCTCGGCGGCCATCGGCTCGGCCAGCGCGGTGAAGCCGCGGATGTCGGCGAACAGAATGGTGGCGTCGACGTTTTGCCCGCGCTCGCCCAGCGCCAGCGCCCGGCGCTGCACCTGCTCGACCAGCGTCGGCGACAGAAAGCGCTCGAGCGCCAGCCGCGCCCGGGCCTCGCTCGCCACCTGCTCGCACAACCGCGCGTTGGCGATGGCCAGCGCGGCCGGCCGCGCCACCGTGGCCAGGATGTCGAGCGCCCGCTCGCCGAACGGCGCCGCCGGCGAGCGCGCGTCGAAGTAGAGAATCCCGAGCACCTCGCCGCCGACAGCCAGCGGCACCACGATCGCCGCCCGCGGCCCGTCCCCGGCCAGCGCGGCGGCGCCCTCGGCCAGCGCGCCCTCGACCACCACGCCGCGGCGCGACGCCGTCACCTGCTCGACCAGCGCCGCCGGCAGCGCGATGTCGCCCAGCCCGGCAGCGCCGGCCCGCTCCTGGATCGCCAGCGGCGCCAGCGCCCCCTCGCCGTCGAGCAACAGCAGCGCGCCGCGGTCGGCCGCCAGCGGGACCAGCGCCCGCTCGAGGATGGCGTGCGCCAGCGCGGCCAGGTCGTCGGCGCTGGCGACCGCCTGCATCATCTCGTAGGCCGCCCGAAGCTGCTCGTAGGCGGCGGCCAGATCGCGCTGGTTGCGGTGGCCGGGCGCGGGCGCAAAATCGGCGGGGGCCGGGATC
>JAFGSX010000063.1 GCA_016934455.1 Deltaproteobacteria bacterium
CGCCTTCAACGAGCCGTTGACGGGGCTGGCCAAGGGCGTGCGCGCCTTCACCAACAGCCAGGGCGCCTGGGTCGGCACCCGCCGCGTCTACAACCAGCAGGCCTACCACGTCACCAACATCGACGAGAGCGGCATCGTGCCGCGCGACGAGGTGCCCAACTGGCTGGCCGGTGCGGGCGCCAACAGCTTCCACACGCAGATCCCGCGGTGCGAACCGTGATAGCGTGGCGGCGCTGCGCCCGCCGCTCGTCGAGGTAGAGCCTCGCCGAGTCTCCCCACCCGGCTCGCGCTTCGCGCGCACGAGCGATGCCCTTGGCTGGCCCGGATTGCACCTCAGTGCTTGGCTGTTGAATCCACGATGGCCGTTTTTTGGCAACCGGTAGCCGGCCGGAGTATGCTGGCGCCATGAGGCTCCGCTGGTCCCCACTGTGGCTGGTGGTCGCGCTCGCCGCGGCACCTCCGGCGCTGGCGCAGGATCTGCACGGCACGCGGCCGCTGGGCATGGGCGAGGCCTACCGCTCGCTGGCCAGCGGCAACGAGGCGCTCTACTACAATCCGGCCGGCATCACCGCGGTGGCGCGCTACTCGCCCGAGCTGCACTACCAGTTCAACCTCGACCGCGCGCTGCACGAGGTGGATCTGTCGGTCGTCGACAGCGTGACCAATGCGCTGGGCGTGGGCATCGGCTACACCTTCGTGAACCGGGAGCCGGGCGACCAGGCGGTGCAGGGCCATCGCGCCACGCTGGCGCTCGCCTACCCGATCCTGCCCGGCATGTTCAACCTCGGCGCCGGCTTCAAGTACCTCAACATCTCGCAGGCGCTGGCCGGCAACTTCGTCAGCGCGCTGACCGCCGACGTCGGCGTGATCCTGACGCCGGGCCTCGGGCTGAGCTTCGCGCTGGTCGGCTACAACCTGGTGCCGATCACCTCCAACGAGGCGCCGCTCAGCATGGCCGCGGCCGCCTCCTGGAGCATGGAGGGGTTGACGCTGGCGTTCGACTGGACGCTCGACCTCGAGTCGCTGTCGCCGCCGGGCATGGGCTTTCACGGCGGCGCCGAGTACTTGCTGTTCGACATGTTCCCGCTGCGCGTGGGCTACGAGAATGACCAGGTGCGCCAGCAGAGCGCGATCACCTTTGGCACCGGTTTCGTGCTCGAGTGGTTCGGCATCGACCTGGCGTACCAGCAGCGGCTGGAGCGCTTCGACGACCGCACCTTCGGCGTGGCGCTCAAGTTCTATCTGTTTCAGATCCCGTCGCCGACCGCCACGCCCGGCACCTACCGCCCGAACACCGGCAGCCCGCTGATGCCCGGTGCGCCGGGCGGCATGGGCCCGCAGCTACCGAACCCGCTCGAGGGCGGGTCGCCGGTCAGCGCGAATCCAATGTGAAGGCGCGACATGGCAAGAGATGCAGCGTCCGCCAAAAGCTGTTACAGGGGGGCAGCGGGAGGAAGGCCTTGAGGATCGCGGTCCTGGTCGCGTCGCTGCTCGTCGGTGCCAACGCCGCCGCCTACATCCCGGCGGCGGTCTACCTGCTCGACCGGCTGGTCGAGACCCGCCACGAGCAGGGGCTGCGCAGCATCAAGGTGACGCAGCGGACGACGCTGCACGGAAGCGGGGAACCGGCGGTCTGTCCCGAGACGGTCTACTACGCGACGCCGTGGAAGATGCGCAGCGAGCTCCGGCTCGAGAGCGGCACGCTGGTCACGCTGCGCGACGGCGCGCTGTTGCGGGTGGAGGAGCCCGGCAAGACCGCCAAGACCGTGCGCACACCGCTGCCGGACCTGATGGCCGAATTCTTCGCCTGCGCCGACGAGAGCGAGGACTCCGGCCGCGAGCGGCTGCTGGCCGACCTGACGGCGTATGGTATCGACGTCAAGAAGCGCACGCTGACGCGCTGGGATGGGCGCATCGCGGTGCTGATCGGCGCCGACCCGTGGGATCCGAAGAGCCCGCAGGTCTACCTCGACAAGGATGGCTATTTTCCGCTGCGCTTCGTCTTCCGGGAGCGCGCCGGCAACGCCGACCGGCTGGTCGACGTGCGGCTGCTCGGCTACGGCGGAGCCAAGACCGGCGGCTGGTATCCCGAGGTGATCGAGATCTACGTCGATGGCGTGCTGACCCGGCGCTCGGTCGTCGACGGCATCGAGCTGAGCCCCAAGCTCGCGCCCGCCCTGTTCAAGGTGAAGTAACCGGTGCCCGCGCCAGCGGCCGTCGAGCGCTGCGATCTGGTGCGCGTCGCGGTCGACGCGCCGGTGGCCAGCGCGCTGACCTACGCGGTGCCTCCGGACATGCCGACCCCGGTCGCCGGGGCCCGGGTGCGCGTTCCGCTGGGAGGGCGGCGCAGCAGCGGCGTCGTGCTGGGGCCGCATCGCGGGCCGCCGCCGCCCGGTCTGCGCGCGCTGACGGGAGTGCTCGACGTCGAGCCGCTGCTCTCGAGGGACGTGCTGGCTCTGGTCGAGTTCGCCGCCAGCTACTACCGCGCACCGCCGGGCGAGCTGGTGAACGCGGCGCTGCCGCCCGGCCTCGGCGCGCTGCCCGGGACGCGGCTGCGGCTGACCGCGGCCGGCCGCAAGCTGCTGGCTTCCGCGCTGCTGGCCGATCTCAGGCCGGCCGAGCTGGCGCTGCTGCGGCAGCTCGAACGGGGACCGCGCGCGCGGCGCGCGCTGCTGGCGGCAGGCGTCAGCGCCCGGGTCGCTGCTCGGCTGCTGCAGCAGGGGCTGATCGCGGAGCGCACGCCGGAGCCGCCGTCGCTGGCGGCGATGCCGCTGGGCGGGCCCGACGCCCTGGACGGGACCGGCGCCGTGACCTGGAGCGTCGCCCAGCGCACCGCGATCGAAGCGGTGACGGCGGCGATCGCGGCGCCTCGCTTCGAGCCCTTTCTGCTGTTCGGAGTCACCGCCTCTGGCAAGACCGAGGTCTACCTGGCCGCGGCGCAGGCGGCGCTCGCCGCTGGCCGCGGCGCGTTGGTCCTGGTGCCCGAGATCGCGCTCACGCCGCAGTTGGTCGGCCGTTTCAGGCAGCGGCTGGGAGCCGCGGTCGAGGTGCTCCACTCGGGCTTGGCCCGGGTCGAGCGGCGGCAGCGCTGGCTGCGCATCTGGCGCGGCGAGGCGCGTTGCGCAGTCGGCGTGCGCTCGGCGGTGTTTGCGCCGGTGCGCGAACTGGGCCTGATCGTCGTCGACGAGGAGCACGAGCCCAGCTACAAGCAGGAGGAGTCGCCGCGCTACCACGCTCGCGACCTGGCGCTCTACCGGGCGCGCCAGGTCGGCTGCCCGGCCGTGCTCGGCTCGGCCACGCCCAGCCTCGAGAGCTGGCAGCGCGCGGTCGCCGGCCAGACCCGGCTGCTGCGGCTGCCGGACCGGGTCGGCAACGCCACGCCGCCGGCGGTCGAGGTGGTGCCGATACGGCCTCACGGACGGGGCGACCTGCCGGCCATCGGCGCCGAGATCGAGATTCTTACGCCGGCGCTGCGCGAGGCGCTCGAGCAGACGCTGGCGCGGCGCGAGCAGGCGATCCTGCTGCTCAACCGGCGCGGTTTTGCCCACTTCGTGCTGTGCCTCGACTGCGGGCAACGCGTGGGCTGCCCCAACTGCAGCGTGACGCTGACCCTGCACCGCCGGGCCGGCGCGCTGCTCTGCCACTACTGCAACCACCGCGCACCGGTGCCCGAGCGCTGCGAGCGCTGCGGCGGGTTGCGCGTGGTCCCGTTTGGCGTCGGCAGCGAGCGGCTCGAGAACGAGGTGGCGCGGCTGTTTCCCGGCGTTCGCGCGGCGCGGCTCGATCGCGACACGGTGCGGCGGCGCGGCGAGCTGGCGCGCGTGCTGCGTCAATTTGCCGCCCACCAGATCGACGTGCTGGTGGGCACCCAGATGCTGGCCAAGGGGCACGACTACCCGCGGGTGACCTTGGTCGGTGTCGTCGTCGCCGATACCTCGCTGGCGCTGGCCGATTTCCGGGCGGCCGAGCGCACCGTGCAGTTGCTGGCCCAGGTGGCGGGGCGCGCCGGCCGCGGGGAGCAGCCGGGGAGAGTCATCATCCAGGCCTTCGACACCTCGCATCCGGCGATCTGCGCGGCGGCCGCTCACGACTACCGGGCATTCGTGGAGCTGGAGCTGGCCGAGCGCCGGCTGCTCAACTACCCGCCGTTTCGGCGGCTGGCGGTGGTGAGGCTCGAGGGCGCCGACGAGAGCACCACCGAGGCGACCGCGCTCGGTTTGGTGCGGCTCGCCGCCGATCGGCTGCCGCGGGGGGTCGAGGTGCTCGGGCCGGCGCCGGCCCCGCTGGCGCGTCTCAAGGGCGTCTATCGATTCCAGTTGCTGGTCAAGTCGCCGACCGCATCCGCCCTGCAGCAGGCGCTCGGCGCGCTGCTGCGCGCGCACGAACAGCAGCGGCGCTCGACGACGCGGCTGGTTTTTGATGTTGATCCGGCTTTGGTGCTATGAACAGGGGTGAGGGGCGATCGCGCGCAGCCACGGGGTCACGACCGAGGGTTACGGCGCGGGGCGGTTGGCATGGCTGTCAAGCACGTTCTGGTGGTGAGCGCTGACACCGAGGTGGCCCGCATCCTGGCCACGGCGCTCGAGCTGGAAAGCCTCGACGTCAGCATCGAGAATTCGGCGGAGAAAGCGGCCGAGCATTTTCGCGAGATCCCGACCCAGCTCGTGATCATCGATCTCGGCAGCCTGGAGAGCGCCGGCGTGGATCTCTGCGCGTCGATCCGCGCGCTCGCCGAGGGCGCCACGGTGCCCCTGATCTTCGTCGGCACCGGTCGCGAGCAGGTGACCAGTCTGGCCGAGGCGCTGGTAGCGGGGGCGGACTACTTCTTCCGGCGGCCGATCGAGGCGGCGCGGATCGTCGGCCGTGTGCTCACCTACCTCGGCAGCGGCGCGGCCCCGGCGGTGGCGAGCGATCTGATCGTACCTGGCGGTCGGTCGGTCGAGCCGGCCCCGGCGGCGGCGACGGCCGAGGTCGCCGCGAGCGAGCAGCCCTCCGAGAGGGCACGCGACTCCACTCTGAGCGCGATCGACGAGGCGATCGACGATGCGCTGCGCGATGCGCTGGACGCGGTTCCCACGCGACTGCGGCCGGCCACCGATCGGGAGGTGACCGTGGTCGGGCCAGCGCCCGAGGAGTCCACCGACGCGGCGCCCGCTGCGGTGGCCGAGGTCGAGGCCACTACAAGCACGGAGACCAGCGATCTGATCTCGCGCCTGAAGCGACTGCAGCAGGCCACCCAATCGGCGCAGCGGTCGGCGACCGGTCCCGCGCTCGAGAAGCTGGTCGACGAGATGGTTGCAGCCGATCAGGCCTCGGCCGCGGTGGCGTCCGGCACTCCCGCGTCGGCGCCGGTCGAGGCAGCGGCCGGCGCGCCGCCGGTCGCGCTGGCGACTGCACAGGTTTTTCCCGAGGTCACGCTGCCCGATCTGAGCATTGGCGAGGGCGAGGGCCAGGCGGCGCCAGCCGGAGAGGCCGCTGGCGCGGATCCCTACGCGGGCCAGCGGCAGGAAGCCGAAGCGCTCAAGTTGGAGATCGACCGCGCGCAGCAGCGCGGCGAAGAGGCGCTGGCGGAAGAGATCGCAGCGCGGCAGCGGGCCGAGGAGAGCGCGCGGGGGATCGAGGAGGAGGCGCGGCAGCGGGCCGAGGAGAGCGCGCGGGGGATCGAGGAG
>JAFGSX010000064.1 GCA_016934455.1 Deltaproteobacteria bacterium
ACCGCTGCCGACCAGCGCGTGCACCAGATAGACGCCGTCCGACGGCATCGCCGCGGTGCCGACGAGGCCGGAGAGATTGAAGTTGAGCGCCACCGCGTTGCGCGGGTCCGGGATCAGCGTCATCGAGGTGGCGCCCGTCGACAGCGAGGCGTCGACCACGATCTGTCCGTTCTCCTCGTCGACGATCAGCCTCGGCCGCACCGCCTCGCTGTAGGAGGCGGCCAGCCGCACCTCGACCGTG
This sequence comes from Deltaproteobacteria bacterium, assembly GCA_016934455.1. Classification (GTDB taxonomy): domain Bacteria; phylum Myxococcota; class JACRCW01; order JAFGSX01; family JAFGSX01; genus JAFGSX01. The sequence goes on from JAFGSX010000064.1 coordinate 242, forward strand.
CTCTCGCCGCTGGCCGCGCCCTGGGTATCGCGCACGGTCAACCCGAGCAGGTAGGTGCCGGCCGCGCTGCCCCAGAAGCGCGGCACCGGCCCCGACGCCAGCGGCACCACCGCGGCACCGGTGCAGGTGGCCTGCGCGTCGTTGCCCTCCTCGTTGACGAAGTAGATGCCGTGGCTGGCGCCTCCCGGCGCGCTGATGACACGCCAGTCGTAGCTGGCGATGCCGATCATGTCGGGGTCGTAGCTGTCGCTGCCGTCGACGGTGATGGGCTGGTTGACCACGCCAAAGCGCATCGGGCCGGCGTCGGCGATCGGCGGCTGGTTGTCGCGGTTGACGAAGACGTAGTTGACAAAGGAGGCCGACTCCAGCCCGTCCTGGTTGCGCAGCTTGAGCCGCACCCGGTGCAGCCCCTCGGGCGGGTTGCTCCAGGTGGCGGCGATGGTGCCCGTGTTGCCGCTGCCCGCCGTGAACTGCACGCCGGGCAGGCTCTGCCAGCCCAGCGTCGGAGGATGGAGGTCCGCGCTGTAGAAGACGGCGTAGGGCTGGTCGAGCTCGACCTCGATGCTGCCGCTGGCCGGATCGAGCGGCCGGCCGCTGGCGCCCGGCGCCGCCGTGCCCTGCACCGCCACCGAGGCCGTGCTGACGATGGTGGCGGCGTTGGGCGCAAACGAATCGACGCGAAAGGTCGGCCGGTCCGGGTTGACCACCACCAGGCACGAGTCCGTCGAATAGGGGCCGCAGGTGCCGGGCGCGCGCGGGTGCGGATCGCGCGCGTAGTCCCCCTCGGGCACCTGGTCCGGGTTGTTGGTGCAGTCGGTGTAGGGATGCGCCGGGTCCTGGTATATCCGGTGCAGATCGGGCACGAAGACGTAGAAGTAGTCGCCCTCGGCCAGATCGGTCTCCCACTCGAAGACCGACTTGTCTCCGTAGAGATCGCGCATCTCGTGCGCCTGGCAGACCGCATTGCGGCCGCCGCGGGCGTCGAGCATGACAAAGATCTTCTCGACGTTGTTGTAGCGCGAGTTGGCGCTCGCCGCCTCGGCCCGGACCAGGCGAAACACCAGATGCTGCCGGTACTCCTGCGCCGAGGCGACGGCGGCGATCAGCAGCGCGCCGCAGGCGAGCGGGAGGCGGCGGCTCATGGCGCCTCCCGGTTCGGCGCGGCGACCCCCACCATGCCGTCGTCGTAGTCGTAGGGATTGAGATTGAACTTGGGGTCGGTCGGGCCGACGGCTTGGATGATCTGGGCCGGCGTCAGCGGCAGGTTGACGTCGCGCCAGGTGCCGATGATCTCGACCGGCGTCTGCAGCGCGCACTCGCCGCTGGCGGGCGGGCTGACGACCAGGTTAGGAATCTCCTGCTTGAACAGCAGGCTGGCGTCGGGCGTGTCCGGCGGATCTTCCTCGCGGCCGATTCCGGTGCCGACGTAGATGTCGGCGCCGCTGTAGTCATAGCTGGTGCCGTTGATGACCACCGACGGTTGGTTGGGATCGATGATCTTGACCGCCGCGTGGTTGCTGGCGTCGAGGTTCTCGGTCGCCAGGTTCTTCATCACCGTGGCAAACGCGAACCCGGTCGAGGTCACGCTGGCGTTGAGCGGACCGCAGCCGAGGTCCGCGTCGCAGCGCACGACCTTGTAGGTCTGCGCCCTGCCGCGCGGCAGCCACAGCGTCTTTTCCCAGATCCCGGGATGGTCGCTGCGCTCGCGCATGCGCAGGTTGAGGTTTTCGCCGCCGGACCAGGCGTCGCCGCAGTTCTGCCTGAAGGCGTCGACTATGTTGCTGAAGTTGCCGGTGACGAAGATCGCCTCGCCCGGATGATGGCCGCGCACGCTGCCGTCGCCGGTGACGTAGGAGGCGCCGACGTCGATGCGAAAAGTGACCGGTGTCAGATCGGGGTCGCCGAGCGGCATCACCGCGTTGGCCGGCTCCTCGTCGAGGGCGGTGATGAAGATGTAAAAGTCGGCCAGCTTGCTGCCGTTGTTGACCAGAAACGCGAGGTACGGAATCTCGTCGATCGGCGCATTCTCGATGTCGGTGTTGACGCGCCGCGGGTCGACCTTGAGATCGACCTCGGCCTGGTAGATACCGTCGCCGTCGCTGTCGTCGAGATCCAGGTTGCGATCGAGCGTGGTGAAGTTGCCTTGGTCGTCGGCGGTAACAGCGAGCGCCGGCGCGATCAGCTCGCGCGGCTGACGATCGTCGACCACGATGCGAACCCGCTTGACGCCGTCGCCGGGCACCGGATCCACGGGCACGGCCGGCAGTGTCAGCGGCGGATAGGGCGCGTCCGGGCACTGCCGCAGCGGATCGAGCAGCGGGATCGTCACCGTCATCGGATCGCCGCCCAGCACCTCGAACAGCACCAGCGGCGACGCGGGCTGGCCTGCCCCATCGACCAGCCGGACGCCGTAGGCGCGACGATCGATCGCCAGATCGCCATCGTCGCTGCGATCGACGGTCCGGTTGCGATCGACCGCGACCGAAAGCCGCACCGCCCAGCGATCGCCATCGGGCTCCAGCGTCAGCTCGCGGTAGCCGGCGCGGAAATTGCCATCGGCGTCGACCGTGACCCGTGCGTTCAGCCGACCGAAAGCGGTGGCGCGCTCGAGGTCGTCGACGGCCAGGGTCACCGCGGCCAGCAGCCGCTCGCCGGCGCCGACGAAATTGACCGTGCCGTCCAGCGGGTAGCCATCCCGATCGTTCACCCCGGTCACCGACAGCGTGTAGAGCTGTCCGCGCTCCTGGCGCGCTGTGGTCAGCGTCACCTCGGCGTCGCCGCTCGGGTGGGCGTCGATGACCGCGAACGGCACCGCGGGCAGCACCGTGAAGCAGGTGATGCCAAAGCGCTCGGGCTGGACCGTGGCGCGATCGATCGCGCGCGAGAAGGAGACGATGACGGTGGTCTCGTTGACGGCCGTGACCGCCACAAAGCCGTCGCCGATGGGCCGCGGGGGGACGTCGCTCTCCGGCTCGCAGCCGCAGCGCGCCAGAGCCAGCAGGACCGCGATCGCGAGGCTACGGTATGCGTTCGAAGACATCGTCGATCCAGGCGAACACCGGAGTGTTCTCGTAGCGTTTGTAAGTGATCTCGTCGCCGAACAGCACGCGTAGCACGATCCTGCCGTCGCCGTCGCTGTCGGCCAGCAGGCGGCACCCGTTGTCGTTGCCCGGGAACTCCTCGCCGTCGGCGTACTGGCTCGGCCCGGGCGTGGCGTCGGCCATCGCGGCGCGCGGATCGTCCGGATTCTGATCCCGGTACTGCACCGTGAACGAGGCAAAGGCCTTGAAGGCGATGGTCGAGCCGAGCGCCACGCCGCCGATCGACAGCGCGTAGATGCCGTCGCCGGCCACGCGATCGCCATGCGTGGCGTCGTCGTACAGCCTCGGATCCTCGCCCGCAAAGCCCTCGATCTCGGCCTGGCCGCGCGCCGGGAACCCGCCCAGCGCGACCGTCACCGGATGTCCGGCGAGCGCGGTGGCGCCATCGGCCTCGAACGCGCTGCCGCGGATGAACACGCCCTCGCGCTCGCGCGCCAGCGTCTCGCGCGAAAGGGCGCGCCCCGGCACCCCCGACGAGCCACCGGCGCCCGCGCCGAACACGGTGGCCGAGCGCGATATCAGGTACTCGATCACGACGGTGACCTGCGGCGCGCTGGCCACTCCGGCGAAGGTCGCGCTGGTCGCGGCCGCGTTGCCCGACAGATCCTGCACGCCGCTGACCTGCACGGTATAGGTCTGACCGGCGCCCTGGACCGAGGTCGTCAGCAGCACCTGGTCCTCGGCCAGCGGCGCAAAGCTCGGATTGGTCGCCGAGGTGCGCAGCGACTGCGCGCCCGAGAACTCGGCTCGGCTGACGGTCAGGCCGTCGATCGCGTAGTTGCCGACCGCGCCGGCCGTGGCCTCGGTCACCGGCTCGTCGAATTTGAGCCAGACCAGGGTCGGCGTCACCGCCGCCGCGCGCACGGTCGGCGGCACGTGCTCGCCGAATCCGGCAAAGTCCACGCTCTGCTGCACCAGCACGTTGGGCGGCTGAGCCAGATCCTTGATGTTGTAAACGGTCAGCGAATAGGGAGCCTCGATCTCCTGCGCCGACGTGAGCAGGACCACCTCGGTGCCGCCGCCGCTCAGCAGCGCCGAGGTGACGGTCGGGGCGCCTCCGCCCTCTCGATGCTGGATGGCGAAGTTTGCCGCGACCGCGCTCGTCGAGTGAATCTGCTCGCTGAACCTCACCCGCACCTGGTTGGGCCGGGTCGCCACCACGCTCTCGACCTGCGGCGCCTGCTGGTCGACCACCTGGCAGACCGTGCCGGCGCTGGGCGCGATGAAGCTGCCGTACTGCTCGCCGCGATCATTGCCCAGGGCGTCGGCCACGTTGCCGACGACGACGTTGTAGGACTGGTCCGGGTACTGCTCGCCGGTCTGGACGAAGATCTGGGTCGGCCGCACCGGCGCGCCCACATACTGGACCTGCGCGTGGAGCGCGCTGCCGTCGGAGCCGGTGACGGCCACCACCACGTCGACCGGATTGCTGACCATCACCTCGTCGAAGCTGAGCAACACACCCGCCGAGCAGGGCGCGCGCGCGTCGAGCAGCCGCGGACCGGCGGTGTCCTCGAGCCCCGGGTAGACGAAGTCGTGCTCGACCCTGCCGTCGTCGTAGTCGGCGCCGCTGCCGAACGGGACGTCGCGCCAGGCTCCGATCGCAAACACCGGCAGCTCGAGGTTCTCGGTCGCCACCACCAGACGCTCGTCCGGATTCTCGCGCTTGAACACCACCTCCGGCCCGGGTGTGTCGTTGCCGGTCAGCGAGAGCCGGGCATTGGCGTACGACACGCCGTCGCGTCCGAGCAGGGTGATGGGGTCTACGGTGACGCCGGTGTCGTCGTTGGTGGTGCACAGATTCTTGGTCACCGCCTCGAGCGTGGTCGGCGGGTCGATCGCGCTGGCAGGCCGACCGTGCGCCACCTTCCAGGCGTAGCTGCCGGCGGGCAGGAACAGCTCGAGCCGGTGCACCGGCTGCCCCGCCACCCGCTCCGCGCTGGCCGCGAACGCATAGCCGTCGATTCCCGCCACGTCGCTGCGGCCGTTGACGCGCAGATCCCGCCCGTCGGCTCCGCGCGCGTAGAGCAGCACGGTGCCGGTCAGATAGAGCGCGTCTCCCGTCGGCAGGCCGCGCTGGCTGCCGTCGATCGACAGGAAGGCATAGTCGACCAGCGCGCCAAATCGCACCCGGTACAGCGCCAGGCCCCGGAAGGAGAGATCGGTCGCGACCAGCATGTTGCCGGCCACGTCGAACGGCCCGGCGGCGGTCAGCACGTAGGCGCCGTTGCGGCTCTGGGTGTCGGTGACCAGCAACACCTGGCGGCCGCGCTGAAATGCGGCCCAGACCTGCAGTTGGCCGCTGTCGCCGGCGATGTGGTAGTTGGCCGCGTCCTCGGCGCTGATGCGGTCGAGGATCTCGTCGAACTCGAGCACCACCACCTGCCCGGTGGACGGATCATCCGGTCGGGCCGCCGGGTTGACCTCGGTGATGGTGCTGGCAGCGGCGGCGAGCAGGCTCGGCGGTGTGCGATCCGGCCCGATGCCGACCGCGGACCCGGCCGCTATCACGTTTTTGTCGGCGCTGGCGTCGGCGATGCCGGTCGCGGCCAACACGTAGTCGCCTTCGGGAGCGACCTGCGGGATCTCGAGCGTGACGCTGGCTCCGCGCACCTGCACGCGCTGCACCGGCACCTGATCCTGTCCGGCGGCGATGATCTCGTAGTTCGCCGGCTGCGACGCCGTGGCCAGGTCGAGATCCTCGCTGAAGGTGGCGCGCACGCGGTCGGTGGCGGTGAAGGCGGCAGCGACCAGCCGCGGCGGCTCGCGGTCATCGGTGGCCACGGTCAGCGGCGGCGGGCACGGCTGGCAGGTGCCGTTCTCGCGCGCCTCGGCGATGCCCGACGGCGTCAGCGGAGGCAGCTCGCGGATGTCGCCCAGCGCCAGCCCGCCGATCGCCGGCCCGCCGTCCGCGGTCGGCGGGGCCACCTCGAGACCGCCCAGATCGGCCTCGTAATCGAGCGCGCCGCCGCCGAGCTGCACGTTGAGATTGACGAAGTTCTTGTTGGTGGCCTCGTCGCCGAAGCTGTCGCGCCGGACCACGATGCAGTCGGCACCACCCGAGGCCAGGCCGGTCAGCACGTCGTCGACCTGCAGGATACGCGCGTTGCCCGGCCACTCCTCGGTGCCGGTGAAGCCCTCGCCGGCCGAGCCATCCGTGTACTTGTAGAGAACGCGCATGGTGCGCGGTAGATCGACGTAGCGCGAGAAGACCTTGTCGCCGGCCACCTCGTCGCCGTGGCTGCCGTCGTCGTACATCTCGGTCTGCGGGTCGTTGGGGGTCAACCGCGGCCGCAGCGCCCCCTCGACGTCCGCCACCGGCGACAGCGGGTCGAGGGTGATGCCCAGAAAGACCTTGCTCTCCTTGGGCTGCTGCCGGATGAACTGGGGCGCGCCGTTGCCGTCGAGCGCCTGACCCGAGACATCCACCGTGAACAGCACGCGCAGCCGCGATGGATCGCAGACCACCGGCACCGCGATCGCGGCCGCCGCGCGGTCGCGCAGCGCCTCGTAGTCGGCGCGCGCCACCCCGGCCGCGGCCAGGCCCTCGTCGCTGGCGTTGCTGCCCGCGGGCTCGAGCACCGGCGCCTCTCCCTGCGGCTCGGCCGCGTCGACGATCCGGCGCACCAGCGCCCGAAACGCCACCACGTCGGCGTCGCTCGACGCGGCCGCGTTCTGCATCACCTTGGCCAGCACCTGCGGCGGCATCGACGCCAGCAGGCCGCGCTCGAGCTCGGCGCTGCGCTCGGCGGCGAGGGCGTGCGCCGTGACGCCGGCACCGAGCGTGCCGACCTGCACCTCGGTGCCAGCGCGCGCCTCGGGCACCAGCGTCTTCAGCATCACGCCGCCGCCCTGAATCGCCAGCCGTACATTGAAGTGGTCCTGCGCCTCGGGCAGCTCGAGCGCGAATTCCTGGCCGACGCCGACGCTGCCGCGCGCCAGCTCCGCGCCGTCGACCGAGATCGCGCGCGCCGTCAACTGCGCGCTGGCCAGCCGGGCAGCCAGTCCCTCGGGGACGTCGCCCAGCGTGCCCTTGAGGACCGCGCGCGGCTTGGGGGTCGGCGTGTAGCCGGTGGTCGTGCACAGCGTCTCGAGACCACAGCCGCCGGCCAGCAAAAACAGGATGGCGCAACCGGCCAGCGACCGGTGCCACCGCGATCGGCTCATGACGCCCCTCGGAGGCAACACGGCCGCCGCCGGCGGGCACCGGCGCCGCGCCGGCACCAGAGGACGAACGCGAGCAGCGCCAACGGCAGCCAGGCAGCGCCGCCGCGGATCGCGAGCCCGGCCGAGGCCGGCACCTCGACGTAATTGGGTACGCTCGGCGCGGCGGCGTCGAGCTGCAGGCTCAGATCGGGCGCCGCCTCGGCGCCGAGCCGGGTGGCGACGGTGGTCAGCCGGGTGACGTAGACGCGCTCCTCGCGCGACGGCCCCGCCAGGCCGAGCTCTGTCGCCAGCTCCCAGGTCGGGCTGTCGACGTTGAAGCTCATCACACCGTAGCGCTGTGCCGACTCGACCACCCAGGACAACCGCGCGTCCGACGCCAATTGCTGGACCAGCAGCGTCCGGTAATCGGCGGCGGCCCACCAGCCCTGGGGCGCGAATTCCTGCAGCGTCTGCGCTGGCTGGTTGGCGGTGAGGGCGCGCTCCTCGGCCACGACGAACAGGGTCAGCGGCAGGTGCGCGACCGCGGTCGGGGTCAGCGCCAGCGTGCGGCTGGCAAAGACGAACTGCGGGTCGGGGTAGTCTAGCCGCACCAGCACCAGCCCGTGGCCAAGCTCGACCGCGGCCGCGGGATCGATCCGCACCGCGACAAAGGTCCAGCCGGCGGCGGCGTAGGGCTGGACGATCGTCGACAGCCGCGGGGGAACAGCGTAGCCGTGGTCGCTCAACCAGGTCGCCAGATCGTCGCCGCTGCTGCTCGTCAGCAGCACCACCTCGAGCGGCTCCAGCAGCTTGCGCTGGATCACCACCACCGGCTCATAGGGCGCGACGGAGTCCGAGGGGGAGCCGACGCAGCCGGTCCCCAGATCCAGCTCCGGGCCCGTGCACCCAGCGCTATCGGCGGCCTCGGTCGACCGGTTGTTGGACGCGCTGGGCGCGGTCAACCGGTCCAGCTCGTCGAGCAGAGTCGGCTCCACCGAGCCGACCGTCGGCGGCGTCGGGACCGCGATCAGCCACGCCACCTCGACGCTCCGGGCCACCGACAGGTCGAGGGCATGGATCGCGGTCGTGCTGGCCGCGCTGTGCGCCAGCACGACCCGGCTCGCCTCGGGCAGGACCTCGCTGCTGCCGGCCGTCGACTCGAACAGCGGTTGCGCGCGCAGATCGTTGAAACAGAACAAGGCGCAGAACAAGAGCAGGGCCACTGTACATCGATGCCATTTCATCATCGTACCTCTTACATGGCCTCACCTCGGACACCCCGCGGAACCTCAGCGCCGGCGTGCCGAGCGCGCGACAGAGAGAGATTAGCGCGCCCGGCGGCGTCTGCAAAGGCTCACCCCTGACCGGTGGCGCCGGCGGCGGCTGAATTTCGAGACCCCGCAGGCGTCGAGATCGAGAGCGGCGCCCGCGGGCGGGGCAGGCGGTTGACAGCTCGCAACGCCCCACATAGATCTCGGCGCACGGTTCATCCCGTCACCTCTCGCACAAGGAGCATGCAGATGAGGACGATGCTAGCGGTTGTTGGTTGCTTGCTGCTGGGCAGCGCGGCGCTGGCCGCCAATATCAAATTGAGCGATCCGACCGGCGACGACAACGGCCCGGGGGGCTACACCTATCCGACCGGTGCCGAATACACCAGGGGTTGCTTTGACCTGACCGGCGTCGAGATCAAGGCCAAGGGCAAGGACGTCGAGATCGCGGTCACCTTCAGCAAGAATATCGAGGACCCGTGGGAGTCCGCCAAATGGCAAGGCAACGGCTGGAGCGTGCAGATGGTGCAGCTCTACGTCGATACCGATCACAAGAAAGGCTCGGGCCTGACCGAGGCCCTGCCGGGCATGAACGCCAAGTTCGCCGACGACCAGGGCTACGAGAAGGTGGTCGTCATCTCCCCCCAGCCCAACCACAAGATGCAGCAGGAGGTAGCTCAAAAGGCGGCCAAGTTGAAGGCGGCGGTGGTGCTGCCGAGAAAATTCCAGGTCAAGGGCAAGACCATCGTGGCCACGGTCGATGCGGCGGACCTGGGCACCCCGGCTGCGACCTGGGGTGTGCAGGCGCTGGTCGGCAGCAACGAGGGCTATCCGGACAAGAACGTCGTCTTCGCGCGCAAGGTCAACGAGATGGAGGGGCCGCACCGCTTCGGCGGCGGCTGCGACTACGACGGGGATCCCGGCTTCATCGACTGCCTGGCGCCGCCGGCCAAGGGCGACAAGACCGAGATCGAAGCCCAGCACAAGGCGCTCAAGGCTTACAAGTGCGGGCCCAATCCCGGCGACAACGCGCTGGCCGTGGTGCCGATGGTTTACGCAAAGTGACAGTCGGTATAGCCTGCCTCGTTTGATGAGCCCAAAAAGTCTATTTTTTGCCGTGGCCGCATTCGCCAGCGCGGCCACACTGCGCGCGCAAACCGACACCGCCGACCCCGGCGCGACCGACGACGGCGCCGCCACCGAGATCGCGGGAGAAGCGACGCCGGTCGACGACACGAGCGCGGCCGAGCCGCAACCCGCGGCCGAGCCGGCCGCGACACCGCCGCCGCTGACCGACGAGCAGCGCGCCTACGTCGAGCAGTTGCTCGACGAGAAGCTGCGCGCACTGCCCCCGCCGCAGCCGCCCGAGATGAAGCTCGAGTGGAAGGGCGACACCTATACCAAGTTCATGTTTCGCAACAACCAGAGCAACGGCTGCGTCACCTGGGGCAACCCGCACCCTCTGGGCGACAACTTCTCGGGCGAGAACGGCATCTGCAGCGAGCTCGGCCTCACCGTCAACGGCCATGTCTCCCGGGCGGTCGAGGTGGGCGCGCGCCTGCAGACGCGCTATGGACAGGAGTGGGCAGACTGGTGGGAGAACGGCGACCGCCGCACCGTCCTCGACACCACCGGCGAGTCGCTCGGCATGAACCACGCCGCCTACCTGCAGTTGCGCGGCGTCTACGTGCAGGTGGCACCGCCGATCCCGACCGTGCGCTTCGTCCGCATCGGCCAGTCCGACCTGTCGCAGTACAACGCCTTCACCGTCGGCAAGGTGCGCTACATCGATCGCTTCAACGCCGCCGGCGTTTTCCTCAACGGCGACCTGTGGGGCTACGCCGGCTACGAGCTGGCGCGGGTGTCGCTGCCCAAGCTGTGGGCGTCGGCGAACTGGAACACCGGCATCGACGACCCCCTGATCGACAACCCATTCTGGACCCGCGACGCCGCCTACGTCGTCAAGCTCACCGGCAGCCCGCTCGACGCCGTGGATCTCCGCTTCGTCACCAGCGCGATCCTCGACGAGGAGGCCGACGTCGACGACCCGGATGCGCTGGGCTCGACCAACCAGATCGACCCCAAGGACGGCGTGGTGCAGACCAACCTGCGCTACACCAACGTCGACAGCACGCTCGAGGCCGAGACCACGCTGTTCGACTTCTGGCACCTGAAGGCGATCGGCGGCGTCAGCTACCAGAAGCCGGACCCCGGCCTCGTCTTCAACGCGGTGTCGGGAAACCAGGGCTTGAGCCCGGTGGTCATGAAGGAGAGCTGGGGCTACGCGGCGGTCGTGCGCAGCGAGCTGTTCGATCCGCTCGAGATCGGGCTCGACCTCAAGCTCGAGTACTTCAACATCGGCGAGGACTGGACCGCCACCATGGGGGCCCGCCGCGAGAGCGACGTGCTGCTGACCGACGGCTTCGTCGAGGGCGGCCAGCTCCCCACGCTCAACATCGCCAACGAGTTTCAGGATTTCACCGAGCCGTTCTACGAGTCGATCATCGGCTGGCACGGCATCACCGCCCTGCTCGGCTACAGCATCTGGGATCTGACGGCGAGCCTCGAGGGCACCTACCTCGATTACAACAGCGACCGCCAGGACCGCGACGTCGACGGCGTCTATCCGGACTTCCTGTTCACCGACGGCATGACCGATACCGACTACTACAACTTCGCCAATACCAACGACCGCGGCCGCGACCCGCGCTCGGTCTACCGCCGCAACCAGGCCCGCCACACCGTGATCAGCGCGCTCAAGGCCGCCTACGAGCTCGACCTGCTAGGCGGCATCACCATCAACGGCAAGGGCAAGTACATCTGGGACGTCGACCAGCGCGACCAGAACCTGGCGCCAGACCCGACCGCCGACGACTACACCGGGCACCTGTTGACCGGCGCCGTCGGCGTCAGCGGCGTGCTGACCGAGCACCTGACCCTGGGCACCGGCTACCAGCTCGATTACTGGATCGAGCGGCACCGTTCTGGAGACGTGGTGGCCGGCGCCGCCGACTACCCGGACTACACGACCATGAAACACAAGGTCCACGCCCAGATCAGCTACTACCTGGAGGGATTGACCTTTGCCTATCGCATCGAGTACCTCGACAAGAATGTGACCACGAGCAAGCCCGAGCTGGACTATCACATGCGCAACATCGTCCGCTCGGTGGGATCGGTGTCGGTGTCATTTTAATCCCTCTGCTCGCTTCAGTTGGTCCCGTCCGGCAGGGGGCCGGAGAAAGGCACTTTTCGGCGCACAGCGACGATAAAAGACTTGCTCCGAACAGCGGGCCCCTGCCGAAAGTTGTCTCGATTCAAGTGAGCAGAGGGTATAAAGTTTGTCGGTCAGACCCTCGCCCGTCGAGACTGAATCTCTACGGGCTTTGCCCAAGCAGCATCGTGTAAGTTGGGTGCATCGATGGCGGCTATCGAAAATGCTCTCAAAATCGTCGCCGACTGGGTCTGGGGGCCACCGCTGCTCATCTTGCTCTGCGGCACCCACATCTTTCTCACCATCCGCCTGCGCGTCATCCAGCGCTACATCGTCACCGCCATCAAGATCTCGCTGCACCGCGAGCGCGAGGGCCAGGGCGACGTCAGCCAGTTCGGCGCGCTGACCACCGCGCTCGCCGCCACCATCGGCACCGGCAACATCGTCGGCGTGGCGACCGCGGTGGCGGCGGGCGGGCCGGGCGCCGTGCTCTGGATGTGGCTGACCGGCGTCTTCGGCATCGCCACCAAGTACAGCGAGGCGCTGCTCAGCGTGCACTACCGCGTGACCAACGCCAGGGGCGAGATGGCGGGCGGCCCGATGTACGTGCTCGAGCGCGGTCTCAAGCAGCGCTGGCTCGGCATCGTCTTCGCGGCGCTGACCGCGGTGGCCGCGTTTGGTATCGGTTGCATGGTGCAGGCCAACTCGATCTCGTCGATGATCAAGGAACTGCTGGCCCGGTTCGAGTCGACGGCTGGCTTCGCCGACTCCTCGATCTGGGTCACCGGCGCCGTGATGACCGCGCTGACCGCCGTCGTCATCCTGGGCGGCATCCGGTGGATCGCCAAGGTATGCGAGCGGCTGGTGCCGCTGATGGCGCTCTTCTACGTCGCCGGCTGCCTGGTGCTGCTGGCAATGCACTACCAGTCGGTGCCGGCGACGGTCGCTCTCATCTTCAAGAGCGCCTTCACCGGTCACGCCGCGATCGGCGGCTTTCTGGGCGCGGGCATGCGCGAGGCGATCCGCTTTGGCGTGGCGCGCGGCCTGTTCAGCAACGAGTCGGGCCTGGGCAGCGCGCCGATCGTGGCCGCCGCAGCGCAGACCAGGAACCCGGTGCGGCAGGCGCTGGTGTCATCGACCGGCACCTTCTGGGACACCGTGATCGTGTGCGCCATCACCGGCATCGTCGTCGTCAACTCGGGCGGCTGGCAGCAGGGGCTCAAGGGCGCGGCGCTGACCCAGGCGGCGTTCGCCGACATCCCGGTGGTGGGGCCGACCGTGCTGGCGATCGGGCTGCTCACCTTTGTCTTCTCGACCATCCTCGGCTGGTCCTATTACGGCGAGAAGTCGGCCGAGTACCTGTTCGGCGGCCGCGCCGTTCTCCCCTACCGCGTGCTGTGGGTGATCGCGGTGCTGGTCGGCTCGGTGGCGTCGCTGCCCGCGGTATGGGCGTTTGCCGACATCGCCAACGGCCTGATGGCGGTGCCCAACCTGATCTCGATGATCGCGCTGTCGGGGGTGCTGGTGGCGCTGACGCGCGAGTACCTGTGGCAGGGCAACCTGGAGCGCGTGGCGACACCGATCGACGGAAAGCGGCCATGAGACCGACGCGGATCGGCATGCTGTTGGGTCTGCTGGCGCTGTGCTCGGCCGCGCTCTGCATGCGGCCGCGCCACACCGGCAACACGCCGATCGGCAAGACCGCACCCGACTTCTCGCTCGCAGACACCGAGGGGCGCATCGTCACGCTGCGCGAGCTGCGCGACCGCGGGAGCACCGCGCTGGTCTTCTACCTCGGCGACTGGTGAATCTACTGCCGCACCCAGCTCGGGCAGCTGGCAAAAGCCTATCCCTCCCTGCAGGCGCGGCGGACCCAGGTCGTCGCCATCAGCGTCGATCCGAGCGAGCGCTCGCGGGAGCTGCACCGCAAGCTGCGGCTGCCGTTCCCGATCCTGGCGGACCCGGAGCTGGCCGCGATCCGCGCCTACGGCATCGAGGACACCGAGCTGGCCATCTCGCGACCCGCGTTCTTCCTGGTGCGGCCCGACGGCAGCATCGCCTGGGAGTACGTCGGCGACGCCCGCACCGATCGCCCCGACATCGAGATGCTGCTGACGCAGATCGATCGGCTGCACGCCTCCGCCATGGCCGACGCTGCCAGAGCCAGCCCTTGATCGGCAGTGCGAACGCCAGCTCGAACAGCCCGGGCAGATCACCGTACGAAAAGCGCGACACCGGTTGACGCGGCAACGCCGCGGCCGAAGAATGGGGTCGTGGCGCGCATCCTGATCATCGACGACGATCCCGACTTGCTCGACGTGCTGGCGCTGGCCGTCCGCGACGCCGGGGACGAGCCTTCCTGCGCCCGCGATGGCGTCGAAGGGCTGGCGCGCATCGACAGCGACCGGCCCGACGCCGTCATCTGCGACGTCAACATGCCGCGGCTCGACGGCTTTGCCCTGTGCCGCAAGCTGCGCGGCCAGGGCAACCAGGTGCCGCTGATCATGCTCACCTCGCGCGACAGCGAGGTCGACGAGGCGCTCGGGCTCGAGCTGGGCGCCGACGACTACGTGCCCAAGCCGTTCAGCACCCGCGTGCTGCTCGCCCGCATCGCCGCGCTGCTGCGGCGCGAGGCGCTGCGCGGCGGTGCCGGGGGGCCGGCGCCGGTGCCCGCGCTGCGCGTCGGCGACCTGCAGCTCGACGGCGACCGGCTCGAGGTGCGCTACCTCGGCCAGCCGATCGCGGTCACGGTGACCGAGTTCAGGCTGCTCGACGCGCTGGCGCGACGCCCCGGCCTCGTGCAGTCGCGCGACCGCCTGCTCGACCTGGCGCGCGGCGACGAGACAGTGGTCGCCGACCGCATCATCGATACCTACGTCCGCCGCCTGCGACGCAAATTCGAGTCCGTAGACCCCGGTTTCGACCGCATCGAGACCGTGATCGGAGCCGGCTACCGCTGGCGCGAGTGACAGCCTCTTGTCTGACGCATTGCGTTATCGACAAAAGTCATGCCATAAAAAACCACCAAACTCCATTGGTCCATGCTAGAAACCTTAGTTCTCAATCAGACCTGGTGGCCACGATCCAGCTCGGTCACCATGGGAGGGCTTATGACGACGTTGCACCAGCTCAAGACGGGCGAGCCGCAGGATATCACTCCAGAGCAGTTCTTCAGCGACATCTGCCCAAAAATTCTGGAGGCACAAAAAGAGCCCTGCGCGAAGCTGGGCGGCACTTACGGCATTCAGCTTTTCGGCGAGCGCGGCGGCGCCTGGACGCTCGACTTTCCGCGCGCGACGGTCAACAACGGTATCGGCGACAAGGTTGACCTCTATCTGGAGATGGACGCCGAAGACTTCGCGAGCATGATGAAGGGAAAGCTCGACATCGAGGCGGCTGCCCGAGCGGGCAAGATCCGCTTCAACGGCGATGCCCGGCTATTTGGCAACCTGGCGGCAGTGCTGCTGCCGGCAGAGGGTTAGGGTAGGTCAACTCACACCAACGAGGAGGTTAGCGAGATGACAAAGATCACTGGGACTCCGCAAAACGTGTTTCAGAAGGACGCAGCCGCCCTGCGCAAGGCGGCCGATGACCTGCAAGGCGGCGCGCGCGAGCTGGTCAAGGACGCCAAGCAGGACGTCGCCGCTGCCGGCGCGCACGCCGACGAGGCGGCCAAGCACCTCGCGGGCGCGGCGGCCAACGCCGTCTACGCGACCGGCGCCCTGCTCGAGGGAACCGCTGACGTGCTGGGCGCCGCCGGCCACGCCGGAGCTGCCGGCGCGTACGCCGCCGTCGGGACGGCGGGCTGGATCGCCGAGGGCATCTCGAGCGCTGGCCGCTTCGTGGCCAAGAACCTCGCCCGCGGCTTCGCGGCGATCGCCAACGCGATGACCAACGTGCTCAAGGACGGCAAGTTCACCACCGTTCGCGAGCTGGCTGGCGATCCCAACGCGGTCCGGTTCTCGGACGAGATGTTCGGCAAGGCGGCCGGCCAGCTCAACAAGTCGGCCGACCTGATGAACGCGGCGTGGAACAGCTACGTCGAGTGCATCGACCACATGGCCGGCGCCGGCGCCAATGTCGCCTACGCCGCTGGCCACACCGCTGCGGTCATCGGCCACCTGGGCAAGGCCGCTGCCGAGATCGGCGCCTCGGGCGTGGTCGAGCTGGCCGCGCTGGGCGCGGAGGCCGCGGCCGTCGCCGTCGAGTACGCCGAGAAGGGCTTTGCCGGGGCGCGCGATGCGGCGATCCTGGCCGCCAAGATCTCGGCCGCGACCGCCAACGCGCTGGCCATCGCTGGCCAGGGCGAGGTCAAGGTCGACGTCGCCGACAAGATCAAGGGCTTCCAGCAGGAGCTGAAGGCGCTGCAGGCCGCCTGAGCCCGTTGATCCTTCTCCTCCCTCCGTTGCATAGTGCTCTCCGCTGTTGACCGCCAGGATCGGCTGCCGATCGCACTCGTTCGACCGGTCGCCCGGTGACCCATGCGCCTGGGAGTACGACTCCGCTTGCGCTCGGCGCGCTGGAAGGTGCTGCTGGCCACACTGGCCGTGCTGCTGCTGCCGGCGCTGATCGTGCTGCTGTCGAGCCTGAGCGACGCCCGGGTCGACCACCGGATGCGCGACCGCACCGCCGACAGCGCGCGCCAGGTGGCGGCGCTGATCGCCGACCCCGGCCAGCGCACGCCCGCGGCCGTCGCCCGCTCGATCGATCGCATCGCCGCCTCCTACGGCGTGCGCATCCGCGTCCTCGACGGCGACGGCGAGGTCGCGATCGACGCCGATCGCGAGGCCGGCAACCCGCTGGTGCGAGCGTTCGGAGCGCTGTTCTTCGGACCGGACGGGGCACCGTCGCTGACCGCGTTCGACCGGACGTTGCGGCCGGTGGCCGAGCGCGCTGAGAGCGCCGCGGCGCTCGCTGGCGACGGGCCGATCGTCGACTGCCGTCACGTCGACGCCGGCCGGCTGCTGGTCTGCCACACCGCGCTGGCGGTCGACGGGGCCGACGGCCGGCGGCTGGTCTACGTGCAGGAGAGCTCGCGCCGAGCGATCCGGGCGCTGTACGACGTGCGCTACCAGATGCTCAAGCTGACCCTGCTGACGCTGCCGTTCGCGCTGCTGCTGGGGCTGGCTCTCGGCTGGCGGGTGGTGCGTCCGATCGAACGGCTGCGCGAGGACGTGGCGCGGCGAGCGCAGGTGGCGGCGCCGGGCGCGGATCTGGACGCCAGCCGCCCCGACGAGGTGGGCGAGCTGGCCAACTCCTTCAACGCTTTGCTCACCGCCCTGGCCGAGCGCACGCGCCAAAACGAGGCCTACCTGGCCGACCTGGCTCACGAGTTCAAGAACCCGGTGGCGACGTTGCGCGCCAGCGCCGAACGGCTGGCCGATGCGACGCTCGATCCGGAGCGCGCGCGACAGCTCTCCGGGCTGATGCTGCGGAGCTGCGGCCGGCTCGACGCGCTGATCACCGGTCTGCTCGAGCTGGCGCGGGCCGAGGCCGGGTTGCCCGACGAACAGCGACAGCCGGTCCACCTCAACCAGCTTGCGCGCGGCCTGATCGAGGCGTCGCGCGGCGACGAGCGCTGGCGCGAGGTGGCGATCGAGCTGGTCGAGCGGTCGCCGGAGGTGGTGGTGCCGGGCGTGGCGGCGCGCCTCGAGACCGCGCTGCGCAACCTGCTCGACAACGCGCTGTCGTTCGCCGGCGCCGGCGGCCGGGTCGAGCTGATCATCGAACGCGGCCCCGACGGCGCTTCGATCGCGGTCAGCGACAGCGGGCCCGGCATCTCCGCCTCCGATCTGCCGCGCGTGTTCGACCGCTTCTTC
>JAFGSX010000065.1 GCA_016934455.1 Deltaproteobacteria bacterium
AAACCAGGTCGCCCGTCTCATCCACCTGCGTCGAGTGTGCGGTCAAAAACTTCGGCAGGCCATTTTTACGCCGCCGCGCGCTCCGCGATCCCCGCGCTCGCGACGATCGCTAAACCGCGGTTTAGGGAGATTGCTTCCAGTGAACGATATGATCCGCTGGACCTTGGTTCTCACGGCGGCATTCGCCGCGGCGTCTCTTGCGTCACCGCCGCTTGCCGCGCAACCGGTGCCGGAAGCCGCCAGCGCTGCCAGCCAACCCACAGCCGATGATGCAGTCGCCAAGCCTGTGCCCTGGCTGTTCTGGGCGGGGGTCGGCGGCGGGATCGCGCTCTTTGCGGTCGCCATCTTGCCGATGGTGGACTTCTACCTGCTATTCTACGAGCTCCACAGTGTCGATTCGATGATGCAAGCGCAAGAAGGGCAAATCTTATGCCCCGACGGATCGACATCATGCTTCAGGCAAAAATTCGACTCTATTGTCTTTGCACAGAACATCGACCTAGGACTTGCTCTCTCGCTCGGCCTGGTCGGATTTAGCGCTGTCGTCGGAAGCTGTGTCTGGTTGTACCCGCACCGAGAGTAGCGCGTGCCCGCCATGCGGTGGGCGTGTCAATTACTCGATCTAGGTGCGTTCCCTGTTCGCCCTGGTCATCAAGAACCAGAATGTCTGGCAAAAAACTCGATAATACCACGCGCGCGAATGCTCTTTTCGCATAACAACCACAAGATAAAAGGGAAAAAACATCCAAAACCGAGCAAAAAGGAGACATATACCTGGGTGCGAGCATCTTGAAATAACACTGCTTCGGTGGGTTTTTTAGGATTGTAAAAAACATCAATTTTTTTGCCCGCAGGAAACATTTTTAATATTTGTCTGTTTGTGAGCCCCTTGCCGTTGCGTAAGTAAATGGAAGGGTCCGCACACCCCGAAAATGGATTCTTTACGATCGTTCCCCAGAAGAGGCGGTCACTTATATATGTGTCGCTGCCAAGGTAGTATTCATACTGGATGTACGCAACTGCAGAATCTACTTCACTCTTCAATGTGGAGCTGATAACCCTGCCCTCAGTTCTTGGCCAGTGAGAAGCCTCTTTGGATTTTAGAACAATCCTGGTGCCATGGCCAATCAGGCCAATACCTATAATGGCAAAAAGAGCGAAAACCAAAATGGTGAGGGAGCGAGAAAGAGGTTGTGGTCGGTCGAGATCGTGGTCCTTTTTCAAAACGTATCCCTTCATTATGCAACTAGAAGATGCACAGCAAATGATGGCCAGATTGTCCGGTAGCGATCAAGCGACTGTCAACGATATCTGCCGGAGGTAGCTTTTCTCAAGATCCCGGCGCGCGCTCAGCCTCCGGCGATGGCAGTAAAGTGGAACATCCGCATGTACTCTTCCATGGTCATCTCGAACTGGCCGTCGTTGACGCCGTCGTTGGCCACCCCGCCGGTGCTCGGCTCGCCGGGGAAACCACCGCCGAGATCGGTGTCCCCCCACGGATTGCGCACCGTGACGTACTGCTGACCTGACTCGTCCGTGCGCACGCCGACGACGGTGTAGGCGTGGTCGCCGTAGACACCGTCTTTCACCTGATAACCATCTTCCCCGGGATTGGTCGCAAAATAGCCGGCAAAGATCGGCCGGCCCTCGGCGACAGCCTGCTCGAAGCGGTCGTAGAGCACGTCGCCGCCAGCGAGCTGGTTGGTATAGGCGACAGTTGGTTTACCCGTGAGCACGGTCGGCGCCTCGAAGTAGCTGGTGTTGGTCGAGCCGTCCACGTTGCCGTAACCGCCGACGTGCGCGGCGTAGGCCTTTTCGACGATGGCGGGCCAGATCGCCTCTTGTGATCCATCGGTCGCGGCCGACCCGCTGGTGGGCAGATCGCCGTCCACCCGCACAAAGACCGGCGAGGAATTGCCTGCGGCGTCGGTATCGTACAGCCGCACCGTGTAGGTGCCGTCGCCGTTGTCGTGGACCATGTTCTGGACAGCCTCGGGGCTGAGCCCGGCCATCGAGGCCATGAAATAGCAGTTGCCAAAATCGCTCTGCTGCACGTCCTGGCTCGGCACCGGCCCGCCCTCGGGCCAGAGCTGGCCGCTGCTGGGAGCGTACTCGCGGTCGGTCGGATTGGGAGTGACGGGCAGCTCCGAGGGATCCGGGAACGGCGGCACCTCGGGCGGCTGGTTGAAGATGTCGTCGAGGTGGGTATCGCCCGGCAGCGCCTGCTCCAGCTTGTTGGCGGCGATCACCGCCGCGCCTCGGGCAAAGGCTGCTGCCGCCCGCGGCACGTTGGTGTCCATAACGTTTATGTCGTCGGGATTTGGGAGCAGCCCGGACACCTTGTCCTTGATCCCCTGCGCGACGTCGCCGATCACCCCGAGCGGATTGGGCGGCTGCGGCAGCTTGTCGGCGACGGCCTGCGCGGCCTGCTGCACCTGCTGGCCGATCGCCTGCCCCGCGTCGGCGATCGCCTTGCCCGCGTCGAGCGCGGCGTTGAGCGCGAAGGCCCGGGCCTGGTCGATGACGGACGAGCGCACCCGGGCCGAGGCCTGTACGTCGGCGCTCACCGGGGGCTTCGCGTCTGTCTGGGGCGATTCGGTGGATGGAGGTGACGAGCTGGATTCCTTGGCCGGTTTGCTCGTTGAGGCCTTTGCCGTGCCGGAGACCGCCGAGCTGCTGCTCTTGTTGCTCGAAGAGACCGGGGCGACCATGTTTCCTCCATTGCTAGAGTCATTAAGTATCTTCGACCACCCTGGCGGCGGTGTTGCTGTTGTTCACATCGGTCGCCGGGAGGAGGAGCAAAGGCAAGGCTTTTCGATGTGTTGAGCGTCACATGCGGCCGAACCGCGATCCGGCCGGCAAGGCGCTATTCGATGTCGGCCAGCGGCTGCCCCGCCTCGACCTTGTCCCCGATCGCGACGTGGACCTTCTTGACCACCCCGCCCCGCTCGGTGAGGATCTCGTTCTCCATCTTCATGGCCTCCAGGATCATCAGCACCGAGCCCGGCTCCACGATGTCGCCGAGCTTGACGAACATCTTGATGATGGCGCCCGGCATCACCGACAGCACGCTGCCCTTGGAGGCCTCGATCTTGGGCTTTTTGGCGATCTCCTTCTTCGCCGCCGGCCTGGACTTGAAGCCGCTGGACTCGAACGCGAATTCCTGTCCGTCCACGATCGCCTTGTTCTCCTCGAGCCGCACGTGGTAGGCGATGCCGTCCAGGGTCACGAACTCGTTGGAGGTGCCGATCACAAACGGGATCTCGTCGATGAACAACGTCGTGCCGTCGACTTCGATCGCGTGCTTCTTGCCATCGACCTTAAGCTTGAACTGCCGGCTCATGGTTGACTCCCGCCGTGGTCACAGCCCGGTCCATCTCGACGCCGGCTGCCACGCTCGCTTCCAGGCGCTCATCTCATCCCTCGGTCTCGCGGGCCGCTCGGCCGGCCGGCCGTTGCCACCCTGCATCTCGAGCGCGACCTTGGCCGCGATGGCCGCGATCCGGGCATAGGACTCATCGATGCCTCTGACGTGGCGCTCGAGGAACTTTCTGGCCACCTGCGGGAACAGGGCGTAGCTGACGACGTCCTCCTCGCTGCGCGCCAGCCCGCCGAGCTCCTGCCTGGCCTTTTCCAGTCCCGGCTCGAGCAGGTCCGCCGGCCGGCAGGTGATCGGCTTCTCGTCGCCGATGATCAGCTTCTGGATGGTCGGATCGATCGGCGCCGGCGGTCGCCCGTAGTAGCCCCGCACGTAGTTCTTCACCTCCTCGGAGACCACCTTGTAGCGCTGCCCCAGCACCACGTTCATGGTGGCCTGGGTGCCGATGATCTGGCTGGTCGGAGTCACCAGCGGCGGATAGCCGAGCTCCTCCCGCACCCGCGGGACCTCCCGCAGCACCGCCTCGTAGTGCTCGGCCGCCCCCTGCTGCTTCAACTGGCTCACCAGGTTGGAGAGCATGCCGCCCGGGATCTGGTACTGCAGCACGCGCACGTCGACGCGATCGATCCCGGACTCGAAGCTCTGGTACTTGCGCCTGACAAAGGCGAAGTAGTCGGCGATCTCGGCCAGCTTGCCCAGGGCGAGCCGGGTGTCGCGCGGCGTCTTGGCCAGGGCCGCCACGATCGGCTCGGTGGCCGGCTGCGAGGTCATGCCGGCCAGCGAGGAGATCGCGGTGTCGACGATGTCCACGCCCGCCTCGATCGCCTTCAGCGCCGAGGAGGTGCCCATCCCGCTCGTCGAGTGGGTGTGAAACTGGACCGGCAGATCGGTCTTGGCCTTGAGCTCCTTGACCAGCTCGTAGGCGTCGTAGGGCGCGATCATCCCGGCCATGTCCTTGATCGCGATCGAGTCGGCGCCCAGATCCTTGAGCTGCCGCGCCAGCTCGACGTACTTGGCGATGGTGTGAACCGGGCTGATGGTGTAGCTCAGCGCGCCCTGCGCGTGGCCGCCGACCTGCTTGACGAAGCGGATGGCCGCCTCCATGTTCCGCAGGTCGTTGAGGGCGTCGAAGATCCTGAAGATTTCGATACCCGCCGCCCTGGCGCAGGCCACGAAGCGCTCCAGCACGTCGTCGGGATAGTGCTTGTAGCCGACCACGTTCTGTCCGCGCAGCAGCATCTGGAACGGGGTGCTCGGCATCGCCTGCTTGAGCCGGCGCACCCGGTTCCAAGGGTTCTCGTTGAGAAACCGCATGGCCGAGTCGAAGGTCGCTCCGCCCCACATCTCGACCGCGGCGAAGCCGACGCTGTCGATGGCGCCGGCGATGGGGAGCATGTCCTCGAGCCGCAGCCGGGTCGCCAGCAGCGACTGGTGGGCATCCCTGAACGAGGTGTCGCAGATTCTCAGGGCCTTGTTTTCCATCGTCAACCCTCTCGCAGGCCAGCTCGCGCAACCTCTACAGCGGGATGTTGCCGTGCTTCTTGGGCGGGTTGGAGTCCCGCTTGTTGATGACCGCCGCCATCGCCTCGATCAGCCGGACCCTGGTCTTGGCCGGCTCGATGATGTCATCCAGGTAGCCGCGCGCCGCGGCCACGTAGGGGTTGGCAAACGCCTTGCGGTATTCCTCGGCCAGCTCCTCCCGGCGCGCCTCGGGATCGGCCGCCTGCTGCAGCTCGGCGCGGTGGATGATGCCGACCGCCCCGCTCGGCCCCATCACCGCGATCTCGGCGGTGGGCCAGGCGTAGTTGATGTCGCCGCGGATGTGCTTGCTCGCCATCACGTCGTAGGCCCCGCCGTAGGCCTTGCGCGTGATCACCGTCAGCTTGGGCACGGTCGCCTCGCAGTAGGCGTACAGCAGCTTGGCGCCGTGGATGATGATGCCGCCGTGCTCCTGGTTGACCCCGGGCAGAAAACCGGGGACGTCGACGAAGGTGACGATGGGGATGTTGAAGCAGTCGCAGAAGCGGACAAAGCGGCCGGCCTTGCGCGAGGCGTTGATGTCGAGCACGCCGGCCAGCACCTGCGGCTGCTGGGCGACGATGCCCACGCTGTAGCCGCCGAGACGGGCGAACCCGACCACGATGTTCGCGGCAAAGTGCTCGTGGATCTCCAAAAACTCGCCGTTGTCGACGATGTGCTGGATGATCGCCTTCATGTCGTACGGCTTGTTGGGATTGTCCGGGATGATCTGGTTGAGCTCGGGGATCACGCGGTCGACCGGGTCGTCGTTGGCCGCAAACGGGGGATTCTCCATGTTGTTCTGCGGCAGATAGCCCATCAGCGCCCGGATGGTGGCGATGCCCTCCTGCTCCGATTCGGCGACCAGGTGCGCGACCCCGCTCTTGGTGCTGTGGGTCATCGCGCCGCCCAGCTCCTCGCTGGTGACCTTCTCGTGCGTGACCGCCTTGATGACGTCGGGGCCGGTGATGTGCATGTAGCTGGTGCCCTTGATCATCATGATGAAATCGGTCATGGCCGGCGAGTAGACCGCGCCGCCGGCGCACGGCCCGAGCACGACCGAGATCTGCGGCACCACTCCCGAGGCCATGACGTTGCGCTGAAAGACGTAGGCGTAGGCCGCCAGGCTGACCACGCCCTCCTGGATGCGGGCGCCGCCGCTGTCGTTGAGCCCGATCACCGGAGCGCCGTTCTTCATGGCGGCGTCCATGACCTTCATCAGCTTTTCGGCGTGCACCTCGCCCAGGCTGCCGCCGAAGACCGTGAAATCCTGGCTAAAGACATAGACCAGGCGACCATTGACCTTGCCCCAGCCGGTGACGACGCTGTCGCACAGGTACCTCTGCTCCTCGAGCCCGAATCCCGTGGAGCGGTGCGCCACGAACATGTCCATCTCGCGAAAGGTGCCGGCATCGAGCAGCAGCGCGATCCGCTCGCGGGCGGTCAGCTTGCCCTTGGCGTGCTGGGCCTCGATGCGCTTGGCCCCGCCGCCGACCTTGGTCTTTTTTCTCGTCTCCTTGAGCTCTGCGAGCTTGGAATTGTCGGACATCGATGACCTCCGCAGCGGAACGACCAGCGAGAAGCGCTATGGCCAGCAGAAGGGGTGAAAAGAGGGGGGCGAGTATATTCCGTGAAAATCGGGGGTGTCAACGAGGTGGTCTCGGGTGATCGACCGATGCCTCGGCCGTCGGTCAGGTGACCGAGCGCACCGAACGGTGTCGTCAAGGGGGCGATATTTGCCTACAGGAGGCCACATCATGGTCGCTGTCGCCCAGACCACCTCGAGCACATCGGCAACCCGGGCCGCTGCCGCGCGCCAGGGCGCGCCCCTTGAAAACGTGCGCGCCGGCCGCCAGCTCCTGCGCCGAGGCGACCGCGGTGCCGCCGTGCGCGAGCTCCAGCGGCTGCTCAACCAGCACGGTGCCCACCTCGCGGTGGACGGCGACTTCGGGCCGCGCACCGAGGCGGCCGTGCGCGGATTCCAGCGCTCGCACGGGCTCGAGGTGGACGGCATCGTCGGGCCCAGGACCGCCAACAAGCTGGTCGCCAGCGGCAATCGCCAGCCGGTCGACACCTTCGAGCGCCTGGGCGAAACCAGCCAGGGTATTCTCAAGGCCGAGCGGCGGCTCGCCCGGCTCGGCTACGACCCGGGCGCCGTCGACGGCGTCTACGACCGCGACACGGCGCGCGCCGTGCGCGGCTTCAAGCTCGATCAGAAGGAGCTGCCCGACAAGGCGGGCTCGCACTTCGGCGCGCCCATGAAGAAGGTCCTCAACCGCGAGGTCAACGCGCTGCAGCACGACCCCTACCACGCGCGCGTGACCAAGAACCGCAACCAGCACCGCCGCCTCGACGCGCTGACCGAGCAGCGCGCGGCGCGGATCAACGCCGACGGCAGCCAGGGTTTTGGCGAGGGGGCGACCGGCCGCCACGTCACCAACGTGCAGCATCACCTGCGCGCGGCGGGCTTCGATCCCAAGCACACCAACGGCGTCTTCGACGAGCGCACGGCCGGCGCGCTCAAGGCGTTCCAGCGCAAGAGCGGCCTGCCCGAGACCGGCCGGGTCGACCGCGCGACCTGGCAGGAGCTCGAGCAGGCCAACCTCTACGCGAGCGGCAAGGCCACCCCGCGCCAGACGGTCGGCGAGCGGTCGGCGGCGGTCAAGCACACCGAGTCCGCGCTGCGCGAGCTCGGCTTCAAGCCCGGCCAGGTCGACGGCGTGTTCGATGCGGCGACCGAGAAGGCGGTCAAGCGCTTCCAGGCCAAGCACCACCTGACGGCCAACGGCGAGGTCGGGCCCAAGACGCTGCAGGCGCTCGAGCGCGCGGTCGCGGCCAGGGGCAAGGCCAGGCTGGCGCCGGCAGCGATGTCGGCGCGCGAGAAATACCAGTTCTACGCCGAGATCGTGCGCGCCCACGGCGGCAAGGTCTGCCCGGGCGGCAAGGCCACGGTGCTCGGCATCCGCGGGCTGAGCCGCGGCCACCAGGCGCATGGCCTGTCGAGCGCCGCCCGGTACGACGATACCTTCGTGGTGCTCAAGAACGGCAAGGCCTACGAGTTCCACGGCGCCACCCACCCCGGCCAGAGCTGGTCGAGCATGTCGCCCGACGTCACGGGCGACGGCGTCGGCGACGTCGGCTGCATCAAGCCGGGCAACTACTACGTCCGCCCCAACGGTCCGCACGCCGGTGCCGCCAGCTTCTGGGTCAACACCACCGGCGGCTCGGGCTACCTGCCAGGCTGGCGCGACACCAACCACGACGGCAGGTACTCCAGGGCCGAGCGCCGCGCCTCGGAGCGCCGCAGCGATCGCCTCTCGGGCGTGCTCTTTCACCAGGGCAACGCCTACGCGCCCAGCTCGATCGGCTGCCAGACGCTGTCGCCGGCCGAGTTCAGGCGCTTTATCGCCGCGGTCGGCGGCTCGCAGGCTAGCTTCACCTACACGCTGGTAAGCGCGGTGTGAAGGCACCAGAGGCCCCTAAACCCTCAGCTCGCTTGAATTGAACCAATTTTCGGCAGGGGCCCGCTGATCGGCGTCAGGTTTTGTTGTTGTTGAAAACGCCACCGGGCGGACCGCTTCCGCCGGCCCCCTGCCGAACGGGATCGACTGAAGTGAGCTGAGGGTCTAGAGCCACCCGGCATGGCTTTGCCAATCTTGCCTTCTTGCGCATATAGACTCCCGAGGGCTCGTGCATGCCGATTAGATCATCCGCCCCGCCTTCGACCCCGGTCGCCTCGCGCGCACCGGACGCCGCGACCAGGGGGGGCGCGCCGCCGGCCGACGCGACCCCCGCCGGCCACGCCGACGCTGGCAGCGCAGTGCCCGAGGCCGGGCTCGACCGCGCGCTGCGCAGCGTCTCGGCCGATGCGCGGAGCTGGACCTTCGACAGCGCGGGCAGCCGCGTCCCCGAATTGCTGGGCGAGGGTGCGCCGACCTGGCAATTCGGCATCGACCTCGACGCGTTTCGCTCGCTCGCGGCCGGCCTGCCCGACGACTTCATGCGCGTCGCCAGCCACTGGATCGAGACCTACAACAGCCGCGGCCACGCGGCGCAGCTCGACAAGCTGGAGCAGCTCGCGGCGGGCGCGTCGTGGTGGCAGCGGCTGCGCCACGGCAAGGCGCTGGATCATCTGACCCATTGCGTCCAGCGCGAGCGGAGCGCGCTGGCCGTGCACGAGCAGCGGCTCGCCGAGCACGAGCGGCAGCAGAGCCCGCGCCTGCTGGCCAACCTGCGCGGCTTTGACCTGTCCAGGGCGAGCGGCGCCGGAGCGCCGTCGTCGCTCGACAGCGAGCAGCGCCAGGCGCTGAGCGACTACATGGCCCCCAACGGCAACAGCGACCCGGGCGGCTCCACCGCGATCAACGGCGCGCTGCGCGGCCAGCGGCCGCTCGGCTACGCCAGCTACCGGGCCGCGCACCGCATGCTGACCGCGCTCTGCGCGCTGCCGTCGGTGCCGGCGCAGCGCAACGGTAGCGATCTGCGGATCTGGCGCGGCTCGAGCCATCTGCCCGGCGCCGTCGCCGATCCGGCGGAGCTGACGGTCGGCCAGACCGTGGTCGATCCGGCCTTCGTCTCGTGCTCGCGCACCAGAACCGGCATCCTGGCCGACACCTACCTGATCCGGATCGATCGGCCGCGCCACGCCCGCGACGTGTCGCCGTACGGCACCCACGACACCAACGCGCTCGAGGAGGAGCTGCTGTTCGCGCCCGGCACCCGCTTCAAGTACCTCGGCTACGACGCGGCCGACGGCGCCCACGTCTTCACCACCGATCTCGGGGATTGATCCCGGACGACGCAGCGGACAGAGACAGGCTGACTCCATGAACAGCAGACCAGAGAACGACGCCACCGCCCCGAGGAAGAGCGACCAGAAGAGGCTGCTGCTGTTCGGAGCTCTCTCGTTCGGCTACGGGGTGCTGCTGCTGGTCGCGGGGCTGGTGACGACGGCCCATCTCAGCATGGCCGCGCGCCGCTACGTCGAGGGCCAGCAGGCGTCGGAGCTGGCGACGAATCTCGCCGGCGTCGCGGTGGTGGCGGTGCTGATGCTGGTCTACCTGCCGGGCATCGCGTGGGGCCTCAAGGCCAGAGCGCTGGCGATCGGGCTTCAGGATTTTGGTGCCGGTCCGGCCGCGAGCTCGGCGGCGATGGGCCTGGCAGCGTTTCACCCCCACTATTGCATGTTGTGGATCGGGTATTTCGGGCTGGTCCTGTGCATCTTCGACGCCGTGGTCGGCTTGCTGCTCGACGGCGCCGGGTATTTCGTCCTCGCGCTCGGATAGCGCGCGGAGCCGCGCCGTTGCGGGAAACGAGTGACGCGGGTTACCATGGGGGATAGCAAGAAAACGGCGTGCGCGCTCGACCCGAGGACAGCCCGTCGAGGCGCGGCCAATGGTGGACGTAACCATGCCGACGATCTCGACCATCCGGCAGATCTTCGCAGAGGCGCGTCAGGTTCCGGCCGGCGAGGATGCCAAGACCAGGGGATTTGTCGCGCTCACCCGGGCGGTGAGCACGGCGCTGGCCGACGATCACCAGTTCTCGTCGGAGGAGAGGGCGGCGATCGCCGACGAGTGGCGCCGCTTCGTCGGCGATTTCGGCGCCAACGCCGCATCGCAGCAGTACTACCAGGCCCTCGAGGCGCAGGGTTTTCCGCCCCTGGAAACGGTGGCGGGCCTGCATCCGGACCTGCTGCCGTCGGGCGACAACGTCCGCAGCGCCGGGGTCCCGGCCGCTTTGGGGCCCGACGCGCCCGTCGACGACTGGTTCCGCGCTCTCGGGCGCATGAGCAGCGTCCACCTCGGCGGCGGGCTCGTCCTGACCGCCCGGCACGTCCTCGAGGTGCTGCGCGGGCAGCGCCTGGGAGACACGGCGGGCGACGGCGCCTTTGCCGGTCGCGACCCGTTCTCCACCGGCGGCCGAACGCTGGCGCTGCGGGTGCTGCCCGAGGCCGGCAGCTACGACGTCGGCGCCTTCACCGCGGTGCCGAAGGATTCCTTTGGCACCTACCACGACTGGGCGCTGCTCCAGATCGAGGACTGGGCGGGGCGGTCGGGCCTGGGCCGGCTGCGGGCGACGCGCGACGTCAAGAGGGGCGAGACGCTGTGGGTGGTCGGCGACGCCCACAACGACGGCAGCCTCGAGGTCGCGGCCGGGAAGTACCTGGGGGCCTACCAGGCCAACGCCTTTATCGCCGGCATGGAGAGCTTGCCCGGGCAGAGCGGCGGCCCGGTCCTCGACGGCGAGGGCAATGTCGTCGGCATCGTCTACGCCGGCGGCAGGCTCAACGGCGAGGCCGGCGCCATGATCATCACCACCGAGTCCATCGTCGAGGCGGTGCGCGACGCCCGGGAGCAGGACGCCACGCTGCCGCTGCTCGAGCTGCACCGTCCGGCGGCGGCCCGCACCCCGCACGTCCACGGGCCGGGCCTGGTGCGGGAGCCCCAGGACTGAATCTCAACCGCTAGCGCGAGAGCAGACGCGCGGTCGCCGGGCTGCTAGTGTCGTCCCCATGAAAAAGCTCGTCGTCGCGTTGACCGCGGTGGTGGTGCTGGCCCTGATCGCGGTCGGGGTGTTCGTCCTTTTTCTCGAGCGCGCGCTGGACCGGCCGGGCGCCGGACAGGGCAGCGTCGTCCTGACCGTGCCCCGGGGCGCCCACGCCAAGGCCGTGGGCAGGCTGCTCAAGGGCGCCGGGCTGATCGACGACGAGGGGGCCTGGCGCTACCTGGTCAGGCGCCGCGGCGGGCTCCGGGTCAAGGCC
Source organism: Deltaproteobacteria bacterium (assembly GCA_016934455.1). Taxonomy (GTDB): domain Bacteria; phylum Myxococcota; class JACRCW01; order JAFGSX01; family JAFGSX01; genus JAFGSX01. Next base: position 11,661 of record JAFGSX010000065.1, read on the forward strand.
GGCCGCTTCGAGCTGGACCGCGCGTCGAGCATGCGCGAGCTGGCGGCCGCGCTGGAGCAGAACCCGCTGCCCGAGGACGTCCCGTTCAAGGTGCTCGAGGGGTGGCGTCTGAGCGACACCGACCGCGCCCTGGCCGAGAAGGGGTGGATCAAGCCCGGCGCCTACGTCGCGCTGGCCTCGACGCCGGACAGCTTCAAGGCGCCGTTCGAGCTGCCGCGCGCCACACTCGAGGGTTACCTCTACCCCGAGACCTACGCCGTGGTGCCCGATCCGTTCGATCTCAAGGGCCTGATCCAGCGCCAGCTCGACACCTTTGGCGAGCGCTTCTACCGCCAGCACCAGCAGGAGATCGCGAGCGGCAAGCGCTCGCTGCACGAGATCGTGACCATGGCCTCGCTGCTCGAGCGCGAGGAACCGACGCCGGCGCAGCGGTCGCTGGTCGCGGGCATCCTGTACCGGCGGCTCGACACCGACACCCCGCTGGGGGTCGACGCCACCAGCCGCTACCAGCTCGTCGACTGGAACGACCGCGCGGCCTTTTTGCAGCGGCTGCGAGACCAGAGCGACCCCTACAACTCGCGCTACCAGAAGGGGCTGCCGCCGACGCCGATCGGCGCGCCCACTGTCGAGTCGCTGCTGGCCGCGCTGCGGCCGACGCGCAGCGAATACTGGTACTACCTGCACGACAGCAACAAGGTGCTGCACCCGTCTCGCAACGCCGCCGAGCACGAGGCGCTGCGCAAGCAGTACAACGTCTACTGATGCGAAATCGGCTCGAATCACTCCGGTGTGGGGGGCCGGGGCGAGACTTTTTTGCGAGCCAGCGAGGACAAAAATGTCGCCGGTGAAGGAGTCATAGCGCTGCTCACTTTGCTTGAGCCTATTTTTGGCGGGGCCCCGCTAATCGGCGTCAGGTTTTGTTGTTGTTGAAAACGCCACTGGGCGGGCCGCTCCCGCCGGCCCCCCGCCACACAGGATCAACTGCGGTG
>JAFGSX010000066.1 GCA_016934455.1 Deltaproteobacteria bacterium
ACCAGGGCCGGGGTGAGGCACTCGAGCATGCCGTTGGTGCCGAGCAAGGGGGCCAGTCCCTCGCGTGCGGCGTGCTCGACCAGGATGGGCAGATCCTCGCGCAGCGTGGGCTCACCGCCGTCGAAGATGATCATCCGCGTCCCCGCGGCAGCGACGTCGTGGATGACCGCGCACGCCTCGTCGGTGTTCAGCTCCCGGGGATGCGGCTCCTCGACGGACTCGCTGTAGCAGTGCGGGCACCTGAGGTTGCAGCGCCGGGTGACCGCGAAGCTGACCAGCACCGGCGTCATCGTCATGACGGCATTCTCCTCCTCTTCTGGGGTACAACCGTACCCCTATGCCCCATCACGGTGTTTTTCAACAGGAGTCGAACGCTCGCCCATTCCCCGTCCGGGGATTCAGTACTCGCGTTCCTCGAGGGCCAGCGCCCCGCGCTTGCTGGCGAACAGGCACACCAGCGCCGCCACGACCAGCGAGCCGCCGTAGCCGAGCGCGCCGGCGATCCAGACCGAGCGCGCCGGCGGCAGATGGTACTGCAGCGCCATCAGCAGGCGCCAGGTCGGGTAGGCCTGCAGCGCCACCAGAACGAACAGCACGACCAGCGCGCTGGCCATGAAGAGCAACCCGCCAAACGACGCCGCCACCTTGGCCGCGTTCTCCGCCTTGAAGTCGGGCATGGCGGCCCCGATGCCGGCGGCGAGCGCGCAGATGGCAAAGGCGGCCAGCGCCGCGTCGAGGATGGCGATGCCCATGATCAGCGGGTCGGTGCGCAGCAGCAGGTTCGAGGCGACGGCCAGCACCTCACCGAACACCAGCACCGGCAGCGCGCCCGCGATCCACTTGGCGCGCACCAGCTCGGCCGCGCTGGTCGGCGACGCGCGCAGGATCCAGATGCCGCGCCCCTCGGCCGATATCGATGGGAAGACGAAACGGGCGGCGACCGCGGATTGCACGAAACCGGTCATGCCGACGTTGAGAAAGGCCACCGCGTTGCGGTAGGTGCTGGTGTCGAACTGCAGCACCTCGAACGGCAGCGCGTGGATGCTGAACAGGTAGATGGCGACCAGCGCCAGCAGCAGCACGAGCTGGCTCCACTGGGTGGCATCGCGCACCAGCATCTTGGCGTCCTTGGCCATCACCGCGCCGCCGGCGCGGCCGAGCAGCCGCGAGGCCCACTCCTGCAAGCGCCGACCGCGCAGGCCGTGCAGCCGCGCGGGTCGTCCCTCCTGAGCTCGCGACCAGCCGCCGAGATAGAGCGCCGACGTGATCCAGGCGGCGAGAACGGTAAACGCCGCCGCCCAGAGCAGCACGAAGCCCGCCGCCGGCAGACCAGCCGTCACCTGGCCGCGCATCGCCGGCGTCAGTGCCGCGCCGACCCAGGTCGACGGCAGCCAGGAGGACTGCGGCACCGCCAGCGAGCCCAGGAACTGGGCGACGCCGACAAAGCCCTCGGGATTGGCCAGGCGCTCCGGCCGCAGCATGCGAAACAGGATCCAGGCGCCGCCCAGAAAAAACGCGGTGACGATGATGAAAAGATCGCGCGCCGCGCGCGCCGGGAAGATGTTGACCAGGCTGGTCGTCACCACCACGCTGACGGCGGCCGGGATGAACAGAAAACCGAGCCAGGTCACCGCCGCCAGGGCGTAGAAACCGATCGGTGAATCGTGCACCGTGCCATAGGCGAGGATCACCGGCACGCCGAAGACCACCACCATCCACGACGAGGCCGCCAGGTTCTCGAAGAACTTGGCGTAGAACAGGCGCAGGCGCGACACCGGCGCCGCATTGACCAGCATCAGCTCGGCCGACAGGTAATAGGTGGCCAGCGAGGTCACGATGTTCGAGAGCAGCAGGATCCCCATGAACGAGACCAGCAGCAGCAGCAGCAGCCGGTCGACCAGGTAGGGACCCAGCAGCTCGACGCGGTAGAGCACGCCGAGCAGGCGCTGCAGTCCGTAGTAGAGCCCGATCCAGACCGCCGCCACGAACGCCGAGGCGCCGATGACCTTGCCCCGGCCGCGGCGGTCCAACCGCCGCGCCTGGTTGAGCAGGCCGCGCAGCCGCGGATAGAGCAGCGAGCTGGCTGCGCTCACGGGTCCATCCGCGAATCCGGCGGCTGACCTTCGGGCAACAACACCGCGTCGAGCAGCGCATCGGCGTCGGCCGCCGCGGTGCCATCGCCGTCGGCATCCTCCCGGGTCAGGGTGAAGAACACGGACTCGAGATCGCCCTCGCTGCGGGCGCGAGCGCGCAGCTCGTCGAGCGTGCCGCTCGCCACCAGCCGGCCGTGGGACAGGATGCCGATGCGGTCGCACACCTCCTCGGCCGCGGCCAGGCTGTGGGTCGACAGGAAGACCGTGCGCCGGCGACGGGCGAAGGCGCTGAACACCTCCTTGAGCAGCCGCGTCCCCTGCGGATCGAGACCGACGGTCGGCTCGTCGATGACCAGCGCTCGCGGATCGTGAACGAAGGCACCGGCCATCACCAGCCGCTGCTTCATGCCGTGGCTGTAGCCCTCGATCAGCTCGTCGCCCCACCCCTCGAGCTGGAACAGCCGCAGCAGCTCCTCGGAGGCGCGCCGCCCACGCTGGTCGGGCACGCCGTACAGCCCGCACATGAAGCTGAGAAACTCGCGGCCGGTCAGCTTCTCGTACAGAAACGGCCGATCCGGGACCACGCCCAGCCGCTGCTTGGCTGCCAGCGGTTGCCGCTGCACGCTCAGGCCGTCGATGCGCACCTCGCCCGCGGTCGGCTTGATCAGCCCGGCCATGGCCTTGATGGTGGTGGTCTTGCCGGCGCCGTTGGGGCCGAGAAACCCGAAGATCTCGCCGTCCTCGACCCGCAGCGACAGATCCTCGATGGCGACGAATTTGCCAAAACGCTTGCACAGGTGGTCGATCTCGATCACGGACCCTCCTCCTCCCCGGCCGGCGCGGTCGCCGCCCCGGGGTGACGCCGGGCCGCCCGCCCGTCGTCGCGTTCGAGCTGCCGGACCGAGACCCGCAGGGTGCCGATCAGCCGCAGGATGTCGACCTGACGCTCGAGCCCACCGAGGATGAAGCGGACGTGGGTGGCGTCCGCCGGAAGCTGGCCAAAGGTGGGATCGATGGCGACCCAGGAGCCGAGCCAGACCTCGGGCCAGGCGTGGTAGTACATGGCGGCTCCGCTGCCCTCGGGATCGGCGTAGACGATACCCGCCGCCATCCGGGTCGGAACTCCGATCGCCCTCGCCAGGGCCGTGAACAGGACGGTGTGCTCGTTGCAGTCGCCGGCCATGACCGCCAGCACCTCGACCGCGCTCGGCACGCCGACGCTCGACTCCTTGCGCAGGCGGCTGTGAACCCATTCCGAGAGCCGGGCCGCGGCGCGCGCCGGATCGCGCTCGGCGCCGACGACGCGGGTGGCCAGTCTCACGATCTTGGGGTCGTCGGCCTGAACCAGCGCCTCGGGCTGGAGCGCCTCGATCAGCTCGGCGGAGGCCCCGGCGAGGTCGAGCGGCAGCAGGTAGGGCGCCCGGTCCGGATACGGCGGGGCTTCGACGGTGACGTCGCCGCCGCGGCGGGTCTGGCGTCCCCCGTCGAGCGCGGCAAAGCTCGACAGATCGGTACCGCTCAGCCGCAGCACGAGCCGGCGCACCCGCTGCGGGTCGTCGATATCGCCGTCGACCGGGACCGCCGCTGCGAAGACCAGGTCCGGAATGCTCTCGGCGTCCTCGGGCAAGGCCATCGCCTGCTCGCGCGGCTCCGACTCCATGCGAAAGCCCATGAAGCTCTCCTCGCGCAAGGTGGTGCCCGAGCGATCGATCCAGGCGGTGGTCTTGATCGAGCCGCGCATGATCTCGGCGATGCGCCAGCCATCGGCCGTGCGCTCCTCGACCAGCACCTCTATCGGTTCGGCGCCGCGCAGCAGCGGGTTGTAGACATCGAGCCGCAGCGCGCTGCCGGGAGCCGGATCGCGAGCCGCGACGTAGCTGCGCAGCAACGCGGGCACCAGCACCGGCCCCGCCAGCGGATAGCTCTCGCGCCGGGTCTGCCCCGCCGTGGTCAGCTCGACCTCGAGGGTCTCCCCGCGCACCACGGCCCGCGCGCTGATCTTGGCCAGGCCAGCGTCGATGCGCGTGGCAAAGCTGACGAGCTGCCAGCGCTGGTCGACGTCGGTCTCGCTCTCCATCGCCAGCCGCTGCACGCTCCTCTGCGCCTTGAACTGCCAGTAGACGCGATCGAAAAAGCGCGCGCCGCCACCCGCGAGCTCCTCGCGCCAGCTCTCCGAGAACCCGATCTTGCGATCCTGGTAATAGATGCCGTAACTGCGCGCGGCCGCGTCGGTCGCGGGCGGCGGCACGTTCTCGGCGTCGAAACCGTACTCGGGACCGGTGCTGCGCACCTGAAACGCGGCCGCGACGATCCAGGCGAAGACGAGCAGCGCCCCGACGACGTGGTGAACAACGCGCCAGCGCTTTCCACGATCTGCCGTCACCGATGCTCCCGAGGCAGCAGCCGCACAACCGGCAGCCGCGAGACGCATATCACGTACCGCACGAACCTCCGCCGTCAATTCGCCCGGAATCCGGCCCTGGTGCGGACCTGGCCGGATTGCGCTATCGCGCCAGGTGCTTAAATTGAGGCATTGGTTGTCGATTTGTGCATCTGAATCTTTTTGACCGAGGCCGGCTCTAGGCATACGAATACGAATGCGGTCAGGAGGTTCCCGGCAATGCCGATCTACGAGTTCAAATGCCCGCGCTGCGGCGCCAAGTTCGAGGAGCTGGTCAGCCGCAACGCCACCGACAAAGTCGTCTGCCCCGAGTGCGGCGAGCCCAAGCCGGTGCGTCAAATGTCCACGTTTGCCCGCGGCGACGACTGTGAAAGCGGTTACAGCTCGACGTCGAGCTGCGGCGGCCGCAGTGGATTTAGCTGAGGCTGATCGCCCGCGGCCGGTCGGCCGCTGCTGCCATCGCCTTTGATCCTTGACATCCCGCCACACCTGAGCGACGGAAGAGGCGCACTCTGCGCGCCGAGGTGACCGTGGCTCAGATCCGCTTCGTGGGCGTTCGCAAGGCCTTTGGCGACGTGGTCATCGTCAAGAACCTGGACCTCGAGGTGGCCGACGGCGAGTTCGTGGTGCTGGTCGGGCCCTCGGGCTGCGGCAAGTCGACCATCCTGCGTATGATCGCCGGGCTCGAATCGATCACGGCCGGCGACCTCTACATCGGCGACCGCCGCGTCAACGACGTGGCGCCCAAGGACCGCGACATCGCGATGGTCTTTCAGAGCTACGCGCTCTACCCGCACCTGACCGTGCGCGAGAACATCGGCTTCGGCCTGGCCGTGCGCCGGACGCCGTCCGCCGAGATCGCAAAAAAGGTCGACGAGGTGGCGGCCCGCCTCGGCCTGAGCGCGCTGCTCGACCGCAAGCCGCGCCAGCTCTCGGGCGGCCAGCGCCAGCGCGTGGCCATGGGACGCGCGATCGTGAGGCGGCCCAAAGCGTTTCTTTTTGACGAGCCGCTGTCCAACCTGGATGCCAAATTGCGTTCGGACGTTCGCGCCGACCTGGCCCGGCTGAGGCGCCAGCTCGGCACCACCACCGTCTACGTCACCCACGATCAGGTCGAGGCGATGACGCTGGCCGACCGCGTGGTGGTGCTCGAGGGCGGTGTGGCGCAGCAGATCGGCGCCCCGCTCGACGTCTACGCCAGGCCGAGCAACATTTTCGTGGCCGGCTTTCTCGGCTCGCCGACCATGAACTTCATCCCGGTCAAGGTCGACGCCGGAACGCTAAAGCTCGACGACGGCCGCAGCCTCGAGCTGAGCGCGCCCGCCGCCACCGCCACCCTCGGCGTGCGGCCGCAGTCGCTGCTGGTCGGGACCGACGGCATTCCGTTCGGCGAGGTCGAGGTCGACGTGGTCGAGCGGCTGGGTGCCGAGTCGTTCGCGCTCTGCCGCGGCGGCAAGCAGCCGCTGACCGCGCTGGTGCGAGGCGGCCACCAGGTCACGCCCGGCAAACCCGCGCCGCTGGCCCTCGCCGGGGACGGCATCCATTTCTTCGACGCACAGGGACTGCGGATCGAGGCGCGCGCGTGATCGGGCAGCTCCTCACCTTGGCTCTGCTGCTCTCCGGGAGCGCGGAAGACGCAGGGGAGGATGCCGGTGCCGCCGCGCGCACCGCGCCCGAGGTCATTCTCTGGCACGCCTATCGC
>JAFGSX010000067.1 GCA_016934455.1 Deltaproteobacteria bacterium
CCAGCCGGATCACGGCCGCGCGGCGGGTGGTCCCGTCGCGAGGACAACCGCGGATCGACGCTGGCGCGCGCACGGAACTGCGAGCCATTAGAATCGGAGCGCGAGCTGCAGCGCGGCACCGTCGCTGAGCGCGACCGGAGCCACGGTCAAGCCGCGATAGGTGGGTCGGCCTTTGAGGTCGTGGTGTAGAAAGTAGAACAGCGCCGACGAGGCGCTACCGACGAGGGCGCCGGCGGCGACGTCGTCGAGATGGTGCCGTCCATCCGAGACCCGCGTGGCGGCGACGGTCGCGGCCAGGCCGAGCAGGCCGGTCATCAGAGTGGCGCCGACCGGCACGCTCCACTCCGACGCGTGCTCGCCCCAAACCGTCTCCCCCCCGAGGTAGAGCGCGAAGTAGGTGGCCAGCGCAAACGCCGACGACGAATGGCCCGAGGGAAAGCTGCGGTGGCCGTCGCGCATGTCCTTCTGGTCCATGTAGACGCCGTCGCTGTCGGGCACACTGCAGTCGAGGCCGGCGATCGAGCCGCGCAGCCCCAGCTCGGGATTGCAGTAGTAGCGGGTCGCCCGATCCCTGAAATCCGGGCGCAGGCGCCCGACGCCGGTCTTGATCGCCTCGGTCACCGCATAGGTCATGACCACGGCCTCGGCACCGCCGAGGACCAGATTGTGCACCGCGTGCCAGTCCTGGTACCGCACCGACTCGTAACCGACCGCGGCCAGCGCCAGCGTTCCGCCGCCGAGGTAGAGCCACAGATCGGGCACGGTGTTCTCGCGGTAGGGCGCGCCGATCGTCCGGTCGAGCCCGGGCTCCTGGATCGCGGCCAGGTCGGGCTCGGCGTCGTCGAAGCGCGGTCCGTACAGCGCCGGCTGTGGCTCGAGCATGGGCCAGAGGCCCCAGGCGACGCCCGCCAGCGCCGCCGTCGCGGCATAGTCGGCGCCGTACCAGGTCAGGTGGTAGAGCGCGCCGGTGTCGGGTGGCGGCTCGCGCCGTGCCCGGTCGCGGCTGTCGTCGGTCTGCATATACCCTGGAGCCAGCTCGGCCGCCGGCGCGGACTGGGCGGCGACTACGACGGCGATCGACAAAACGGCAACCTGCATCATCCTCGGCTCCCTCGGCGTCAGTCGGCGAATCGCCACGCCGTTGCATTCCAGGTCACCGGCACCAGCGTACCGGTCGGCTTCCAGCCGCGCAGCCGCTTGACGGTGACCGAAGGCTCAAGCTGGAAGAAAAGCGGCAGCACCGGCAGCGCGTCGGCCCACAGCAACTGCTGGCGTCGCATCAGATCGTCTCGTATCCCCTCGTCGAGCTCGCGCTCGATCTGCCGGTGCAGCGACGTCACCTCCTCGTTGCACCAGCCCGGGTAGTTCTGACCGCGCCAGCCGTTGTCCGCGCTGGGGATCTGATCGCAACGCCACAGCGTCGACGAATCGTGCATCGGATCGAGAGTCCAGGTGTACATCGCCAAACCGCTGAAGGCGCGTCGGCGCAGCGTCTCCGAGAAAAACAGCTTGGCCGGCTGATTTCGGATCTCGAGCTCGATGCCGAGCTTGCGCCACTCGCCCTGCAGCCGTTGCTCGATGCGCTCGCGCGTGGCGTGGCCGCTGGTGGTCATGATCGTCAGCTTGAGCGGCGTGCCATCCTTCGCGCGCAATCCATCGGCGCCGACGAGGTACCCCGCCTCATCGAGCAGGCGCGCCGCCTGCGTCGGATCGTAAGGGTAGCGCCTGACCGCGTTGTTGTGATCGCGGCGCCGCGGCGGCACCCAGGAGTGAGCCACCGGCTGCCGGTGCCCGTAGAGATCGCGCGCCAGTCGCTCGCGGTCGACGCCGTGCAGCAGCGCCCGCCGCACCCGCACGTCGGCCAGGATCGGGTTATCGAGGTTGCAATCGATGTGCTCGAAGCTCAGCCCCTCGACAAAGTGAAAGTCGAAGCTGTCGCTGTGCCTGTCGGCCAACGCCTCGACCCGGTCGAGCGGCAGCCAGCCCGAGCTGATGGCATCGATGGTGCCCGAGATCAGGTTGGCCTCGAGCGCCGACGTGCTCGGGATGATCCGGAACACGATGCGATCGAACCAGGGCTGCCATTTGCCGCGGGCGGCCCCGTTGCGCTCGACGACGATGTGCGACCCGCGCACCCAGTCGCTGACGGTGAAGCCGCCGGGCAGCAGCGGCCGCGTGCCAAACGGATCCGTCGCCAGGGTATCGGGGTGGTCGAGGTACCGCTTCTGCACGACGTGGCGCGGCAGCAGGCGGTGGTTGCCGTAGTTGTGGTAAAACGCAAAGACCTGCTTCCAGTCGACCACCAGCGTCCGGCGGTCGGCGCCCGCCGCCTGCATCGCCTCGACCTTGTCGGTGACCGTGCGGTCGGCCACCTCGTAGCGCGGATCGGTGATCACCTTGTGAGCAAAGACGAAATCGTCGGCCGTGACCGGCATGCCGTCCGGCCACTTCAGATCGGGATCGATCTGCCAGGTGGTGCGCATGCGGTTGCCGCCGTCGAGCAGTTGCAGGCCGCCGTTGGCGAGCGTCGGGATGGTGATCGCGGCGCTCGGCTGGATGCGCCACTCCTCGTCGAACACGGTGAGCGAGACCTGGCCGGTCGCCAGCAC
>JAFGSX010000068.1 GCA_016934455.1 Deltaproteobacteria bacterium
CACGTTGGTCGGAATATAGGCCGAGACGTCGCCGGCCTGGGTCTCGATCACCGGCAGCGCGGTGAGCGTACCGCCGCCGTGCTTGGCGTTGAGCTTGGCCGCGCGCTCGAGCAGGCGCGAGTGCAGGTAGAAGATGTCGCCCGGATAGGCCTCGCGGCCGGGCGGCCGGCGCAGCAGCAGCGAAAGCTGGCGGTAGGCCGCCGCCTGCTTGGACAGATCGTCGTAGACCAGCAGCGAGTGCTTGCCGTTGTCGCGGAAGTACTCGCCCATGGTGCAGCCGCTGTAAGGGGCGAGGAACTGCAGCGGCGCCGGATCCGAGGCCGAGGCGGTGACGACGGTGGTGTAGTCCATGGCGCCGGACTTGACCAGCCGGTCGACCACGCGCGCCACGGTCGACTGCTTCTGGCCGATGGCGACGTAGATGCAGAACACGTCGCCGCCCTTCTGGTTGATGATGGTGTCGACCGCCAGCGCGGTCTTGCCGAGTCCGCGGTCGCCGATGATCAGCTCGCGCTGGCCGCGGCCGATCGGGATCATCGAGTCGATGGCCTTGATGCCGGTCTGCAGCGGCTGTTTCACTCCCTCGCGCCATACGATGCCCGGCGCCTTGATCTCGATCTTGCGCCGCTCCCCGCTCTGGACCGGGCCCTTGCCGTCGAGCGGATTGCCCAGCGCGTCGAGGACGCGGCCGCAGATGGCCTCGCCCACCGGCACGTCGGCGATGCGGCCGGTGCGCTTGACCAGCGTCCCCTCCTTGATGTCGTGCGACTCGCCCATCACCGCGACGCCGACGTTGTCCTCCTCGAGGTTGAGGATCAGCCCCTGCACGCCGTTCTCGAACTCGCACAGCTCGCCGGCCATCGCCGACTCGAGCCCGTGCACGCGGGCGATGCCGTCGCCGGCGCTGAGCACGCTGCCGACCTCGGCCACCTCGGTGCGCTTGTCGTAGTCCTTGATCTGGCGCTTGATGATGTCGCTGATCTCTTCGGCGCGAAGCTCCATGGCGTCTTCCCGGCGGCCCCTCGCGGGCCGCGTGCTGTCAGTGCGTCAACGCGCTCCGGCCCAAGCGGCGCAGGTGCGAGCGCAGGCTCGAGTCGTAGACAGTGTCGCCGACGCGGGCCACCACGCCCCCCAGCAGCTCGGGCTCGATCCCGCTGTCGATCACCACGAACTTGCCGGTCCGGCGCGCCAGCGCGGCGCGGATCTGCTCGATCGCCGTCGGCTCGAGCGCGCTGCTCGAGCGCAGCTCGAGCCGAAGCTGGCCGAGCCGTTGATCGGCCAGATCGCGGTAGGTGGCCGCGATCGCGGGCAGGTAGCCCAGCCGCCCCTTGTCGACCAGCAGGTCGACGAAGGTACGGGTCAACGGCTGGCAGCTCATGCGCTCTGCCAGCCGGGCCAGCACCACCCGCTTCTCGGCGCTGGTGACGCGCGGGTTCTCGACGGCGCGGCGCAGATCGGCCACCTGCGCGAACCACGCCGCAAGCTGCCGCAGATCCTCGCCCACCGGCTTGAGCGCCGCCTGCTCCTCGGCGCAGGCCAGCAGCGCGCGCGCGTAGCGGTGGGCGACCACACCGTGCTTCATGACGGCAGCACTCCCTGCGAGCCGGTGAAGGCATCGACGAACTGCCGGTTCAGCCGCTGGTGGTCGGCCGCGGTCAACCGCGCGCGCAGCGTCTGCTCGGCCACCTCGATCGCTCGCCGCATCGACTCGGCGTGCAGCTCGTCCTTGACGCGCGCCAGCTCGCTCTCGGTCTGCTGCCCGACCTCGCGCTGCATGCGCTCGGCCGTGCGCTCGGCATCGGCCTGGAGCTGGGCTCGCTCGCGCTCGCCGCTGCGCACGATGTCCTCGCGCAGAGCCTTGAGCTCGCGGTCGAGGTCGGTCAGCCGCTGCGCCAGCTCGGCCGCGGTCCGCTCGGCCGCGGCGCGCTGGGCCGCCGCCTCCTCGATGGCGCGCCTGATGCCCAGCGCGCGCGTGCGCACGAACTCGCGCAGCGGCCGCCGTGCGAAGGCCACCAGCAGCGCCACGAAGATCGCAAAGTCGACCAGTAACCAGCCCAGCGCCGGCTGGTGCGGATCGGTCGCCCACCAGTTGATGCCGGTGGCGTGAACTCCGGCCTCGCTGGCCAGCGCCAGCGCCGGCAGCAGCAGCAGGCCGAGCGCGGCCGACCACATCAGCGCGAGACGCCGCCGGCTCATGCGCGGCCCTCCGGGCGATCGAGCAGCCGCGCCACGATGGAATCGGCCAGCCGCTGCGACTCGGACTGCAGCTCGGCGCGCGCCCGATCGCGCGCCGCCGCGATCTCGGCGTGGGCGCGCTCGAGCTGCTGCTGCGTCTCCTGCCGCGCCCGCTCGACGGTCTCGGCGTAGATCTTCTGCCCCTCGGCGCGCAGCGCCCGCCGCTGCTCGTAGGCCAGCGCCCGCGCCTCGTCGATGCGGACGCCGATGCCCTTGAGCTTCTCCTCATTGGCCGCCGTCATCGCGGCCGCCTCGCGGCGGGTGCCGGCGATGCGCTTCTCGCGCTCTTCCAGCAGCCGCAGCAATGGCCTGAACAGCAGCAGCGACAGCCACAGCATGGCGAACAAAAAGACCGCTAGCTGGATCAGGAGGGTGACGTTGAGTTCCAAGGCGATTCCGCGATCAAAACAGTCAACCAGCAGCGCCGGTGTCCGTCGTGGACAACGCCCCCGGGAGCTTTGCGTACTCTGATCGGCCGCGGACTGTCAACAGGCAATCCCCGTGAAACGACCACCGCCACGGATGAGCGCAGCGACGACGGGACCTTGACGGTGCTGGTCGGGTGGGGGCCCCGACCGACTTGCTCCGGCGGGGGAGGGTCTGCCCGACAGACCCTCTAGTAGACGACGATCTCGTTGATGCCGGCGAGCGCGCTCGGGTTTTCGGCGGGATCCGTCGTGTCGGTGTACTTGAGCCGCAGGTAGTGGGCCGCGATCGGCGACACGGCGGTGAGCACGAAGTTGTCGGCGTTGAAGCCGGTCACCGTCTGGAACGACGTGCCGTCCTCGGAGCTCTCGAGCAGCACGCCGACGCCGTCCAGCACGTCGTGCACCGCGAAGTACGAAAAGCTCTGCAGGGTGCCGAGGTCGACCACCAGCTCCTCGTACGGCGCGGCGCAGACCTGGATTGAATCGGTCAGGTCGGGGTCGGTGCAGATCTCCTGCGGCTCCATCCGCGAGCGCAGATCGCCGTCGGTGATCGGGCACGGCGTGAGCGCATCAGCGGTCTGGTTGGCGGTGTTGGCGTAGGTGCAACCCATGCCGCGCGACAGTGGCGCCGCGTTCTGCGGCACCAGCGAGGCGACCAGGCCAGCGGCGTAACCGGTCACCTCGGTGCCGCCGCTGGTCGACTGGAGCAGCGCCTTGAGCCGCCAGCTCGTGAGATAGTTCTCGAGCAGCCGGCGGTTGACCGCGATCGTGCTCGAGCTGGCAGACGCGGTCTGGGTCGCCAGCAGCGCGTCGCCGTCCGTCCTGACCTCGACCGCGTAGCCGGCCGGCCGCCGGTCGCTGGGATCGGCGTAATTGGGGATGGCGACCGTCACGTCCACGGTGCCCGGAGTGGGGCTGGCCGCCGCCTCGAGAAAGCGCACGCCCGGCAGGTTCAGGTCGCCCCCGGTGGCAAAGTCGAGACCGACCTCGGCCTGCTTGCCGTTGACCTCGACGCTGGCGCGCACGCTCAGCAGCGCGGCTGCGGCGAGCTTGCGCTGCTCGACGCTGAACGTATAGTCGCCGTCCTCATTGGTCACCACGCTCGACAGCTCGCTGCCGTCGGCCAGCAGCTTGACCGTCAGGCCGGTGGCCGCCGTGCCGTTGTCTCGCACCAGCTTGCCGGTGATATCGGCGTAGAGCGGACC